>NZ_JAUBTX010000067.1:0-30460 GCF_036705185.1 Microcoleus sp. B4-D4 | reverse complement strand
GAATTAAACTTTGGGCGGATTCATCCCCCAAAGTTTGTCCTTAAGAATCCCCGTGTCTTTAGACCGGGGAGTGTCAATAAAGCCGGATTATGCCAAACCTTGGGTGATTGTGCGGGTTTTGCCTGATGCTCGAAATCACGCTGTTGCGCGTTTCTGCAATCGCCAAGATGCAGATGAACATTTAAGGGCTTTGTGCAAGTTTGTGCGATCGGGAATCTTTGAGATTGTGTTCGATCGACCTGGCGATCCAGAGTTAGATTAAACAATTAATAGCTCTGCTTTACGGTGGGTTTCTGCCCACCTTTGCCTATAATTATTTGCTGATTCTTGTTAATTTAGACTCTCAAGTCGCGGCGCAAAAAAAGTGTTTTTACCTATTGATTTTAGTTGATTTTTAAGGTATATTTTAGATAATGGAAGTGGTGGCTTAAATTTGAAAATTGCTACCACTCCCATTATTATATAATACCTTTTTAAGCCTGGAATGTCAAGCCTTTGACCCCAAAAAAAAGGGCGTTTTTTTTACATTTTATCGCAGAAAATTATAGTTTTGGTAAACCCGCTCTTCCGGGGCAACAGGATTTGATTAGACGAGCAAGTGCATAAATCTTTGATTGATAGAGCAACCGCAGATGCCCTGCTGATCGACGCAGATTAACGCAGATACTTTGAAGAAGAGCGAGGGAATGAAACGAAGAGGTGTCTTGCGGAAAATTCAATCCCAAGATTGGAACTGTACAACCCAATGCTGCACAAAAGCAGAAATGCGATCGCGCCGAGTTTCAAAAGTAGCAGCAATCCAGATAAATACAATCCCAAAAGCCAAACCGATCGCCCATTTAATCAATGGATAATCGAAAATCAGCACTACTAACTGATAGAAAACATTGATTAAGAAAATTCCTGTCCCCACAAACAAAAACGCCCGCACTCTCAGCGCCAAACCAGCCACAATCGCTAGCAAACTAAAAGCCCCCGCTAGTAAACCGTGGCTTTGCTGAGTCAAAAGAGGCAACCCGCAAATCAGCGCCGTGGCGAGGATTCGCAGAGTGTGGCGCAGGGTTTTTTGGGCTGGTAACTGCAAAGCGCGATTCCCTACGGGATAGCTACGCTTCACGAACTGAGCAACGTAAAGGAAAGAAAGCCCCAAAGGAGTAAAGTAGTATTCAGGCTGAGTCAATCCCATTTGTGCAAACCACTGCAACAATAGCCAGTCAATTATGGCCACACTCACGTAGGTAAAACGGACTTCCTGCTTTTCCCAAGCTAGGAAAATATAAAACGCGGCAGCTATCAACCAGCTAATCGGATAAAACTTAGCCGGAGATTCCAAAATAGCTACTGCGGGAATCAGCGAAGCAATTATCCGCCAAGGTTTTTTTGACCAACCCCAGTTATCCCAAGGTAAAATGTAAATGAAATAGGCAAATAAAGAAGCGAAAGCAACTTTCCACGGCCCCAGCGGCCCGGAAATGTACTTGACTAAAGGCGTATTTATCCAATAAAGCCGGACTCCAAAGGCTTCTAGCCAGCCCAAGTAAATCCAAATTTCTGCCCACAGGCGATCGAGATTATTTCGCCCTTGCAAGAAAGCGTACTGCACTAATAAAGCACCAGTGACTAATCCTAAATTTATCCCTGATTTAATATCGTTGGTAGAAGCCAAAATCAGGAGCACGCTGCTCAAAACCCAGTGCAGGTGACCAAATATTTTCAACCCCGCATTAGTTAAATGCAAATAGTTGCTGAGCCAAGGAGACAAAATGCGATATATATAGGTTAAAGTTGTACCGAGGGTTGCTAGCACAATTAAACCGTCGCCAAAAGAGCCTCCCGGTGTTTGCAAAAGTTGATAAATCACTGACTCGCCAGCAGAAACCGAGACACCAATTAATCCTAAATAAACCAGGGGTTTGAATTGTTGCTCGCGCCTACCAATGCCGATCGCAATTAAAGACGCACCAAACACAGTTAAACCAGTCCAATTGGCAAAAGTTTGCGATCGCAAAATCAAACCCAACAACCCGTAAACCAAAGGTATAACGTGAATGCTGGGTAAAATTGTGCGATTGTCGGAATTGCGCCGCCGCCACCAATCGCCCATCAATTGTGCAAACAACCCGATCGCAATATTCGCTACAGCCAAATTAATCGCAGTGCGATCGACAAAACTCAAACCGACTGCTGTCAGCAACTCCAAACTCCAAGCCAAAGCATAAATTGCCAGAGGCGAAAGTTGGTGCAAACTTCGGAAAACAATCGCAGCCATGATTACCAAAGTAGCAGCCAATACTTCAGCAGAGGCGGAGAAATTGAAGGTAGGGCGTGCGTAGAGTTCAAAAGAATAAAAAGTAATAGTTGTCAACAGCAAGCTGGCGAGTAAGACAGCCCAACCATCTAAAGCTCGATCGTAAATTTGAGCTAATCGAGAAGGCTGAGGGAAACGGCTGGAAACACGAACAATCGTGCTGCGAAACAACCAGAGACACAAAAGTGCGATCGCCCCAGCAATTCCCCAAGCCCAACCAGATACAAAACCTAATCGATCGATTACCGCAGCTACAAAACCCAAGTTAAATCCGACACAAATTGCAGCCGCCGGTACCTCTACCAAATAGAAAGTATTGACTAACATCAACGCAGCAGCCAAACCCAAAGCGATTAACTGATATCCGGGAAAACTCAAAATCAGAAATTGCGCTAATATTAGGGCGATCGCGCTGAATGTACTGGCGACTTGTTTGTGAGGAAAATCAGTATATTTAGCAACAGCAGTCAAAGCCAAAGGTGCGGCCAGCCAAATCAAACCCCCCGGAGACTGCAAATTACTGTAGAGCAAGATAAAGCTGAATCCCGCTAATCCTAAACCCAGGTTCCAAGAACTTTGAAACCATGCAGGATGCCAGCGGAAAAAGGCAGAATTTTCTCTGATATTTGCTGCTTTCATCCAGACAAAAAATCCCCATTCAGCAGCCATAAACAGCAATAAAATTCCTGCCCAAATATGGGGTGTTTGGTTAGGCAAAAATAAGTCAATTGTCGAAGCGATCGTGCCTAAACCCAGAATGTGAGTCAGGTAAACTAAAAATGCCGGATTTCGCTGGCTATCGACTGCCGAATCTGGGATTGAGAATCGCCGGGAATTATCGGGGATGACGTATTTCCAGGCAATCCAAGCTAAAGTTAAAGTAGAAACCAATAAATTGATCGATCGCCAAAAAGGATTGACGAAACTAATAACAGTTAAAACACTGCCCAAACCGAGAGCAAGATTTTCACCAAAACGGGCAAGTTGAAACTTGCGCGATCGGTAGAGCCACTGCGCCACACCTGCGGTTAAAATTAAATAAGGCAAGAGCAAAACACCCCACAAAACCCAAGGAGTTTGCCCAGAGTTGGTAAGCTGAGTTAAAAATGTAGAAAATTGTGTTTTAATCCCTAAAGGAACAACTCGCCAAAACAGCCAAATCGTTTGAATTCCTGCCGCTTCAAGCATTAGCAAATCAAACTTTTGCCAAAACCGCACTAAGCGGCTATAAAAAAACCACACAGCCAATCCGCTAACTGCGATCGCCTGTAGGGGAATTTCGCGAAAACAAACCAGCCAGCCTAAACCTAATAAAGCCCCTCCGGCTAATTGCCAGTTAAAAAAGCTGCCGGGATTTTGGTTGTCGGATATATTATTTGTAATAGTCCGAGATGCGAGAGGGTGCTGCCAATCTAACCATGCTAAAAGCACGCCGCAAATCCCCAAAGCTAAACCCATTTGAGCGATATCTACGCCCTTGACAAATATCGCCCGACCTAGTAAAATTCCTAGAGAATAAGCTACTAAAGCAGCTTTTTTGTAAGTCAGAAAATCTGGGCTGGAAGTAAAAGCAGCGGCGATGGTTTCAGCATTTTCCCCGCGTCGGACAGATTGTAAGCGTTGTTGTTGAACTTGATAAACACCAGCAGCAGTAGTTCCGACGGTACCCAAATAAACTGCAGCTAGGGAAAAGCCTACAAATCCCCAACCCCAGTGCAAATAACTCAATCCCAAATGATTTAGGGCGATCGATCGAGTGACATTTTTACCCAACAAGCTTTCATACTGAGATTTGATAATCCCGCGCGTTATCCAAGTCAAAATAAGTGCAGCGGCGATTGCTACGGCCCAATTCCAGGGATATTGCCACAATCCAAAAGTGTCCATCGCCCAAAAATTAATCGG
Organism: Microcoleus sp. B4-D4; assembly: GCF_036705185.1. Classification (NCBI taxonomy): domain Bacteria; kingdom Bacillati; phylum Cyanobacteriota; class Cyanophyceae; order Oscillatoriales; family Microcoleaceae; genus Microcoleus; species Microcoleus sp. B4-D4. Next base: position 26,247 of record NZ_JAUBTX010000067.1, on the reverse strand, counting down.
CACCAGTAACAGTGTTACTTCTTGCAAAGTTTGAGCAGTCAAGTGCAAATTAGCCTGTTTTTTAGCCCAACTGCTAATCGCCCAAAATGTTAAAGTATAAGCTAACAAAACTCCATATTGTCCGGCAGCCGGAAATCTTTCCCACTGACTAGCAGCTAAGACTCCAGAGGAGACAACTACCATGAACACTCCTAAAAATAACAGCCACACGACGCTAATTTCGGCTATGAACGAGTGCAAAATTTGAGCGACAAAATTAGGGCTGCGAGCGGTTTCTGCGCGCTCTCGAACGTTTTTAGCGGTGCTGGGCAATGCTTTTTGTGTTGAGAGAGCGGGTATTTTTGATTGAGTAATTGGGGCGATCGTCTTTGAGGGTTCGGGCAGGGGACAAACTAAATATTGTCGGCACAATTGCTCAACCTCAGCGGGCTCGATCAAGCCCAGCCGCAGCCACGCATCTAAACCTGTCAACAACTCAGGGTGCGAGGCTAAGACGCTGAATTCAATTTTACTCGATCGACCTTTTGGAGACGACATCGGCTTAAACTGGTGCTAGCTATATTCCAGCTATAGTCTAGATTAATGCCGATCGAACATCGGAGTATTCCGCCCTGAGAATTGGCACAACGAGTTATATCGTGTCCCTGTTCGTAGTGCGAGTCGTCCGCACTACGAACGCTTTTTGTTATGGTTGTAGACTGGACATGATATGATTTATCGCCAAACATAAAAATAACCGCGTACACCTGCGTGTATCTGCGGTTAAAAACTTCCATAGTTCGCGGAAGCAGGGGTATTTAGAAAGCGGGTTTTTCAACCAAAGTATTAGGATAGGGTATTGCCGTCTTCTTGCTTGTCGAAATATTTCAGCAAAGTTTCCACACTAGCATTGTGGTCGATGAAAGAAAACAAATGTTTAAATAGCAGTTTTCCATCTCTATCCAAAACAAACTGAGCGGGCAAAGGAGCGCCCAAAGCTTGACCGGTTTGATAAGTGCGAAACACTCTTACGCCTGGATCGGAAAGCAGGGGCATTTTCAAGCCTAAATCTTTAACCACAATTTGGCTTTGGCGATCGTCGGTGCTGGTGACCATCAATAATTCTATATTGCGATCGGCAAATTTTTCCCAGCTTTCATTCAAAGCCTTAATGTGGGGAAAACAGAAAGGGCAATATTGCTTTTCAGTAAAAATCCGCGTAAAAGCCAGAACTACCGGTCTATCGCCGCGGTAATTCGACAGTCGCACCAATTTACCATTATTAATATCCGGCAGTTCAAAATCAGGAGTTATCTGTCCCAGCTTCAGAACATTAGTGGCGGGAACAGGCAATAAATTTTGGAAAAACCGCTGATTTAACAAGCCGCTAAAATCTGTAGAAGTCAGCATATTTCCTAATTTGGGAATGGGGAATCGGGAATCGGGAATTGGGGGGAAGGTTTTGAGTTTTGAATTAAAAACTGTTTAACTCAAAACCAAGCGGGCGGGCACTCACAGGCACCGCCCCTAAAACTCAAAAGTATGAAGTTAGACCGCAGCAAAGAATACTTTGGACTTAACCGGGTCGGGAGTCATAGTCTTGTCACCGGGCTGCCAGCCTGCGGGACAAACTTCATCGGGGTGAGACTGGACGTGTTGAATAGCTTGCAGTGTGCGGAGGGTTTCGTCTACGTTGCGGCCGAAGGCAAGATTGTTGATAGTAGAGTGTTGGATGATGCCTTCTTTGTCGATAATGAACAGACCTCTGAGGGCAATACCGGCTTCAGGGTCTAGGACGTTGTAGTCGGAACTAATTGTTTTTTTGAGGTCAGCAACTAAGGGATAGTTGATGTCGCCGATACCGCCTGATTTGCGGTCTGTTTGTATCCAAGCGAGGTGAGAGAATTCGCTGTCAACGGATACGCCGAGGATTTCGGTATCGATTTTCTTGAAGTCCTCATGGCGATCGCTAAATGCTGTAATCTCAGTCGGGCACACAAAGGTGAAGTCCAAGGGATAGAAGAACAGGACTACATACTTTTTGCCTTTATAGTCTGACAGTTTAACTGTCTTGAATTCCTGATCCACTACGGCTGTTGCTGCGAAATCCGGTGCAGCTTGACCAACCCGGAGGCATTCACTTGTCATAGATGTTGTTTCCTTTTTTACGAACTGTTACAAATATATCATATTGAAATACTCACCGTCTTAAAAGAGCGGTGATTCTTGACGCTTCATCGGGTTCTGCTCCGCAAGCGTAGTCTGACAATCCCTCTGCGCCCGTTTTAAGTCGTGGCGATTCCCCATCCCGACTTTATCTATATTCCTCGAAGCGTTTTGATCTCTATCTGCGAGCGTACCGCAACTAACACAAAGCACTGAACGAACAGATAAATCAATCTTACCCCACTTAAAACCACAGTCTGCACAAACTTGGCTAGTAGGTTCCCACCTACTAATCACTTGAAACTCTCTGCCAAACTTTTGGGACTTAGCCTCGCACAAAGTTCTAAATTCTCTCCACCCTTGCTGACTAATTGCCCGCGAAAGTTTGCGATTTTTTACCATCCCTGACACATTCAAGTCTTCCAAAACAATCACTTGGTTTTCGTTAACTACTTTGGTTGATAATTTGTGCAGGAAATCCTTACGGGTGTCGGCAATGCGGTTGTGCAATTTAGCGATCTTGATTCGTGTTACGTTTCTCCTTTTAGAGTCTTTCGGCTGGCGGGCCCCCTTGCGCTGAAGTTGGCGAATTTTCTTGTTTAACTTTTTGTATTTAGGACTTTGGGCTTTTTCGCCATCACTCATCACTGCAAAAGTTTTAATCCCCAAATCGATTCCGATACTTGGGTTTTTCGCCTCAGATGGAATGGATTGAACTTCTACTACAAAACTCAAGAAATAACGATTGGCACAATCTTTGATTACTGTGACCGAGCTAGGCTCAGAGGGCAGTGTTCTTGACCATATTGGTTTGACAATACCAATTTTGGCTAAATAGACACCGCTATTTTTCAGAGAAAAGCCTCCAATCCGAAATCGCGCAGACTGACTGTTTGTTCTTTTTTTGAACTTAGGATAACCCACTTTACGACCTTTTCGCTTTCCTTTACAGAAATCGAAGAAATTCTTGAAAGCTGTTTCCAAGTCCGCTACAGATTGCTGTAGAGGAATATTGGAAACTTCGCCCAACCAAGCTCTTTCTTCGGTCTTTTTCGCTTGGGTTATCACAATTTTTTGTAGGTGGGCCGAACTTGGCTTTTTTTCAGACTGCTTGCAGAGAGCTAGGCTATCGTTCCAGACCACCCTCACACAACCGAACAACTGAGCCAAGCTCTGGTTTTGTTCGGTTGTCGGATAAAATCTGTACTTGAACCTCGCCTTCATGGTTATAATAAATATTGGTCTGTAGGCTTGATCATATATTGGTTTGCAAATAATGACAACATTTACCGCCGGGAGCGCCATTCTGTTACAGAACTTAAAATGCACTTGGTCTGCATAACAAAATATCGTCGGTCTGTATTTACGAGTGACAGCCTTGATTTGATTGAAACATCATTTCGAGATGTAGCCCAAAAAATGAACTTTCAAGTGCTAGAGTTCAATGGCGAAGGCGATCGTGTTCATGCGCTGATTGAGTATCCGCCTAAATTGTCGATATCTCAAATTGTTAACGCATTAAAAGGCGTTTCCAGTCGTCGGTACGGACAGGCTGGACACGAAAAACCCCACAAAGAAGCTTTGTGGAGTCCTAGTTATTTTGCTGTTTCTGTAGGAGGTGCGCCTTTAGAAGTTTTGAAGGAATATATTAGAAATCAAGAAAAGCCGGCCACTGAATAAGGGGCTTGTATCCCATTTTTTTGGTCAAAAAATCAAAAAAACACGCTCTCAAAATTGAGAGCGCGGTTTTTTAAATGAAATGATGGCTCAGGCGGGATTTGAACCTGCGACCTTGGGCTTATGAGTCCCCTGCGCTAACCACTGCGCCACTGAGCCAAATTCACTTCACGATTTACTATCGTAGCACGGTATGGTGAGCTATGGCTGCTTGCCATCCAACATTATTTCTAATAACTCCTAGTCAAAGTCATGAGTTTTGATAATGAGTCAAAACCCATAACTTCCGACCAGTTGTTACCTAGAAGCGCTAGAGCTATCGTCAGGCAGAAAAGCCATTGGATTGACTGCACCCTGTCCGGCGGGATGGACTTCAAAGTGCAAGTGCGGCCCGGTACTGAAGCCGGTGCTGCCCATTTCTGAAATCTGTTCGCCTTGAGCGACTGTCTGACCCTTTTGCACCAAAATTCGGCTGTTGTGGGCGTAGACCGTCTCTGAGCCGTCTGCATGGGTAATTTCCACCAGATAGCCGTAGCCGCCATCGTTCCACTGTGCATAGGTAACCACCCCGTTGTCGGCGGCCATAATTGGCGTACCGATCGGCCCTGCAATATCAATTCCCTTGTGCATCCGTCCCCAACGCCAGCCGTAGCCAGAAGTGAGAACGCCCTTAGCCGGCCAAATAAACCCGTTGGCAGACCGTTGTTTGCCGTTAGGCAGATAAGTATCAGGGCCCGAAAGCGGAGGCAGTTCTGGAGAAACCATGCGTCCCATAGACGGGTTGCTGAGGGGGTCGTAACCCTGGGAACCCAAAGGAGCCGTTGCTACCACAGGCCGATCGAGAGTCGAGTTCGGCGTCAGGTCGATCGGTTGGAGTTCGGCGGCGCGAGCCGGGTCAAAACGCTCTTGCTGCTGCTTCTGAACCTGCTCTGACCAATCTCTCGAAGGCGGTCTGCTGATTTCGTTCTGCACAGCCCCAGGGTACTCGGGAGTGTAGAGGTCAGGATTTACACTTGGGAGTTCTTGAGACGGGTTGGTCGAGGCGAAAGTAGTCTCCGGCTCAGTTGGAGCTAGGGACACTGCATTTACGCCGATCGAATTGCGTTCGGCGCGATATTCCTCTCGCAGCCTGCCAACTTCAGCCCTCAAGCGTTCGGCATAAGGGTTGAGAGCCTGACCTGCGGGACGGGCCTCGGAATTCGACTCAGGTAAAGCGCTACCGTCCGCTGCATTTAAACCCTGGTCGCTAGCATTTGGCAAAAAGCTGACCGGCTGGGGGTATTCTCCCGTAGCGATGGCGGTAGCAGTTGCACTTGCTGGCTGAGGCAGGGCACTGGTGTCAACGGCACCTGTAAAAGTTGGTTCGCCTTGAAGCTCCAGTTTACCGGGGTCGCTAATAGTTTGAGAAACTTGAGTTAGCGGAATGCTGTTGATTTTGGGAACCATCGGCGCTGAAATATTGTTCAGGCCTTCCAAGTTCCCTAGGGGAGAGACAACAGGCGCTGTAGGAGCGGATGCTGCTATCGAGTCGGTTCTTTCCGGGGTAGAGGAACTCTGGTTCAAAGATGCGGGAACCGAAGCTGCTGACCACAGAGATCTAGAGTAGGAGGCAGAATCAGAGGCTGCCGCCTGCACCGCTGGATTATTTGACCCAACTTGGGGAATTTTTAGCTGTTGATTTACATTCAGCAAGTTGGGGTTGCCGAGCTTGTTGGCTGCGATCAGCTCTTTGGGCAATACGCCGTAACCTTTGGCGATCGCATCTAGGGTATCTCCCGGACGGACGCTGTACAGTACCGTTTCTGGCGCGGCGGTACTGCCTGCGGGGGGGACTACCACAGCCGAAGGCAAACCGGGTGTTACCAGAGACTGTTCAATGGACTCGAATGCTCGATCGCCAGAGCCTGCTTGACCGACACCGCCATTGAGAATTACTGGTGTAGTATTGAGGTCTGGAATTGCTGTCTGAGTAGGAGAGTCTGGGGATGCCAGAGTCGTTACAGCAGATGTAGATGAATTTGCTCTTACCGAGGACTCCGACAGGGGCCGACCTGATGCTGTGGTGCGGTTTTCCTGTTTTTTCAGACTGTCTATCGCCCAGTCTGCGTTAGGGTCTTCGATCGAGCTTTGTGCTGATATCGTCTCCTGGTCTGGCGCGGAGGTTGGCTGCCATGACGAAGTTGCACTATCCAACGACTCGGAGCCAGTCAGATTTAACTTTTGTTCGGGATCGACCGCGGCAGTATTGCCGGCGTTCTGTTGTGGAGCCGCTGCCATCGCAGTCGGGATTCTGAGTTCTTGGCCAACTTCGAGTACGGTATCGAGTTTGATGCCGTTGGCACTTGCTAGTGCCTGCGGTGCAACTTCATAGTCCCGAGACAACTCCCAGAGGGTTTGTCCCTGTTGAACCTTAACCCCTGCCTGTTCGGCCCGGGAACCGTCAACTTGTGCCGAGGTAGCGGGTGCATTTGCCGAAATTGGCTGTACTTCTGCGGTAGATTTTGCTGCCGTTGCGAGTTCAGACGCGCGAGCGCTGTCTCCATTTCTCGGCAGCAGGATGCCTGAAGCACCTACAGATATTGCCAGCCCGATCGTGGCGAGAGAGCGAACTCTGCCAGTGCTGAGCGTTGTCTGCTTGGACGGTTCTGATGAACCGTCTCCGTCGATTTCACTAGCCTGAACAGGCTTAATTTGGGGATATGTTCGTTTCAAAAAAACGACCTCCTACTGAGAAGCGCTAACTGTCCTTGGAAACACTCAAGGGTATTCCATGACGCTGAATTTAAATCAACCACCAAAAATATTTTGATTGTTGACAGCTATCATGCTTAGGCAAGATTACCTTGCTTTTTAAATTTAGACAAGCTCGAACCGTAATTAATTTTCAAATTCTCGGTCAAACCTGCTGAATTTACACCCACAAGCCTTACGCCGCAATAGCTGGAACGAACAAATAAAATTTGCGTTCCGGCACGGCCTAAGATTCTCACCTATTATCCGACTTTATGCTAATTTCCGGACAACCTACAACCGTATATTTACTAGATATCAATAGCAGCAAGGCACAATACGGCGATCCCTGGTATCCTAAGTCCCTGAAATCCTCTGTTTTTCTAGCTTAATCATCTAGGGAGCAATTTTGTATTGCTGATAACAATATGTTTTGGGATGAATAAAATATATTAATCAAAGCTATCTAGAATTTCACCGCTTTGATACAAATTTCTTATATTTAAATCAAGGTTTAGCAGCCCCTAGCAGCGATTAAATATCTATATGTGTATGTAGGTGTCGATCGAGATTTATCCGAGTTCGCCCAACTGTCGTTTAGCCTCAAATAAGCCCACAGCGGCGCTAACAGAGAGGTTCAAACTCCTAACTCCAGGCTGGCTCATGGGAATAAAAACTGTGGCATCGCAGGCATCTAAGACGAATTGGGGAATGCCGACAGTTTCCGAGCCAAACATCAGCCAATCGTCTGGCTGAAATTGGAATTCGGCATAATTGCATCGCCCGCCAGTGCTGAATCCGATCGATCGCCCCCCTCGCTGTTGGCGACAAGCCAGAAAAGCCGGCAAATCTTCGTGACATTGGAGGTTAACGTAGGGCCAGTAATCTAAGCCAGCGCGTTTCAGGTAGCGATCGGTAATTTCAAAGCCCAGCGGGCCGACTAAATGCAGTTCCGTGCCTGTAGCAGCACAAGTGCGGGCAATATTGCCAGTATTCGGGGGGATTTGCGGGTGAATCAAGACAAGTTGGGGCATGAAGCTAATTAAAAACGCAAAAGACAGCTCTGGGGAGAAGTATAAATATACCTAAAAAGTAGATAGCAGTTATAGCTTTTATTTATAACCTCTGTAAAGTGCGATTGATTAAATATTCTGATTTGTTTTTTGGGGCTGTGCTTGGCAAATTTTTCATTCTCCCAAAATTCGGGCTATGGGAATTGTGGGCTGAGTACGGACAGCCAGGGGCTAGTGAGAAGCCCCCGCGATGGGAATGGCAGATAGTTTAGGCAACTAACTGGGCGCACAAATTGTCTTCGAGCTCCCATTCTTGGTGAGCCATGCCATCAATCCCTTGGAGAATAATACTGCGGGTGTCCAAACCGTCCTCGTGCAGCTTCAACCATTGCTGGGCGGTGTTACCTTCCCGGAGAATCTTTTTGAGAGGCGAGAGAAAGCAACTAAAGCCGCGTTTCTTGGCAAGAGGGAACACCTCCTGGTAAATTTCCTCAATCCAATCTCGTGCCAAAATCTTTCTGCCATCTTGCCAGTGGATGAGTTCGGCATCCAAACTTTGCCTGGATGCAGAAATTTCGTTGGCATCTGTGAGAGCAACTAAGTCTTGGTTGCGGGTAGCCGCCGGCAAGGTGCTCAGTTGTAAAGGATCTAAACTGGGGTCTTCCATCAATTGCCAAATGCGAGCTTCTAGCAAGGCAGTGATGGCCAATAAAGCCAGAGGATTGACTTCGAGGTCGCAAATTCTGAGTTCGAGGCGGTTGAGACAGTAGGGGCGCCGATCGCCATTTGGGCGCACAGCAGACCACAAATGGCGGACATTTTGCATGGTGCCGAGTTCTAACTGTTCTTCAGTCCACTGGATGTAATGCTTGTGACTTTCAAACAGGGGGACGACGGCGGGAGTTTTGGGAAACAAACCCCAGCGAGTGGAATGGTAGCCCGTGACTTCGCCGTCGAGAAACGGAGAAGAGGCGCTCAAGGCAAGGTAAAGCGGTGCTTCGACGCGGGCGAGGCGGATGGCGCGCATCAGCAGTTCTGGTTGGGAGATGCCGATGTTGATGTGAATGCTGGCGGTAACGACTTTGGTGCCGTAGGTTTGCTCAATGTAGGTATGGTAGGGGTTGTTGGGATCGGAGCGGTAAAATCGATCGCTCCCGCCGAGAGATAGGGTACTTCCAGGCAGCAAGGTATAGTCGCCCAATTGTTTGAGATACTCGCGCAGCCGGACTCTGGGCTTGACTAGGGCGCACAGCAGGCGATCGTAGCTGCACAGCGGGGCAGTCGTGTACTCCACATTGCGGCTATCAGGCTCCCGGACAAATCCCTCTAAATTGGCGACTATGCGATCGGAAAGACCGACAACCTCACCTTGGGGCGTGCCGGTATACATTTCTACTTCAAAGCCTTTTGATAGCAGCACGTTTGTTCCTCAGATAATAAGTTGAGTGCTAGTTTCTAGTATCCCAAAAATTGAGCTGTTCGTACTATCTGCCACGAGGCAGAGTTGTAATTTTTGGTTGCTGGTAGTGAAACCGGGTGTGCAGGCGCGAACTTGGTTTGAGCGTTTGCAGATGCAAATGCGGGCACCGCCAACAGTTTCCGGGGCGGTTGTAGAGTCACAAAGGCTGTTTGTTCGATCGCGGGCGTGTTTGATTCGGCCTTGGTGGCGATCGTACTTGCGGTGAAGGGAACCCCTCCCAATTTTTGGAACAGACATCTCCGGTAATGCTTGCGGAGAGAGCTCGCTTGCAGGTTCTTTATCCTCCAAAAATCAAAGCATCCAGCGAATAGGCACCAGGCCCTAAAACTGCGATCGCCACCAGCATCAAACAGTACATAAAAGCTTTCTCCCAGCTTGGCGGTTCGCCCTTGCCATTTGGCCCTTCATACTGCCCTTGGGGAATTAAATAGGGATCGCTAGCCACAAAAGGCAACCCTTTAGATAAATCTAAATAAATTGCGAATAGCATAGAACCGAGAATCGGCAGACTTGCTAAGAGTGTAAGAAATCCCACAATCAGACAAACTCCGCCAGCTAACATGGAAGCTGCTGAGAGAAAGCACAGAAACAGGGGCATTTTCATAGCATCAGACCACTCTTGAAGATGTGTTATTTTTGGATAGCCGTGCAGCAAGAATAACCCGCCAACGCCCGCTCTCAGCAATAAAAGCGCCCAGCCTGGAAAGCCGACCAGAAACACAGGATTGAGTGAACTGAGCAGCTTGAAACTTAGTGCTGGTAGATGAGGTGAAACTTGAGCCAAAAGCAGCGCGACGGCCACGCCCACAGCAAATTTGTAAATCATTTTGTCATTCCCAATTTATTGAAATATTCCCCACAGGACACAATCGAAGGTCAAGTACAGATTCGTAAATAGTCGGCGATTACAGCCTGTTTAATTTTCGTTTGTACTTAAGAGATATCTGGGATTTATTTCCAAAATATCTAGCAAAAAATCTGCGTTAAAAAGCGTTAAGTAGAAGTCTTCACAACGGTAGAAAATTTAGGCAATTCAAGTTTAAATTGTCCTGCATTTAAACTGCATTTAAATTGTATATTTCAATTGCCGATCGCAAAATGGTAAAACTCTCTCCTCCTAAAAGATCGCAGACAATTGCAGGTGGCGAGAACAGCTTTATTGACACCCGCGAGTGTTGAGATCGATCGCATATAAAGATGTGCCAGCAGCGATCCAGAGGCGATCGCGTTTTTTTCCCCCAAAAGTCAGGTTAGCGCAAGTCTCCGGCACCGGAATTTTCCCCAAGCGAGTACCGTCGGGCGCGTACACCTGCACGCTATCTTTGGAAGTCGTAAAAATATTGCCGTGTTCGTCTGTTCGCAACCCGTCGGGTTCACCGGGTTCGATGACTGCGAACACCCGGCCGTTGTCTGCAGCGCGATCGGCTACAACATCGTAGGCGCGGAGGTGGTGATACCCTTGGGGCATATTGAAAGCAGAACTATCCGACACGTAAAGGATGCTTTCGTCGGGGCTGAAGGCGAGGCCGTTGGGGCGTAACATATCCGTCACCACCGCATCGATCGCACCAGTCGCCGGATCGAAGCGGTACACAAAACATCCAGGCTGTTCCTGTTGGCCGCCGTATCCCTGGTCGGGCTGCGTCAGGCCGTAGGGGGGGTCAGTGAACCAGATCGTGCCGTCACTCTTGACTACCAAGTCATTGGGGCTGTTGAGGCGCGATCCTCGGTAGCGATCGACCAACACCAGCCATTCGCCGCTGTGTTCGCGGCGGACGATCGCGCGCAAACCCGACGAACACGAGACAAGGCGACCTTCGCGATCGCGGTAATTGCCGCTTTGATAGTCGGAGGGGTCGCGCAAAACGCTCATTCCCTCGCGGGGACTCCAGCGCAGCAAGCGATTGCCGTGAGCGTCGCTCCACACCACGCTATCATCTTCATGGAAATAAACCGGGCCTTCGCTCCAGACGGCACCGCTGACAACTTTCTGGAGTGAAGCATCAGGGCGCAAAAGCAATTTCATGCGCTCCTCATAAATATTGATGACTTCAGACATTGATATTTTATATTATTTTTAACGTTCTTCTTATCCTTAAACAACGATGGGAAAAATACTAATCTGTCTTTTGATATAAATTTAATCTCATCCATTCGATAGAGACAAACAAAACATCAACAATGTAAATTTGAACCCATGAAAATCTCTAAAAAAGCCACTTTCTCAATTAACTAGAGAAATTGCGAACGGGTACTGCAAAACCCAGTTTTTCAACCAAAATACTTGCTGAAAACCTATAGTTTGGTAGACAAAATAGGTTTCTTTGCGGGCTGTCCAAGTTTTTTCAACAATTGACAGCAAACAATTGACAGTTGACAGTTACCTCGGACTCAAGCGCGAAGAGATTGTCAGCGAAGGAAATAAATTTTTCCTGGCAGCCTACAGGGGCAGCCTTGACACCCATTTTTTATTGTAAATAGCAACAGGATGGCAGAGATTTTTGAGATATAATCAACGTCAAATTTTCTGCTTCTTTAAATTCTTCAAACTCTCAATAGGATTAGTGAAATGGCGAACTTAGCCGCAACCAAATATATGGCCGCTGTGCCTTCACTGCCAGCAGACAAATCTGCTGGCAATTTAGAGTTAATCACGCTATTCGAGGATGCCATGCCGATCGGGGTTGCGGTATCCAAGCAAGGGCGAATTTTCATCAGCTATCCCCGACTGGTTGACGATGTAGAATTCACCGTTGCCGAACTCAAACAGCCGCTAGAAAAAAACGGCAATCCTGTTCCCTACCCCAATGCAGAAATCCACAAGTTAGATTTAGCTTCGTCCTCAGAAAAGTTGCTGTGCGTTCAAGGGATGACCATCGACGCGCGCGATCGCCTTTGGCTGTTAGATCATGCAAAAATCAAGCAAAATTCAGTTCCCTCCGGCGGCCCGAAACTGGTGGGAATTGACCTGAATGGCGATCGTATTGTCAAGAAAATTCTGTTTCCCGAATCCGTCGCCTCTGCCAATTCTACCTTGAATGACGTGCGCGTAGATTTGCGCTGGGGAGAGGATGGAATTGCATTTATTACCGACTCCTCGGAAGAAGGGCCTAACGGCATTGTTGTGGTAGATTTGGCCACCGGAAACAGTTGGAGAAAACTCAACGATCATCCTTCAACTAAACCAATTCCCGGCTTTTTGCCCATAGTCGAAGGTCAACCGATGATGGTGCGGCATCCAAACAAACCGGCCAAGCACATTCACACCGGCAGCGATGGCATTGCCCTCAGCGGTGACGGGCAAAGACTGTTCTATTGTCCCCTAGCAAGCCGACACCTTTACAGCGTCAGTATTGAAGCATTAGTTAATCCAAATTTACCTGATGAAAATGTTGCCGCCACAGTCATCGATCACGGTGAAAAAGGCGCTTCTGGCGGCATGGTTTCCGACGACAAAAATCGCCTTTATGTGACGAACTACGAAAACAATTCGATTTTGCGCCGCCTCCCTGATGGTACGTGGGAAACACTCGCCCACGATGCGCGAATGCTGTGGCCGAATTGCCTGTTTGTTGCCCAAGATGGCTATCTCTACTTTACTGTAGATCAGTGGAATAGGAACCCCAGCTATCATAACGGGCAAGACTTGCGCGAGAAACCTTACAGCCTGTTTCGCATCCAAATTAATGCGGGGCAAGTGTTGCTCGATCGCAGCTAAAATCTAGTTGGCACTTTCAATTTTTATTACTGTAAAATGATTTGTCAAGTGTCAACTGTTGAACGTTTTTACACCGACTGATGAAGCATTTTCTAAGGTGCGATCGGGAACTGTAGAAGCTTTGCTGGAAAATATGCGGGATTTAATTAAAGTTTTAATATCGTGTCCGTTCGATTATTATAACCAAAATGGATCGCGCGCGCAATCTAAGTTGTGGGGGGGAAAGCGGACTTAATTCCGCACTGCGAACCAAGAGTGCTTGCGGTTAATTTATGCTCGAAAACTTAATAACTTAAACACCTCCTACAGTCCTATCTCCTGTAAGTTGCCTTCCTCAAAGGAGGCAGAGCCTCCGCACCTGCATTACCAGGCAGAGCCTGGTAACGAGCAATGGAGTTAAGGTAAACAATGCTAAGGTGGTCAAGCCAGATGTGGCAGCAGATAACGGTGTAATTCACATTATCGATACAGTTGTGATTCCTGAATTTCTGGGTAAGATTGAATCAGTGAGTTAAGGGAAAATTATTCCCAAACCAGCACAATTTAGAAAAGATTAGGCAATGGTAAATTCGGCGAACCACTACGATATCATTATTATTGGCACGGGAGCGGGCGGAGGTACGCTTGCTCACCGTCTCGCACCGACTGGTAAAAGGATTTTGGTGCTAGAAAGAGGCGACTTTTTACCCAGGGAAAAAGCAAATTGGAGCGCGCTGGAAGTTTATCAAAAAGAGCGCTATCATACGGACGAGCGCTGGTATGACAGGGAAGAAAAGGAGTTTCGACCTCAGACTGGCTATTGGGTTGGCGGCAATACAAAAGTTTATGGTGCGGCTCTTTTACGGCTGCGGGAGCGAGATTTCGATCGCGTAATTCACAAACAAGGATTTTCTCCAGAGTGGCCGCTCAAATACGCAGATTTTGAGCCGTATTACACGCAAGCTGAAGCACTCTATGACGTTCATGGAGAGCGGGGAACCGATCCGACTGAACCGCCCTGCAGCGAACCTTATGCTTATCCTCCTGTCAGCCACGAACCTGATATGCAGGTGCTCGCGGACGATATTCGATCGCTCGGCTACAATCCGTTTCATTTACCTTTAGGATTAAAGCTGAATGAAGCCGATCGCACAAACAGCCCTTGCATTCGCTGCGATACTTTTGACGGCTATCCTTGTTTAGTAGGTGCGAAAGCCGATGCGGAGGTGAATGCGATTCGCCCAACCCGCGAAAAATATGCTAATTTCACCCTAATAACTAATGCCAAAGTCTTGAGGCTGCATACCAGCAAATCCGGGCGAGAAGTGACGGGGGTAGAAACCGAAATTTTAGGGGAACGACAGCAATTTACAGGCGATATTGTGGTGGTTTCCTGCGGTGCGATTAATTCGGCTGTTTTGTTGTTGCAATCTGCCAACGAGCAGCACCCCAATGGATTAGCAAATAGTTCGGATCAGGTGGGCAGAAATTTAATGAAACACCTGGCAACTGCTTTAGTTGCTATGCACTTAGATGTGAATACAGCTAACTTTCAAAAAACTATTGCTGTTAATGATTATTATTGGGGAGAGCCGGATTTTCCTTATCCAATGGGTATGGTACAAAATACGGGCAATGTGTTAGCTGATATGCTGCCGGCCGAGGCTCCGGCGCTGATGGCTCCGCTGGTAAAATTGATTCCTGAATACGAGCGGCATTTGATTGCTGAGCGATCGGTTGGTTGGTGGTTGCAAACAGAAGATTTGCCGGATTCAAACAATCGCGTTCGGGTGGAGGGCGATCGAATTTACTTGGATTATACGCCGAACAATATCGAAGCGCGCGATCGGCTAATTCACCGCTGGACATCTGTAGTCAAATCCCTCCACCGTTCGGCCAAGCACGTCATTCCTTTTAGCCTGTATCCTCGCGCCGAGATGCCGGTACAATCAGTTGGTCATCAATGCGGCACTTGTCGGTTTGGTACAGACTCCAAAACTTCAGTGCTTGACGTGAATTGTCGCACCCACGATGTTGAGAATCTCTATGTTGTGGATGGCAGTTTTTTCGCGTCAAATTCGGGGGTTAACCCGACGCTGACGATTATGGCAAATGCGCTGCGGGTTGGCGATCGCATCGCTGAACTGTTAAAGTAAACTTAGTTAAAAATGGCATAATTGGTTAGCAGTCATGACTTCAGTTATCGCTGCGAACGAATTATGGGAAATTAACCAGACCTCATAATATAGCAATCCTTGCAGGAGTCGTAAAGTTTTTTACCCCACCCCAACCCTCCCCTTATTAAGGGGAGGGAGTAAGAAATTCACAAATGATTTAGGATGGCTATATAAAAGCAAAGATTGAGAAAAAATAGCAAAATTTTTGAGGAAATAATGGCAATGAATGATGCTAAACAGCCGCATGAAAATGGTACAGATCGATCGGAAACACATGAGTCTCACCCGATCGCCACAGGATTGGGCGCAGTCGGCGGCGGTGTAGCTGGTGCGGCCATTGGTAATTCTGTTGGCGGAAAGGTTGGTGCGGCCATTGGTAGCATCGCAGGGGCGATCGCGGGCGGAATTGCCGGCAATGCGGTGGCTGATGTTGCTTCAGAGGCGATCGCCGAAATTCAGCCGGCGATCGGGTTAGGTTTAGGCGCTAATGCTAAGCCCGTTGAATTGCCCAAACATTACACTTGGGAAGAATTACAAGCACTATCAAAACCGCAAGGGTAGGGTTTTGGCAAAGAAATAGAACTACCACAGATAAACCAGCGAGAACAAAACAATCCAAATCACATCAACAAAGTGCCAAAACAAAGAAGCCGCACTCACGCCGAAGTGACCGGCATTGTAATTGCCAGGAATGAAAGAACGGACAAGCATAATTAGCTGCAAGATAATCCCGACAAAAACGTGCAAACCGTGAAACCCAGTCAGCAGATAAAATGTCGCGCCGAACAACCCTGTAGTCAGCCCAAAAGATAGGTTGTTCCACTCGATCGCCTGATTAACTAAAAAGTAAGTTCCCATCAACGATGCCGTCAGCCACAGCAAGCGAAATAAACCCAGTTTCCGGCGATCGAGGGCTTGTTCTGCAAAGTAAATGACACAACTGCTGGAAACCAGTACCGCCGTGCTAATCGCAGGTTTAATTACCTCTAATTTCGGAACACCAGGAGGGAGCCAGTTAGGAGTTGTCTGCCGCAAGATGATGTAGGCGGCGAAAAAACTGAGGAAGACCATACTCTCGGAAAGCAAGAATGCGGTAAAGCCAAACATCCGCTTTTTGTAATCTTGAGAATTTTGGTTGCTTTCTTGGGGCGATCGCCCTGAATGCGTAGGATTTGCCATAAGTGAAGAAGTCATTAGTCATTGGTCATTGGTCATTAGTCATTAGTCATTGGTCATTGGTCATTAGTCATTAGCATTTTGTAGAGGCGGGTTTAGCTAAGGAATGAAAATTTAATAACTTAAGCGATTGCTCGTTACCAGGCTCTGCCTGGTAATGCAGATCCGGAGGCTCTGCCTCCTTCTTTCTTGCAACTTACAGGAGAGAGGACGGTAGGAGGTGTTTAAGTTATTAAGTTTTCGCTCCTAAGAATATAGGATACAAATGACTAAAAAAATGGCAAAACCCGCCCTCACTCATTAGTTATTGGTTATTGGTTATTGGTTATTGGTTATTGGTTATTGGTTATTGGTTGTTAGTTGTTGGTTGTTGGTCATCAGTCATCAGGAAGAAAATACCTCTAGCATTCGATCGATCTCAATTCTGGAAATTATCTGCGTTAATCTGTGTTGATCCGCCGGAAATCAGCGGTTGAAATTGCAGCTATTCTTGAGCAGAAGCCTGGGTAATCCGATCGGGAGAATCGACATAGTGGTATGGCGGCAAAGTCACAATCGGAATCTGGGCAAAATTCTCAACAGGCGGCGGCGAAGAAACAGTCCACTCCAAGCCCGTAGCGTGCCAAGGATTGTTAGTTGCTTTCGGGCCCTGCAGCGCGGAAACCACCATATTGACGATAAAAGGCAGCGTCGATACCCCCAGCAGAAATCCCCCCAAACTGGCAATGACGTTCAACCCTTGGTATTGCGGATCGTAGGAAGCAACCCGGCGCACCATCCCTTGCAAGCCCAACGGGTGCATCGGAAAGAAAGTTAGATTAGCCCCGATAAAAGTCAGCCAGAAGTGGATTTTGCCCCAACCCTCGGCGTACATCCGCCCAGTCATCTTGGGAAACCAGTAGTAAATTGCTCCAAAAATCGCAATTGTGATGGTGTTGAACACAATGTAGTGGAAGTGGCCGACTATAAAATAAGTATTATTTACGTGCAGATTAAAAGGCACTGCCCCCAGCATAACGCCCGTGATGCCCCCGAACAGAAACATGACTACGCCACCCAAGGCAAACAGCATCGGCGTTTCCAAGTGCAGCTTTCCGCCCCAAACGGTAGCAGTCCAAGCGAATACCTTAACGCCAGTCGGCACGGCGACTAACATGGTGGAGAACATGAACAGCATCCGCATCCAGCCGGGAGTGCCGCTGGCGAACATATGGTGTACCCAAACGAAGATGCTGAGTAGAGAAATTGCAAAGGATGCAACCGCTACTGATTTATAGCCAAACAAAGGGTTGCGGGAAAAAGCAGGCAAAATCTCCGAGAAAATACCGAAGGCCGGCAGCGCCATTACGTAAACTGCAGGGTGCGAGTAAAACCAGAATAAGTGCTGGTAGAGAATCGGGCTGCCTTCGTTAAAAGGATCGAAAAAGGTTGTCCCCAAGGCTAAATCGAACAACATCAGCACCGCCGCCGCAGTCAGGGCTGGTAGGCAAAACAGTTGCAGCAACTGAGCGCTCAAAACCGTCCACACAAAGATTGGCATTCGGAACCAAGTCATGCCTGGTGCTCGCATTCTGACGATCGTCGTTACGAAGTTAACTCCCCCCATAATCGACGAGATGCCCAGCAGCGCCACACTCACCAGCCAGATCAGTTGGCCGTTGATTAAATCGCCCGACGGGTTCTGGATGCTCACCGGCGGGTAAGACCACCAGCCGGCCTGGGCGGTGCCACTGGGCAGCAAGAAGCTGGACATCAGCAGGATGCCTGCGGGGGGAATTATCCAGAAGGAGATGGCATTGAGGAGGGGAAACGCCATGTCCCGCGCCCCGATCATCAGCGGTATCAGGTAGTTGCCTAGACCCACCATGCACGGGAAAACCCACAGGAAGATCATCATTGTCCCGTGCATGGTGAACAAGCCATTGTACAGCGGGCGATCGACTAGATTTAATGCTGGAGAGATCAGTTCGGCGCGAATAATCATCGAGAATAAACCCGCGATTAAAAAGAAGATAAAAGCAGTAATTAGGTACTGAATGCCGATCACTTTGTGATCTTTGCTGAAGCTGATGTAGCGCCGCCAATCAATCGGATTTTCGCTGCGATCGCTTTCACGATCGCCACCCTTGGCTATGTTTTCAATCGAGTTATTTGTCATTTTTCAGTTGCTTAGTTATTAATCGAGAGAAAATTCTGTTTTTTGCCGAATAGTTAGATCAGTTGGGATGATTTACCACAGGAGGCGGAGCCGGTGTCACAGTGGGCCAGAAGCTGCTTCTGGTTTTCTGCACTTGCTTTTTGTATTCGGAAACCGCCTGATTGGTTGCAGGAGTTGGCGATTGTGTCGCAGCTTGGGTCAGCCAGCGATCGTAAGCTGCGGGGGATTCAACGTACACATCCGCATCCATCAGGGCAAAGTAAGTGCCGCTGAATTGAGAATCTCTCAACCGATATTTGCCTTCTCGGATCGGCGCAAACACAAAATTAATACTGCGGTTGGGAATGATATCTTGCTTGATGCGGAATTCAGGAACGTAGAAACCGTGAATAACATCCAGTGATTGCAATGTCAGCCGCACGTTTTGATTAACTGGCAGGTGCAATTCTGTACTGGTAACATTCTGGCGCGGATAGCGGAAAGACCAAGACCACTGTTTAGCAATTATCTCAATTTCTTCAGAAACTAATTTAGAATTGTTGTTGTTTTCCGTAGGTTTTTCGGCGGCATAAACAGGTTCTTCTAGAGGCAGGTGCAAGTGGGCGATCGGTGTCAAACCTTGGATGTTTATTTTCTGATAAATCATGTAGCTTTGAGCCGCAATCCACGTCACTAACAACACCGGAACAACTACCCAAAGAACCTCGATTTTCCAATTTCCCCTCGCAGGATGACCGTGGCTGAAGTCTCCTTTCGGTGCGCGGGAAGTGAGGATAGAATAGAGGATAATGGCAGCAATTCCGATAAAAATAAACGTTCCGATAGACACCAAGAAGCTAAACAGATTGTCAACTTGTTGGGCTTCTGCGGTTCCCTGACTGGGCATCCAAGAATAGGCCTGCTGTCCCACCCAGTGGCTGGCTATCATATCTAAGGCGATCGCGATCGCCAATAGCAAGCTCTTAAAAACTTTCATAAATTTCCTGCTGCTTGAAAAGATGCGTATTCTAACTCGAAACTCTTAATTTATTTACCTATTTACTTGAGGGCAGAACTAGGATTTAATCCCTGTCGGAGCAAACCTGCAGCCGTATTGTGAATCCCAAACTGGTCTCCCATGTGTGCTCCGAGCGTCCCGTGAACGAATAGTAAACCCAGCATGACAACGCCTGCTAGCAAATAGCTCCACTGCACTTGTCTGCTGGCTTCTTTGCGCCAGCGGTAGCGCTGAAACCCCCTCCACACGGTCAGGGCAACGATCGCCCCCAACAGCAAAACTCCGCCCAAACCGTGCAATACCATCGTCGGCGCTGCACCCAACCCCCACGCACTCTTGACATTCGCAGGGGGATCTGCGAGCATAATCTCGAAAAATCCGGCTGCGACAGTAAAAAATGTGACGATCGCACTTGCGAGCAAATTGTACCAGCCCACATCATAAAAGCCCGATCGCAGCGCAGGGACAGCCAAAAATTTCAAAATCGGTCTTTCTAACGGAAAAAGATTTCCTGCTATATCAAACAAGATGGCAATTATAAACAAACCCAGGGTAAAATGCACCAAATTCGGATGAATTGGCACTTCGTAGGGCAGTCTATTTGCACCTAGCTTGAACCCCAATTGATCGACAAGTTGCTGCACGAGTTGCGAATTCATTGCAAAATCCCTCTTTTCGTCGCTTCAACGATCGGCTCTACGTGCAACCCGTAAACCCAAACCAGCCGAGTTCCCAGATATGTTTGAAATAAAACCAAACAACTCAAAAAAGTTGTCGCCCCCAGATAAGCCGGCGGTACTTTCAAGGGACTGCGCCTGCGAATTACAAAGCGCCAACCCATAATGCCCGCCAGAATTGCCGCCAGCGACCATCCCGTAATCGTGTGCAAATCTAGTACCGGTTTAACCACCTCGTAAGGTTGCGACAAACCAGCTTCAAACTGACCGAACATCACAGCTAGGAATATGGAAACTGTCGCCACAAACAAGTTCCAGAAACTCACCTCAAACAAGCGGTGATTGCGAGTAAAATATCCCACAACGTCGCAGAAAAATGAGAAAATTACCATCGCAATTACAAAGTGGACAAGAATCGGATGGAGCGGATCGGGATAAGGTAGATTTTCGCTATTGAGAGGTAGAGCAGGCATTGCTTTGTCCTTACGGCATCAATGAATTATATCATGTCCAATCAATTGCCAAATATCAACAAGTCACAGGTTCGTAGTGAGGACTTTAGTCCTTCTAATTGCGGACTAAAGTCCTCACTACGAACCAATCTTGTCTTTATGGTTAGAGGGCAATACGGTTTACTTAAGACGATCCCCCCTAACCCCCCTTAAAAAGGGGAGTAGGGGGTGGGACAAGATTCCGATCAAAGTCCCCCTTCTTAAGGGGGATTTAGGGGGATCTCCGGGGCCTAAATATGTTAAGTGAACCGTATTGGGTTAGATCGCAATTCGGTTTGCTTAAAATTTCCAATTTCATATTTAAAGATCGATTTAAACAAAACATTGTCAGTTTCATGGCTTTTCACTGACTTGCTGGATCAGTTTCGCCACCACAGCAGTCCATCCCGTCTGGTGAGACGCGCCCAATCCTGCACCGTTGTCACCGTGAAAGTATTCGTGAAACAAAATCAAATCGTGCCAGTGAGGATCGTTTTGAAACTTTTCTAAACCGCCATAGACTGGTCTTTTACCATCTTTCCCTCTGATAAAAATGCTATTTAGCCGCTGCTCTAATTGCAAGGCAACTTCCCATAAATTCATCATAACTCCAGAGCCAGTAGGAAATTCTACTTGGAAGTCATCACCGAAGTAATGGTAATATTTTTGCAACGATTCAATTAATAAGAAATTTAACGGAAACCAAATCGGGCCGCGCCAGTTTGAGTTGCCACCAAATTGCTCAGTTGTAGACTCAGCAGGCTCATAGTCTACCTGATATTTGATGCCATCCCACTCAAAGATAAACGGATGTTCTAAATGATAGCGAGAGAGGGAACGAATGCCGTAAGGCGAAAGAAATTCATTTTCATCTAGCAGCCTTTTGAGGACGCGCTGCAATCCTTCGGGGGTGGTAATTGAAAGCAGCCTGCGCTCGCCGACTCCGGGAATTTCCATACTGGCAATATTCTTTGTCAGTTCCGGGCGGTTCTTCATCAACCAATCGATTTGCTCTTTAAATCCCGGCACTGTTTCTAATAATTCAGTTTCCAAGGTATCGACGGCAAATAGTAGCGTCATCCCCACCATTGAGCGGACTTTTAGCAAGGAACATTCACCGTTAGGCAGAGACAGGGCATCGTAATAAAAGCCGTCTTCATCGTCCCACAAACCGATTTTTTGGGGGCCGACATGGTTGACAGCATCGGCTATGTGAAGGAAGTGTTCAAAAAATTTGAGCGCCATATCCGAGTAAACTGGATCTTCGCGGGCAAGTTCTAAGGCAATTGCTAACATATTCAGCGAAAACATTCCCATCCACGCAGTACCGTCTGCTTGTTGCAAATAGCCAGTCGGCAAGGGTTTACTGCGGTCAAATACCCCAATATTATCTAAGCCTAAAAAGCCGCCTTGAAACAAATTTGCACCTTGAGGATCTTTGCGGTTTACCCACCAAATAAAGTTGAGCAGCAGTCGGTGAAACATCCGTTCGAGGAAGTCCCGATCGCCTTTACCTACTCGCTTTTCTTCAATTTTATAAACTCGCCATGCCGCCCAAGCTTGCACGGGCGGGTTGACATCTCCAAACGCCCATTCATAGGCTGGAATTTGACCGTTTGGGTGCATATACCACTGGCGAGTTAGCAGCAGTAATTGGCGCTTGGCAAAGTCAGCATCGATTAAGGCGATCGGTATGCAGTGAAATGCCAAATCCCAGGCTGCAAACCAAGGATATTCCCATGTATCTGGCATGGAAATAACTTCTTCGGCATAGAAGTTTCGCCAGTCAGAATTGCGACCATTTAAACGCTGCGCCGGCGGTGTTGGTTCGGCTGGATCGCCTCGCAACCAAGTGCGAACATCGTAGGCGTAAAACTGTTTAGTCCACAATAAGCCAGCAAAGGCTTGACGCTGTATGTTGCGGACATCTTCCTCAAGATTTGGAGTTAGCGATTCGTAAAATTCATCGGCTTCTTTTTGCCTTTGAATGAAGGTGTCTGCAAATTCTTGGCTAAAAGCATTGTCGGTATAAACATCAGTAAATCTGAGTTGGATAACTGCGGTTTCTCCTGGCTCAATTTTTAGGTGATAGCGGGCGGCGGCTTTAGTACCGATTTGAGCGGGATTTACAGCTTTTTGGCGATGGTGAACGATTAATTCGTGGAAAGCATCTTTAACGTAAGGTGAGGTATTGGCGACACCGTACAGGCGCTGTAGGTTGGTTTCATTTTCTGTAAATAACAGGGGAGGATTGCCTTCACAAAAGAGCCAGCGATCGCCATATTTTGGATGGTGAGCTTTGATAACTCCATCGCCCGATCGAGCCACATACGCTGATTTTTTGCTATCCGTCCAAGACCAAGTATTGCGAAACCATAATGTCGGCAATAAGTCGAGGGTTGCTGTTTCCGATCCCCGGTTAGTGGCGCTGATGCGAATGCAAATATCTTCTGGGGATGCTTTGGCGTATTCAGCAACGATATCGAAGTAGCGATCGCCCTCAAAAATTCCTGTATCCAGCAACTCAAATTCTGGTTGAGATTTGTCGCGCCTAGCATTTTCCTCAACCAACAAAGTATAAGGATATGCTTGCTGCGGATATTTGTACAGCCAGCGCATATAAGAATGAGTTGGGGTATTGTCTAAATAGAAATAGTATTCTTTGACATCCTCTCCGTGATTTCCTTGACTGTTGGTAAGTCCAAAAAAACGCTCTTTCAAAATGGGATCTTTGCCGTTCCATAGTGCTAGGGCAAAACAAATTTGACCGTGGCGATCGCAAATCCCTCCTAACCCGTCTTCACCCCAGCGGTAGGCGCGCGATCGCGCCGCATCGTGAGGGAAATACTCCCAAGCCTCACCGTTTGGCGAATAATCTTCGCGGACTGTTCCCCACTGGCGATCGCTTAAATAAGAACCCCAGCGGTTCCAGTGCGCTTTCATTTCAGCATTTTCTTGAATTCGTTTGTCTTCAGCACCCATTGCAGTTATCCGAGAATATTTCAGATTATATAATCTCGATTAGCCGCCTGCTGCAAAACCTGGATACAAAGTCATGCCGCCATCCACAAATAGCGTTTCACCGCAGACATAATCAGAGTCATCCGAAGCCAGCCAAACAGCAGTTTTAGCGATATCTTCCACTACCCCAACTCGACCGTAAGGAATCAGTTTTAATAGCTTTGCTTTCGCTTCCGGCGTATCCCATGCTGATGTATTGATGGGGGTTTTGATGGCCCCTGGCGCAATACTATTAACTCGAATTCTCTGGGGTGCGAGTTCTTGGGCAATACTCCGCATCATCATATTTATACCGCCTTTACTGGCAGCATAGTTGACGTGACCCGCCCAAGGAATTACCTCATGTACTGAACTCATGCAAATAATTTTGCCCGCAGCCGCAGAAATATGAGGTTGTACGCCCCGCCGCAAAAATTCTTTAGTAGCTTCTCGCGCACACAAAAACTGTCCGGTTAGGTTGACTCCAATCACTAGGTTCCAGTCGTCGAGTGTCATGTCTACCAAGGACGAATCTTTTTGCAGACCTGCGTTATTAACCAGGATGTCGATCGTACCAAATTCCTCGATCGCCTGACCGAACATAGCCTTAACTTCGTCTTCTTTGCTGACGTCGGCACCAATGGCGATCGCTTCTGCACCCCCGGCTTTGATATCCTCGACAATTTTCTGCGCCTCTTCACCTCCAGAGTGGTAATTGACTGCAACAGATGCGCCGGCTGCAGCTAAAGCACGGGCGATCGCTTCGCCGATACCAGAACTTCCGCCCGTTACCAGAGCTTTTTGGCCTTTAAGAAGCTCAGGGGAAAAGCTCATATTTTTTCTCCGTCATTTTGAAAATTTATTTGACATTTATTATATAGACTCTCTTTGTCAAATTGATAATAAACTTTTGTCAAATTTGTAATAAAAATAGTCTATACAAGAGATTGTTTTAGTTGAAGCTCATGCTAGTTATAGCGTCTAGCCATTACTACTTAAATTTATTTATGCCTGAAGAAATATATAATTTTAAATTATGTCTTTCTTAAGGCAGATACCTTTGAATAAGAATTACCTCTAATATCATGTCCTGTCAATTAACCGCAGTCAGATTCGATCGCGCGTGCGGAGTTGGGTTGTCCGCAGGGAGCGGACACTGACTGACGCACGAGCGAACCATTTTTGCGATCGCAATCGACCGAACCGGATCTAAGTTGAAGTTAGTTAGAATCAAGCTGCATTTTTGTATAATTAGTGCATCAATAAAATTATCAAATTCAACAAACAGTATGATGAACAACACAATCTATCAAACTGTAATTGTAGGTGGCGGCTTTGCTGGACTATTTACAGCTTTGCACTTGAGCCACCAACACTATCCCCGTTCTGTAATTTTGATCGAAAAAGAGGATCGCTTTTGCTTTAAGCCGTTACTTTACGAATATTTTAGCGGCGAAATGGGTGCAGAAGAAGTTTGGCCGCGCTATGACGAATTGCTAAAAGGTAGCGGTGTAATTTTTGTTAAAGATGCCGTTCAATCGATTGATTTACAACAGCGAGAAGTCAAAGTAACATCGGGAGATGCTTACAATTACAGCAATTTAGTTTTAGCTTTAGGTAGCGTTACAGGATATTTTGGAGTCGAGGGAGCTCAAGAGAATGCGTTCCCTCTGCGTACCGGAGAAGATGCGATCGCCATTGACAAACACCTGCGCGACTGCTTGCAACAAGCTCTTCAGATTCAAGATGCCCAAAAGCGCCGCAAATTCCTGACTGTCACCGTCATAGGTGCTGGAGCTTCCGGCGTGGAAATGGCAGGTACATTAGGCGATTTACTGCCAAATTGGTATGCTGCAATGGGCGGCAATGCAGAGGAAGTCCGGGTCGTTTTACTCAATCACGGCGAGCAAATCCTGGAGAACGATATTAATAGTCACCTGCGCGAAATTGCGACAAATGCTCTGCAAAAACGCACAGTACCAGTAGAATTTATTATGGAGGCAAAAGCGACAGCTATTCGCCCCAACGAAGTTGAATATCAGCGCCACGGACAGGCGGAAACTTTATCAACAGGTACAGTGATTTGGACGACAGGAACTAATATTAATTCGCTAATTAAAGGTTTAGACATTTCTGATAAATCCCGAGACAAACACGGTCGCCCTTTCGTGAACCCTACACTGCAACTGCTAGATTTTCCTGAAGTTTTTGCTGGGGGAGATTGTGCAGCAGTGCAAGGAAATTCTTTACCTCCCACCGCTCAAGTTGCTTATCAGCAGGGAGCTGCAATCGCTCACAATTTGAATGCTCTGGCTTTGGGAAATGAGCTAAAACCTGCGGAAGTTAACCTGCGGGGAACGCTGCTAAAACTGGGGATAGAAGAAAGTGTGGCTAACATTTACAATAGCTTTGAAATAACCGGAGAACTCGGTCACTTAATCCGCCAAGGTAGTTACTTAGAGTTATTGCCGACTCCCGTTCATAATTTAAAAGTAACAGAGGAATGGCTGAAAGATGAAATTTTCGATCGCCACTTGCACCCGATTCACACTGCCGATGTGGTTAAATGGGTTGGCGGTGCGGTAGTGGGCGTTGTCGTCGCCCGAAAATTGATGCAAATGTTAGGAGATAGCAAAGACAATACAGCTAGTTAATGGCTAAAATTTAGCAATCTTTTGAAATAGCTTAGGATCGAAAACTTAATAACTTAAACACCTCCTACAGCCTTCTCTTCTGTAAGTTGCCTTCCTCAAAGGAGGCAGAGCCTAGGCTGTGTACTTTGTGGTATTTTTGAGAACAAAAGTTCATACAGTTTTAGTGTCCCAACTA
>NZ_JAUBTX010000066.1:0-30542 GCF_036705185.1 Microcoleus sp. B4-D4 | reverse complement strand
GTTTTTAAGCAACAGCTTGCCTGAGATTCAAAGGTGGCTACTTTTAGCTACGCTCATTTTTTAGTCTAAACTACAGTTTTAAGGGGGGTTAGGGGGGATCTGTCTTAAGTGAACCGTATTGAGTCATAATTTACTTGTTTTCTGAGTCAGGGCGCGCGCTTTTCAACTTACCGTTTTTGCGCGCCGTTGACGGAGGAAAATCGCCAAAAGCCCGATCGCCCCAACCATCAAAAGCAGCCATTCTTCCGGTTCGGGAACCCCCGAAACATTCAAAGGATTGCTCGGTTTCGTCAACTCCTCCTTACCCGATTCTACCTCGCGTTCAAATCGATCGTTTTTACCTTCCGCCGCCTTTAGCTGCGCCCTTTGCTCGTCATTAACCAACACAATCATCGAAGAATAGGGCGTGACGACTTTAAACGTTTTAGCAAGCGACTGCATCGCATCCAATTGAGTCAATTGATTAGCAGTTTTCTGCTTGCTGAGTGCCGTTATCAACTGTCGCGCCGCTATCGGTTTAAAACCTTCATTTTCATCATTAGTTATTTTCGGAACCCCTGCAGCCACCTTCGGAGTTTTAGCATAACTCCAAGCATAACCATCAACAACATTAACTACAGATTTCCCCGACGCTGCCATCGTCGCCACTCGCTGCATTGCTTCTTTGATATCGGTAGAAACTCCGCCGCCACTATCTTGAATCACCTTTAAAGTAGCGTCGTCATAGCCAGGGGGCAAACCTCCTAAATGCACTGTCCATAAAGGTGCAGTTAGAGAAACGCTGGTTTTGCGATCGTCCGATAACTCGTAACTGTGGCGATCGCTCACCAAGAATACAGTATCATAAGTGCGATCGGCGCGCAACCGTGCAAACTGTTGCAGAATATCCTTAAGTTGAATTGTACCGTAAAACGTCAACTTTCCCGCATCAAAACTGCGTATATTTTCCACCAACCTCGGCGGCACACCCGCCGCACTCGACACATATAAATCCACACTGTTTGTGGCTAAAACATTCTTTTTTAACCAATCAAAAGTCTCCTTAAGTTCTTGACTTTCCGCCGCCATACTCCGAGAAGTATCCAGCACCAAAGCCAACTTTTTAACGTTTGGCAAAAAGTAATTTATATCAATCAGCGGCTGAGCAGAAACAGTATTTTTGCCGGGTAAATTCGCTAAATGCGGTATTGCTTTTTGCGGTGCAACTGCGGGTAAAAATGCTGGAAGCCAAGTTTCTTTTGCCTCCTTACCCTTGTATTTAATCTCCCTTCCAGCGATAACTCGGCGAGTATTTTGATTCCAAAAAATATTGCGTTTTTCCGATAAACTTGGCATCGCCCAACCCTGTGCTTGTCGCAGGACTTTGTAAGTCAGCCAAAGGTGCATTTCCGTTGGCCCGTTAGTAACCGCAAACTCTCGTTTAGGCGGAACAGGAAAAGCTCGCAAGCGGTATTGTTTCGGGCCAATTTGTTCGAGCAAAGCCGGATCTACTCTTTCTACTACCTGCTCGTTGTAAACTTGCTGGGCGGCACCTCTGGGCGACACAGTAAAAGCAAAACGCTTGTTCAAATCCCCAGTATCGCCCAGCCAAACTCCTGTAACTGCGGCGCTTTCCGGCAGAGAAAAGTAATAAAATACTTCTTGCAAGTTGGGCGTTTGATTTTTGTAAACTTCGTAGATTTGAACGTCAGCCCAATCGCCGTTTTCTTTGACTGTAACTTCTTGAGAATCCAACCATACTTTTTCCTCATTGACATTCAACAAACCAGCCTTAGCTTCTTCCCGGTTAGATGTTGACTGCACCGCGTGTTTTACTGCTTCTGTGTCACCTTTTTGAATTTCAGTATCGAAGAATCCAGCGTAAAGTTTTTCGGCTTTTTTGACATCGGAACCGGAGCCTTGATACAAAAACGGCGACATTAAAATATTATAGCTGTTCTGTACGCTTTTAGCTGCTTGGTCAGGCAGATTTAAAGTATTTTTGTACAGCGAGTAAATGTGGTCATTTTCTCCCACAGTGCTCAGGTAGCGGTAAGGAGACAAATAGGCGTTAACTAAGCCCGATCGAATCATATCAGACTTGGCTAATAAAGTTTGACGCGCCGTCTCATTAGCTGCGGGAGTTTCCAGAATTTTCATTGCTTGAATTTGCGGCTGCTGCTGCAAAGCTGCGAAAATAGCCAGCCAAGCTGCCATCACTCCCAAGCTGCCCGCGATTGCTTGATTTTTTCCGTATTGCGAAGCAAAACTATTTAATATTTTGCGCGCGGATTGGATGTAGAGAAAGCCGTAAAGCGAAGGCATTACTACGAATAAACTTGAGGTAAAACCAAATAGAATTAAGGATAATGGCAGCCACCAAATTATCTCAAATGAACTGTACTTGAAAGATTCAATCAGTGGTGTAACCCAAGTAAAACTAAAAAATCCAACTACGAGTACAGTTGCGACAGGCAGTGCGTAAAACATCAGCAATGTGGCTGCCCAAATGCCAACTAGCAACATTAAACTGTGAACTCCTAACTGTATCCAGACAATTTGTTTGTTGCCAATCAATCCACTCACAGGGTGCTGTTTGTTTTCAGCATTTTGAGATATTGAAGCATCTTGAGTGTTTTCTATTTTTCCCAAATATCCGTAGAGGATTTCTACTAAAAATCCTGCGGTACACAATCCTATTGTCCCAATAATTTGAGAGCTAGGTGGATTCAGTTCTCGCAGCAAAAATAACCTGATTGAGCAGAGCAAAAATAAGGGCGCTTCTACGCCGTAAAACAGGCGCATTAGCTGCAATGGTTGTTTGCTAAAACGCTTGTTGAATCCGACGATTGTAAATACTGTCGGTACTGCTATTAGTGCTGTTAAGGTTAAGGCAAATTCCAGGGGGATAATTCCGTCTATTGTGGCTTGGATTAACGGGATTGCCAGGTAGGGCAAAATTCCCAAATAAACAATTGACAAAAACGTCAGGTTCCACAGCCAAAATATTAGCTGAAAAATTATGTTCAATGCCAGCTTAATTTTTTTCATTTTTTGCTGTTGTTAAGCTATAATTAACGGTGTTATGTACGTTTTTAGCAAAAGATTGGACTTCGGAACTTTCGGGGTTTACGGAATTGTCAAAAAGAATTGACACAAGCACCCAAGTATGATTTTTGTGGTTGATATCGCGGCGGATTCGCTCTAAGAAATTATCGGTTGTTTGCTCGGAAGATTGCAGCCAGTAGGTGGCAGATAGTTGGTTGTCTTTGACAGACAGCCAGCGGGCTGCGATGGCAGGAGTTAGCTGTTTTCTTTCTATGCGGTTGACGGGGATGCCGCTGGCGATAAAGCACAACTCTGGTGCGTGATAAGTCTGCCAGGATGTGCTGGCTACGGTTAGCATGGAACCGCGCAAGTTACCGGAGATAAATCTCTTTTTTTCTGTTTTGGTGTCTGGGTAATTGCCGAAGAATTTTTGTTCGCTGGGATTCAGGGGGATTGGTTCGGATATGATTTGTTGGGGAAATTTCAGGGGGGCGATCGCTACTTGTTCGCTTTCTACATGATAGAATTGAGAAATTGCTGCCAACACAGCGACGGCCGCAATTAGTCCGGCTTTTGCTAAGGGCTGATTTTTGAGGATTTCTACATCTGGTTGCGACTCAAGATTAATTTGTTTGGCTGCGGAAATTTTTGGTATTTTTTGCAGCATCAACCAACTCAAAAAACAAGCGCTAACTAAACCGACTATTCCCAGGGGTACGTGCAGGATTTCGGCATAAATTGGCTGTTGAAAAACTTGGGCAACTAATACTAATACGACTACCCGCAAAGCGTTAGCCGAAACTAACATTATGAAGTTGACGGCGCATACTCCTAGCCATTTAAAACCCAATTGACGGCTTTCTAACCAGGTAGCAGCTAGCAAAAATAGTGTCCCTACTAAGAGGGTTTTAATGCCGCTGCAAGGTACGTCTACTTGAGCGATGCCGTTTTCTAAGACGATGATATCGTAGGAAGAAATAGCCCCGATTTGGAAAACCGATAGCAATTTTTCTACTACCTGAGCTGTCAGCACTCGCGCCGGCAAACCCAATCCGTTATTGAGCTGAGTGTTGAATGGTAAAATACAAGCTAGCAGCCCCGCGATTGGCAGGTTTTTTCGCCAAAAGTTCGGCTCTACCATTAAGCCATACAGCCCGTAGGTTCCGAGGATAAATAGCAGGATGGTAATTTGTTTGATGTCTATTATGCACCCAAGGGCGATCGAGCAAACGCTCGCACCCAACATTAATACCAGCGGATAGCGCCTCACAACGAATTTGGGGGACAATGCGGGCGGGCGAGTTCCCGAACTGAGCGATCGCACTACTAATGCTACAATCAGAAAACTAATTACTATCTTGTACAGTGTCGGTATCTCAACAAACGAGGATAACAGCCATTTAACTGCCGAGATATTGGCAAAAAACCAAGTGAGCGACAGTAAAGAAGGAGCTAACCAAACCAAATTAACCGCAGGATAAGGAGTAACAGAATCTGGAATTCCAGAATCTGGAATATTGGTGCGCTGCATGATACCGCTTGACATTCACGTTGGTGACATCTTAGCTCAGCAACATTGGTAATGCCTAGACCTGAAATTTAAGTTTTGTCAAGCTTTTATTTTTTCTACAGACAAGCTAGCGTTATAATAATTTCAGCGGAGGTAAAAATGAGCGAAAAAAGTCCGGGATACAAAATTGTTAGCGATAACCGACAAGCGCGGCATCTCTATGAAATTATAGAGACATATCAGGTGGGCATCGAGTTAAAAGGAACCGAAGTTAAATCTATTCGGGAAGGAAAAGCGAATTTGCGGGACGGATACGGCTTAGTTCGGAATGGCGAACTGTGGCTGATAAACGTTCATATTTCGCCTTGGAGAAGTGCTAGCAACTATTTTAATCACGAACCAAGACGCACTCGCAAATTGCTGATGCACAAGCAGGAAATTCGTAAACTAATTGGCAAAGTGGAAGAAAAAGGTTTGACTTTAGTGCCGTTAAAAATGTATTTGAAAGGCGGCTGGGTTAAACTCGATATCGGTTTGGGTAAAGGTAAAAAATTGTATGACAAGCGCGAAGATTTGAAGAAACGCGAAGACAAGCGGGATATGGAACGCGCAATCAAGCAATTTTAGTGATTGGACGAATCTTCTCAAAGCCTGTAAAAAACAGGCTTTTCGAGTCCTATCTACATGAGTTATCGTTTATGTCTGTTAGTAATTAGTAGACTTGAGTTACATAAATATTCGCTTTGTTAACCGCAGATTTCAGGCAGATAAACACTGACGGATGCAGATAATTCAATGTTATCTGTGTTTGATTTGAGTGCAACTCAAGTCTAGTGATTAGCGATTAATCATTAGATTTGAATTGCTCTTCATTCTCTTTCTGTTATTGAAATACATCTGCGGTTTTCCCATCGATGGAAGATTTATAGCACTTCTCAAGCGTGGTGAGGATAGCCCTATGCCCTATGCCCCATGCCCCATGCCCTATACAGGATAGTATCTCATCTTTCGCTTGAAAGGCTATATGCAATCCGTTTATTGTCGATCGCCCCACAACTAAGTATTATTACTCACAACATCCGTAGCAGTCCAGGCTCTTTCTCCTTTCAGGCTTAGGGCTTACGGCTTTTTTCTGGCTTTTTTCTGAAATGATCCGGATAGGTGTTCGAGCCCCGCGAAGAATTAACCTATGCTCGAATACATCTAGGTAGTGGCAGCATTACGCAAGCATTCGGCTGTGGAGTTGCAAACCAGAAATGAGAAATAGGCTCAGGCCTAAGTCAATTCCTAAGATGATGATGTCATGAGGGTGGGAATGAAATACGGCAAACAAATTATCACTTAACTAACAGTGACAATTGCCAAAAACGACACCATTAGCTAATATTTTTAATGTCATGAAACATCCAGGGAAAAAGTATCACCAGTCCAAGTGGGCGGCCTTCCTGCTCCTCCTAACAGTAGGTTTTGGTGGTTGGCAATTTGGATTGCCGGAACTCGCATCACTGTTTAATAATAGAGGCTTGGAAAACTACAAAGCCAATCGATTGGCCGATACTCAACAAGCCTATGAGTTGGCGCTCGTTGTAGACCCCAAAAGTCGCGCAGCTCTTTACAATTTGGGATGGCTTTGCGAAGAGGTGCAAGATTTGGAATGCGCCCGAGGAAAATATCTGCAAGCTGCCAAACTAGGTCTGCCTGCTGCTTACAGCAATTTGGCGAGGTTATATATTCTTGATAATAAAAACTATGCTGCTGCGGTTCACTTGCTGTGGCAAGGTTTGAAAGTAGCTGAGGACGATCGAGTTAAATATTCTTTACTTAAAAATTTGGGATGGGCGCGGCTGAAACAGGGTCGATATTCAGAAGCATTGCAACATTTGGATGCAG
This sequence comes from Microcoleus sp. B4-D4, assembly GCF_036705185.1. NCBI lineage: Bacteria > Bacillati > Cyanobacteriota > Cyanophyceae > Oscillatoriales > Microcoleaceae > Microcoleus > Microcoleus sp. B4-D4. Next base: position 24,115 of record NZ_JAUBTX010000066.1, on the reverse strand, counting down.
CCATTAAGCTTGATAGTGAAGGCCCAGCAACTTATTGCCTGAAAGCGCAAGTCCTAGAAGGGATGAAAAAAACGAAGGAAGCACTACCGCAGTGGAAAATTTGTCTAAAGTATGCGGATTCTCAAGAGTTCGATGAGGATATATGGATAGGAATGGCACGTCAACGATTAAAAGAGGAAAAAACAAATAAATGAAACGCACATTTTTGCTTTCATCAACCATACTGGCAATTATCACAGTATTGCAGTTCAGTCAAGCCTCAAAAGCACAACCCACTCCTGCAACTGTTCAATCTACAGTTAATGAATCATCCGAAACGCCGTTCAGCTCGAATCAGTCAACGTGGCGGCGTTGCCGTGATAGAAATGGTGGAAATTATCCGTGCCCGAGATTCGTCATGCCTTCGGAGAGCGAAGAATAAAAGTTATTTTCCATAAATTTTGTATGGTGTGACACCAGCACTTTACATTTGCAGGTATGTAGTATGTAGTAATTTTATGTAGGGTGCGTGCAGCGCGCACCCTACTATTGATCGTGGCTGTGTTCGTACAGCCATCAAGTAATATCAAATCCTCTCTTCATCGGAAGAGTAAATTTACTGTTGACTGTTGACTGTTGACTGTTGACTGTTGACTGTTGACTGTTGACTGTTGACTGTTGAGTGTTGACTGTTGACTGTTGACTGTTGACTGTTAACATCATAAGGAATACAACCGAATTTGATATAATATTATGTCCGGTCGATTGATAAAAAGAAAATTGGATCGCACGCGCGATCCGTTTTTGTGATGGTAATTTACCGGAGATGATATCAAAAGCTCGAAGAGCTCCTGCAACCGGCGAGCTTCGGGGAAAGCACTAAAAGAAAAAAATGCTTTTTGCAAAAGAACAGATGTTCTGTGCCAGCATTTTTATCTACTCGCTTTCTGTCAAAGCTGAATTTTGCTGCTGCGGGTTCCTGTAAAAACTAGCAATAATCGCCACCATCAACCACCACAGCATATTAACTTCTGGTCTGTACCAAACGGTATCGACAAAACCGTGGGCCATCATGCCGGTTAAAGTTGCGATCGCCCCAATCAACCAAAACCCTTGATTCGATTTGAGATTTGGGGACGCTTCCTCTAAATTAGAGATATTAAATTGCGCGTCGCGCAATTTTTTGATCTGCAACAAACCTTGATTGACGGTGACAGTCAGCAGCCACAGGAAACACATTAAACCGATAAAGCCAGTTTCTACGGCAATTTCCAGCAGCACGGAATAAGCGCTCAAAGCAGTGAATTTCGGCTTCATATAAAGCGGATAAACTTTATTAAAGGCGGTGTTTCCGGGGCCAATTCCGAGAATTGGCCGATCGCGAATCATGTCAATCACCGCCGTCCAAACATTAATCCGAAAACTGTTGCTGCTGTCGCCGCGGCCGACAAACATACTCGAAACTCGATCGCGCAAAGGCTCCACTAAAGCCACTCCTAAAATTAAGGCTCCAGCCAAACCTCCCAACCCTAACGGCAGGGCCCAAGTGCGCCAGAACCGAGGCATAGAAGGGCTGTACCAGTACCAAAGCAGCACTGAAAACACGACAAGCAGAGCCACAAAACCGATCCAAGCACCCCGGCTGTCGGTGTAGCGCAAGCACGCGCAATTCACCACCAGCATTGTCAGGGCTAAAAGTTTTGTTCCCCATCCTTTCCAGACAAAAAGTGCGGCGGCGCTCAAGGCAATTGCTGGCAGCAAATAGGAACCGAGCAAGTTTGGATTGCCCAAAAAGCTGTAAACTCGCGTGAAATCGGCTTGAGTTGAAGTCGGATCGTTCCAAGTAGCTAATGGCGGCACTTTATCGATCCACTGCCGCACGCCGTAGAAACTGACTACTAGAGCGACATTTAAATATACTGCAATCAACCAGGAGCGCAGGCGGGAATCTCGCAATATCCGCGCCATGAGGGCAAAAAACAGCAAATACAGCGTTAGCTTGCCCCAACCGACAAAAGCGGCGGCTTTCACCGGCGACATGGCGGTGGCGACGGTGGCAATGCCCCAGTACAGCAGTACCAGCAAGTGAATGGGTGTGAGGGCGATCGCGCGATCGTCAGAAACAGTCAGCAGCACCCAAAATGCTGCACCAGCAGCCATCAACAGCCCCACCAAGGCATTGTTGACAAACGGGCCCATACTGAACGTCAAGGCCAGCAAACCAAAACCCAGAGGCTCCGCCCACTGCATCAGCCAGCTACTTTCTCGCCAACTGCGCGCATTGCCGATCGTCCAATTCAATAAATAACTGCCATTTTGCCACTGAGAGAGCGGCAAATTTGCCAGACTTAACTGTTGCCAAACTGAATTCATTTCTATTTTAGATTTGTAATTAGTCATTAGTCATTAGTCATTAGTCATTAGTCATTGGTCATTGGTCATTAGTCATTAGGGAATTGTTAGCTGTTAACTGTTAACTGTTGACTGTTAACAACTGTTTTCCTGCCAACTAACAACTAACAACTGCCAACTACCAACTGCCAACTACCAACTGCCAACTGCCAACTGCCAACTGACTTCATCCTTCCAACAACTCCGTAGCATTAGTGCAAGGGAGCCAGAGCACGTAGCGATATCCAGATTCCGGGGTGCCTTGAATCGAGAGTTGGCCGCCTTGAATTTCCACCAACTGGCAGCAAAGCAGCAGCCCCAATCGTTCCCTAGCCCCGTAACCAGCTAACACGGGTGCGGTATCCGCGGCATTCTCGGCCACCAAAGCCGCCAACTCAGAAAACGCCAGCGTTAACCGCTGGGCACTCTGTATCTGTGTCGCCAGTTGCGGTTCGAGTTCCGGGGAAGAGGTTTCGGAGTTCGATCGCCAACCGCTACCTGCTGTGGCCTTCAACAAGTAGTCGGAGTAGAGTTTAGCATGGGGCAAACTTTCTCCCAACCAAGGATGAAAAACCCAAACTCCGATGTTGATACCGTCTTCTTTCCGAGAAACGTGGACTCGAATCACGCTGCCTGCCCCAGCCGATTGAATAATGCTAAAAATTAAGTGGTGCAGCATTTGCTGAACCTTATCCTTATCTGCCAACCAGATGCGCGGCCCGGGCCCGATCGTGAAATTAATTTCTTGCTCTCGCCTACTTGCCGCCGGCGACAGGGTTGTCACAACTTGCTGACACAAACCTTCTATATCGACTGCGACTCGCTTCAAGGTGAAAGACGATTCATCGAGATTTGCTAGTTCCAAAATTTCTTCAACTAGCGATCGCAAACACCGACTGCTGTCTTGAATCACGTCGATATATTCTTTTTGCTTGCTCGTCAATGGCCCGTAAATTTCTTGGCTCAACACGCTCGCCATGCCGATGACAGAAGTGAGTGGGGTGAGCAATTCCTGCGCTAAATGATTCAGGAGTTTTACCTTAATTGAGTTAGTAGACAAATCGATAGGTTTGTTATTCATCGGTGATTTTTCTGGTTTTATTATGGCTCGTTGATTATTAGTGGTTCATTATACCTCTTTCTCAAGTCTATAACAACTTGTTGGCAGTTGCAGACTTTAGTTAACTGATGACTGATGACTGTTGACTCTTGGCTGTTGGCTGTTGCTGCTGACTGTTAGTTGTTAGTTGTTAGTTGTTATTTGTTATTTGTTATTTGTTGTTAGGAATTGAGAATTGGAAATTGGGAATTCGTAGCAAGTAACCAATAACCAATAACCAACAACCAATAACCAATAACCAATAACCAACAACCAATAACCAATAACCAACAACCAATAACCAATAACCAATAACCAACAACCAATAACCAATAACCAATAACCAATAACTACTAACTACTGACTAATTAATCATTGCTTCTAAAGCTGATTGCAAATCTTGAGTGAGTTCGGCAACTGCTAACCGGCGGCTGGTTTGATATCCCTGCCAGCGATCGCCCACTGAGAGCGGTTCGCCCACGGTCATTTGCACCTGCTGTTTGCCCAAAGAAGGTCGCCCGAAAGGATTTCCGCCTTTGATGCGAGTCAGTACATCCCACAGCAGTAAAGTTGTTTCTGCCAAACGTTCTGCAGTCAGTTTTTCTTGGACGTACCTGCCGGTAACGGAGACGAAACTTTCGACAAGTCTCATGTGCCACATCCGCAGACTTGCTTCTTCGGCGAGGCGATCGGCTAATCCTCTTTCTAAGGGACAAAGTGCTGCAATATCTTTGATATCTTCTCGATAAATATAGTCCCAGCCTGCTTGTTCCAGACGGCGACAGCGGTCTATCAAACTACCTTTGGGCTTTAAGTTAAAATATTCTTCTGCTACTTGCAAAGCCACGTCTAACAGTGCTGTCAGTCGAGCAACCATCACTTCATTGCCCGAATCGTTGGCAGTTGTGTCTGGTAGCGATAATGATGTTAAAATAGAGGTTGTTGGCTGTATCTTTTTATGATAAAAACGGCTGTAAAACTCGGACATTACTGTTAACAAGTGGCTGCCAAGTCGAATCAGGCGCAGATATTGAAATTTGTAATTTTGGTCTTCGGTATCGGAATTTTCTGCTTCTAAATTGGCGGTGTTGGTGCGGTCTAAGGGTGGGAGTCCGCAATCTATTTCTAATTGAGTTAAAAGTTTTTCTAGGGGTTCCCAAGGTGGGTTGACATAGCGGTATTGAATGCCGATCGGCACAATTAACACTTTTTCCTCAGTACGTCCGGCTTTGAGCAAATCTTCAACGCACCAGAAGCCCATTTGAGCGATTCCCGGTTCGAGGGGGCTAACTATTTCATTGTGACCGTTGGTAGCGCCTTCTGGGGCGGCGGCGATGGGAAATTGGCTGTTGGCGAATAAATCGCGGGCCGATCGCAATCCGGCGCGATCGATTTTACCGCGAACGATCGGAGTACCGCCGAGGCGAGAATACAGCCAGCCGACTCCAGCACCGGCCCAGAGGGGAATTCCGCGATCGTAGATAAAGTGGGAATGTACCGGAAATTGTAGGGGAATACCTTTGGCGCGCGCAGCTTGCGGAACCAGTTTCCAAACCAATTGTCCCAAACAGTAGGGATCGTCGGAGTTTGGGTGGCGGAAGGCCAGCAAGAAGCGAAGTTTCTGATTTTGAAATTGGTGGAATAGTTCGGCGAGGGTTTCGACGTTTTCGGCTTGAATGTGGCTGATACTCGTCCGAAATCGCAGCCAGCAGGGGAGTATTTGCTGAGCGCCCCGGACTACTAGGGGGTTGTAGGCTGGGGGTATGAATTCTAGGGGCGGCTGAACTTGGTGAATTGAGTTGGCCATTTTGTGATTTTAAATTTGAGATTTGAGTTAAGGTCGTGTGCGATCGATTGACTGAAATCAGATTCCGCACGCGCGATCCGTTTTTGTTATGGTAATCGACCCGACAGGATCTGAGACGGCGGTTTCAACAGCCCTACAGAGACAAAACCCGCCTGCGCGGGTTGAAGAGCTATTTCCCCTAAACTCGTAAGTCGAAATTCGGGTGAGATTGCTAACTTAAGCTTATTGGTCGATCGCCACCAGCGCATAACTCATCTCGCTAAGATTTTGGCAATCCAAAATCTCAAATCTAAAATCTAAAATCCTATTGTGCGGGTTCAAGAATCACTTCTTGGAAGTTAATCACATCCGATCGCGGATCGCAATGTGTGACTTTGACTTCTAGCCGATCGCCAATTTCGACCGATCGACCAAATCGCATCGCCAATTCTAAGCCCAATTCTTCCAATAAAATCAATGCGAGATTGCTATCTTCCCTCAACCAGCGCAGCATTAAAGCTTCCCAAACTCGATCGGGATTGCGCCGCAAATATTCCAATCCCCAATAGCGATTCGTTTGGCGTTCCACAGTAGAAGCTTCTCTGACTGCGGTACCGAGACACATCACAATATCCTGTATTTCTTGGGCAGAAAAAGGCAGTGGTTCGCCCCGCAGGTGAGCTTTAATTTGGAAGTGAGCCAGCAAGTCGGTATAGCGGCGGATGGGAGAAGTAACTTGAGCGTACAATTCCAAACCCAAGCCTGCGTGACGTCCGGGGGTCAAGCCCATTTCGCTACGGGGCATACAGCGGCGCACGGCGCAAGCGCGGGCGGGGCCTGCGGGTACGGCCAGCAGTTCTTCATCGGGGGGGAGTTCTGGCTGGGGCTGATAGCGGTAGGGTATTGGCAGGCTGTGAGTTTGACCGTAGCGGGCGGCGACTTCGCCAGCTAAAATCATCATTTCAGCTACTAGCATTCGGGCTGTGGAGTCGTCGATGACGTGGATGTCGATGTCCTCGCCGTGGACTTTGATCACGGATTCGGGCATGAAAATGTTGATTGCGCCTTGGACTTCGCGCCATTTTTGCCGCAGTTTGGCCGCAATGGCGATCGCCCCTATTTCCGGTTCTGCTTCGATTCCCAACTCCAGCATTTCGTCTACATCATCGTAGGTTAAGCGGTAGGTTGGTTTGATCTTGCTGATGTGGATGCTGTAATCTTGAGCCGCGCCGATTTCGTCTAAGGTGACGCTAAAGCTCAGGGCGTTGCACTCTTTGCCTTGAACCAAGCTCATCGGCCCGGCTGCCAATGCTGAGGGAAACATCGGGATTGGGCCGGTGGGCAGATAAACTGTAGTGGTGCGCTTTCTGGCTTCGAGGTCTAGTTCGTCTCCGGGGGAAAGCAAGCTGGTGGGATCGGCAATGTGTATCCACAGCCGCTGCTGGCCGTTTTCGAGGAATTCTAAGCTTAGTCCGTCGTCGATTTCGGTGGTGCTTTCGTCGTCGATCGTGTAAACCTTGAGGTGAGTTAAGTCGAGACGGTTTGTCTCCGAGTCGGTTGGGGGATTTTCTAGGCAGCTTTGGGCCACTTCTAATACCTTTGCGGACAATTGTAGAGGAATTTGGCTGCGCCGCAAAAACAGGTTTTCGTGGGTGCTCCACAGGCCGAGATCGACTAGGAGTTGAAATGCTGCTTCGGGGTTTTCGGAGCGTTCTAAGCTGGCTAAAGTTTCTAAGGCCGGGGTGCGGTGCGTGGCTTCTTCTCCGAGGGTTGCAAAGCGTTCTAGGGCGTCGAGGCGAGTTCGATCGCTATTAATCCACTCGACATTTTCCCCAGCCAGCCGCTGTTTGACTCGATCCCAAAATCCTTGGGATTCTTGGTGTCGCTGCTGTTCTACTTCTTGCTGGTGTTTGATTTCGGCTACTTGGGCGGCCGATCGCGGTTCGTAACGATCGCCCTTTTGTTTGAAATACAGTTTGTCTGTTGATAGCAAACAATATGCTGCGTAGCACTGGGCCGGAGTGCGATCGGAAAATAGCAGCATGGCGAGGGATTCGGGATCTGTGTTTTCTCCGTCGCCCACTAGGAGTTCCCAAGCGACTTCTAAACTCGACGGATCTGAGTAACCTTCTACTTCTTTAAGAAATTTGGCAATGTCGGAGGGTTTGTAACTTTCTCCGACTGCTTCGTAGCTGATTTGCTTGGGCGGTATGCTGTGCGGTTGGCCTTTTTCGTCTACCACTACCCAGTTTTTCTTGCCGTCGGGGCGATCGGCAACTGCCAGACGGCGATCGCCGTGCACTCTAAATTCTACTAACGTTCCCTTCTCCACTTGCCAGCTTTATTAATTTTTATTGGAATATTTCACTCTTGCTATTTGTCTGGTTGCGATCCGGGGATTTTAGATTTTGGATGTTTATCTTTTTTACATCTCTTGTTAAAACTAACATCTAAAAAGTTGGGCTTTTTGTGCTTTAATTTTTAACTTTTTAGATTTTGATTAAGACTTACGCACCACCGACTAAATACCCAATCTTGCGCTCGATTAGCGATTCTCGCTTGCGACAAAAAGACGTTGTTTTCGCGTAAGTCCTATCTTTCCAAAATCTAAAATCTAAAATCCAAAATCGAATTAGCCTTCTTGATTTACGAAGGGCATCAAAGCTACAATTCTTGCTCTTTTGATGCTTCTGGTCAAATCTCGCTGCTGTTTTGCTGTCAAACCGGTAATCCGGCGGGGCAGTATTTTACCGCGTTCTGTGACGTATTTTTTGAGCAGCTCGACATCTTTGTAGTCGATCGGGTCTCCTGGTTTGATTGGCGAAACGCGCCGGCGAAAGTAAGTCATGGTTCTTTGTTTGTTTACTGTTTACTGTTGACTGTTGACTGTTGGCTGTTGACTGTTGACTTGATCGCAACTGACAACTGACCGATCGCAACTGACGGCTGACTACTTAATCTCTTTGTGGGCAGTGTGCTTGTTGCAATGGGGGCAGAACTTTTTGAGTTCCAGCCGCGCCGTCGTGTTGCGACGGTTCTTGGTCGTGGTGTACCGAGACACGCCTTTGGAGCGTTTGCTCACGTTTGTTCGGCACTCAGTACACTCTAGAGTAATTATGATCCGGACACCTTTAGCCATAATTCTAAATAAATTTCGACTAATTTAAACACAATTTATTATCGTCTCACACTGGTCTGCACTTGGTCAAGTAATCTTCTAACTTTGATGTCTAGGGAGTAGCCGCGCTTGGTGCCGATGACGATCGTCTGGCTGAGTCGATCGTGAAAAGCTTGGGGAAACCGGGCGGTGTCGATGAAGGCAGTGCTACAGTCGATCGCCAGCGGCAGAATCAGCAGCAAGACGGCGGCGTTGGTAGATGTGAGCCCGCCTACACCCGCAAAGGCTAGGGCGGCGCAAATGCCCAGCAATCCCTCGCGCTTGCAAAGTTTCTGCACTCCGGGAATCCGTTCGAGTCTAACATCGATAATTTTCATGTCCAACGCCCAGCGCCCAAGACTTTGACCGTGGTTTTTCCTGACAATGGGTACGCGCAAAATCATCCACAGCAGGAAAAAAAAGATGGTTTGGACGATCGGATTTGCGCCGAGAAGCAAACTGGGCAGCCAAACGGCAATTGCGTCGATGCAGAAAGCAGCAGCGCGACGGCCGATCGATACTTTCGGAAGCAAGGGAACTAAGTCGGAACTCATGGGCCAAAAAGAATTACTTTGAAATGCGTAAGTCTTGTTTCTATCATAATCCAAATCAAGGGGCTTGCAGCCGTAGGGCATAGCGTCAAGGCGCAGCTACATTAATAAACGTCATCATGGCTTCCAATATCCACCAATAGAATAACCATTTCTAATAATTCCTCATCTTCAGAAAATTTAAAAATTATTCTGCAATCGTAAGCAACAGAACAAGACCATAACCCGGCTAAATCCCCTCCTAACTTGTGAGACTTCAAAGATGGCATAAATGGATCATCTGTCAACAGCCTTAAAACCTTAGCAATTTGATCCTTTAATTGTGGATTTTTCTTTGTAATCTTCCTAAAAGACCGATTAAATCCACTACTCCAGACAACTTCCATCATCATCTCCTAGTAAATCTGCGATCAAATCATCAACGCTTCCTCTCTTTGCGGTCCCATTCTTAAATGCCTGCATCACCTCCTGAGCATTAGCCAAAATTTCAGCCCGCCGATTTTCAATCCGTCGCTTGCGGATTAACTCAAATAAACGCTCCTGATCTTCTATTGTCAATCTTTCAATAGACTCAATAATTTCTTGAAAAGTCATCATCTAACCTCCTTAATAATTCCCCAAGATATTAGCAATACCTTTAATAACCCGTTCCAAATTAGGCAAATAATTATCGCCTTTGTTGATAAATTCCAAAATGCGATCGACATAAACTCGATCTCGTTCTAAATTCAGAGAAACTTGTTCTCTACCAAAACCCGATCCTGAATCAAACAGCTTCACCCATGCACCGACTGACAAAAGCCACTAACATCACGATCGGTCTCCCTGCCACATTTCACTATATTATACTAGGTGATTAGGGCATTTGAAATCGCTGAAACCATTGATTTTATTGCTTCTTGGTTTTTTCTTCGGCTATAGTTGCCAAGCTCAAAAGTTAAACTTTTAGTCAAAAACTACAGAATGTCTGCAAAAGCGATATCGCCCCGTCCCAAACCCCCGAAACAGCAATCATTAATCAAACTAGCCCTCGCCGTAATTGCTGCCGTTATCATCTTTAACATTCCTCACTCCTTACTTCCCGTGTTTACAGAATCCCTATCCCAAGCAACCCCGCCGCCAGAAATCCAAAACCTCCTCGCCGGCAAGGGCAGAATTGTCACAGTAGGCGACAGCATCACCGAAGCCGGCAAATATCCCGGAGGTTACGTTTGGCTGCTGCAACGCTATCTGAATGCCCTTTATCCCGACAGCAAAATCGAAGTCGTCAACGCCGGCATCTCCGGTAACAAGGCGAGTGATATGCAGGCACGTTTTCAGAAAGATGCGATCGACAAACAGCCAGATTTAATCACCATTAACGCCGGAGTCAACGACGTTTGGCACGCCTTCTTCGACTTCCAAAAGCTTCAGTTTCATCCCCAAGGCAACCTAGCCGCAGGAGTATCACTAGCAGAATACATAGACAAAATAACCAAAATGGTGCAGGCAGCAAAAACCGCCGGAATTCGAGTCGCCCTGCTTTCTCCTACTCCAATTCGCGAAATTCTGGACGGCCCAGAAAATCGCAGATTGCAAGAATACGTAGTAGCAATGCGAGAAATCGCCAAACAAAATCAGTGCTTATTTATCGATTTAAATGCACCTTTTCGGGAAGTAATTAGCACCTATCAAAAACACGCGGGAAAAACTCTGAATTTGTTAGCAGCCGATGGAGTTCACCCAAATCCATCGGGATATAGAATTATTGCTTTTACTATCTTGCGCGGCTTAGGCGTACCCGCCCAGGATATTGAGAATTTGCAGGTAAAAAATTCAAATTAGTCAGTAGTCAGTAGTCAGTAGTCAGTAGTCAGTAGTCAGTAGTCAGTAGTCAGTAATCAGTAGTCATTAGTCAGTAGTCAGTAGTCAGTAGTCATTAGTTATTGGTTATTTGTTAGCTCCAATGCCCAATGCCCAATTCCCAATTCCCAATGCCCAATTCCCAATGCCCAATGCCCTATGCCCAATGCCCTATGCCCTATGCCCAATTCCCAATTCCCAATGCCCAATTCCCAATGCCCAATTCCCAATTCCCGCTATCATTCAACCGGCGGATGATACCGCTTCAACCAACAGCTACCAATAATCACCAACGCCACCACAACAATAATTTCAGTCCAAAAAAACGACAGGAAATCGCTAGCAGTTCCCACTGGTGGCACCCCCGGCTGAGCGTTGCGAATTGCCGGAAAAGCAAACAGCATTACACCAGTCCAGCTCAGCATCCCCACTTCCGGCAATTTGCCAGATTTCATCACTTTTAGTGCTAACAACAGCGCCATAATTGACAGCACCCACATGATGACAATAATCACCAAGGCAAAGAATTTCACTGGAAGCGATCGAGTTGCAGAAACATCGATGTAAATAAAAATAGATGAATTTTCTTCCAGCGGGTTATAACTAATGTCGAAGCCGGGAACATCAGCATTAAATTTAAATTTCAGCGGTACTGGATTTACTTGAAAAGGAGCAAATTTTTTACCTATCGAAGCCAGCGGATCGAGGGAAATTGCTACTTTAGCAATGTGCGTGTCAAAGGGATAATTGTTAATATTGCCCTCGATTAAGTTAAACTTTAATGCAGGTACAATCATCGGTTTACCTTCTTTAAAGGTAATTTCTGAATCTTCTACATTCGCACCGTTAACGGTCATTAACAAATCTTGAGCAGGGTAAGTTGGCCCTTTTTTATAAATACCTTTGAGTTCAAACTGCAAGCGAGTTTCTAATTGGTTTTTAACTGGATCTACTCCAATTACTGTCATTTTGACCTCAATCAAGCCTTTTGGTGTTACAGGGATTTCTGGAGATGATTTGTAAGGCTCTTGGGCATTAGCATTGTGAGAGTAAATAGATAAAAGAATTGCCAAAAATATGACTGTGCTGCAAATTAAAACGAGTAGTTTTTTGAGATGATTTTTGTTTACAATTTGCATTAATTATGGATATTTGACAATTTAAAATTTTGTGAGCTTTTCTACAGCCAACCCTTTACCACAAAGGTTTAATAGTTCGGAATGCGAGTCCTAGTTATGGATGCGGACTCGCATTCCGAACGATCAAACCTTTTCCATCGCAATTTGAGTCCCTCTTGCATCGCTAACAGTTACTACGAATCGATAGGAAGCAGTACATTTGGTGTAAAACTTCCGTGCAAACCGTAGGGAATGTGCTGTTTTAAATGCAGGCGCGCTAGGGGCCCTTTGGTGATGTCGCTAGCATCTAGAATCGCTAAGGTCGATCGATGATTAGCTGCATCATACATCAAAACTAGCAGCCAGCCGTCATCCTCCGCCATAGCGTCGGGACGGGGAACAAAAACAGGTTCCCCCGCAAAACCGCGCGGCGCAGCACTCCAAATTTGCTGTTCTCCTGTCTGGAAATCCATTTTAAGAATAGCTTGCAAAGGAGCATTTCCCGTCGGAGCATCCGCAGCGCCAATATAAAGATATCGGTAAGGCTGTCCGACGTTGTTGGGATGCAATGTCGGAAACTCGCAGCACCGAGTTTCAATTACTTGATGGTTAACAGTTTTTTCGTTCAAATTTAACTTAAACCGCCACAATTCCCCCGCTGGAATGCTGTCAAAATCAAGCTCGCGAAAATCGCCGTCCGCCTCGACGGTTGGGAATGAGTCGTAGCAAACAGAATCAACAAAAACTTCGCCGTTTTCTTCCCAGGCGTTGCAGTGGTGGAAGACAAAACAAGGTTCGGTTTCTAATACTTTTACCTCGTCGGTGCCGTTGCGGGGAATTAAAATTGCTTGCGTCGGGCGGTTGGGTGAAAATTGAATGCACTGGGATGCACTCCGCATTCCTAACAAGAATGGTAGGGGATTGAAGCTGACGGGATTTTGGAAGAATATGCAATAATTCGGGGTAATTACCATGTCGTGCAGGAAGGCAAAACCGGGGATTGCGTGGGCGTGTTTTTGTAAAAGTTTGCCGCTTGTGTCGAGTTCGTAAATTGTGATTGTACTTGACAAACCGGGCTTGACGGAAAAGTTGACTAATCTGTCTCCGGCTCCATTTTTGCCTTTTTCAATTCTGGGGTGGGCGGCGAAGGCTTCACCGGGTTCTAAGATGCCGTCTAGGGTGTCTAATCCGAGTGTTTCTAGGCTGCGGGGGTCGAGTCTGTAGGGCTGTGCTGCTTCCCAGAGTGCTAGCAGTTTGTCGCCCCAATAAATGATGTTGGTGTTGGCTATGTTTTTGATTTTGACGTCAAAGATGTTGCTAAGCCAGCCTCCGGGTTTCTGTGTGCCGAAAACGCCTCGGTGCAGGATTTTTCCGGCTTTTTGTTCGGCGAGGTAGCCTTCGGTGCGGACGAATCTGTTGCGGAAGTGGGCGCGGCCGTCGGAAATTGCGATCGCACAAACCATCCCGTCGCCGTCGAAGGGGTGATGGATGCGCTGGCCGTTGACATCTAGCAAACCGGGCCCGTTGCGAAAGAATGTGCCTTGCAAGCCTTCTGGGATTTCGCCTTCGATGTCGTCAATCCAGTAGTCGGATTCGCTGGGTTGGGATTCGTAGCCGCGCTGCCAGTCTGTGCGCGTGTATGATGGTTTTTGGGCGGGTGTTTGGGGTTGGGAATTTTGTAAGTTTTGCATGGGTAGAATAAGCTTTTATTGATTTAACCGCAGAGGGCGCAGAGGGCGCAGAGAGAAAGAAAGTAAGAAAAAAGAAAAAAGGAGATGAAAGGAGATGAAATCAAACTAGAAAGATATTAGCAGTCAATTTTCCTTCTTCCTTCTTCCTTCATTTGCGTTAGTCGGATCGGCGGTTTTCTGACCTTACTGTCGGTACTAAGTCGGGAAAGTATTCGGGTATGAAGTTCTGTCCGCCTTGTTTGGCACCTCCTAGTTCTGGTTGTAATAGGGGGAGTGATTGTTGCTCGTTTTGGTCGCCGCTTTCTGCATTTTCTGCAGGAAGCCAATTTAGGAATGGCAGGGGTAGCAGTGTGGAGAGGTTGGTGATGACTATTAGCAGCCAGAGGTTGTCGAAATTGCGATCGGTAATTCCGAGTAAGTGGGTCAAAAGTGCACCGCCTTCGTGGGACAAAAGTCCGGCTAAGTTGGTGACTGACATTAACACGGCAAATAATGTAGCTTCGACACCGGGAGGACACAATCGCGCTGAGAGAACTAGCACCGGCATATAAGCAATTTGTCCGATTACTGTCAGAATCAGGCTGTCTCCGATGCTGAACCAATGGTCGTCTATTCCTAATGCTCGGTTGGCATGAGTTACTAATAATAATGTAGTCATGCCCAAGGCTGTTGCAATGACTGTTGACCAGCCGAAAATTACTCTAAATGGAATTGCTTTGAGGTATCGCTGAAACAGCCAAATACCGAGGAGGGAAGCAATGCTGGTGACGAGGCGCACTCGGCCGAGAAATTCTGGTTGAAAGCCTAATTCGTTGGTGGTGAAGAAGAAAAAGGCTGAGTCGGAACTTGGGGTGGCTTGCCACAGGAAGAGAAAGGCGGTGGGCAACCAAATTGTTTTTTGGGTAACAGCTTGCCGCAGTTGTTTGAATTGGTTTTTTACTGTGTCAAAGTCGGTTTGTTTGTTGACTTTTTCTTCGTGAATTAACCAAGCTGTTGCTGATACGATTAGCGGGAAAGATGCGGTGATTAAAAATATGGTTTGGGTGCCCAAGTGTTGCATCAGGTAGCCGCTGAGGTAGGCGGTGATTAGTCCGCCGAGGGCTGATGCGCCCCAGGATAAGGATTGCAGGGAACCTGCGTCGGCGACGGATTCTTTTCTAGCTCTTTCGACTATGAGGGAGTCGGCGATGACGTCGCTGACGGCGAGGGAGAGGGAACTCAGGGCGATCGCCCCTGTGGCGGCCAGCGGTGTGTGTACAATTGTTGCGAGGCTCACCCATGCTGACGTGCCCAAGAGCCCGGAGAGGACGATGTAAGGTCGTCTGCGGTAGCCGAATATGGGCAAACCGTCCGACATGAAGCCGAACAAGGGTTTGATAATCCAAGGTAGGGCGACAACACCCATCATTGCTGATACTTCGGCCGGAGTCATGCCAAGATCGTCTTTCAGGAAGAAGCTGACGGCTAAGCGAGCTAGTCCGAGAATGCCTTGGACGAAGTAAATCAGTAAGATGGCTATGAGTTCGGGGGTTGGCTCATTCCCAAAGAATACTTTTTCTTTTAAAGATTCTTTGAGTTTGCTGGCGCCAGAGGGTGAAAGAAGCATTTTTGCAATATTTCTTAATGAATCTAAATATTATATAACACATTCTTAATGGGTTGCGGAAACTGTCGGAGGTGGGATGTTAGGGTGACGAGCGACTGCCAGCGGGTATAAAATTGTGATGAGCCTGGATTTAAGGACTTTTTGCGATCGATGAAAGCAGAAATTATAATTGTCTCTCTGGCTGTGGTTTTGGTTTGAGGATTGGGGGCTAATTTAGCTTTATGGCTCAGCGATTTCGATCGGTTTCTGTAGATGGCGTTGATGCGCCTGCTGATTTGTTTGAAAGAAACAAAAACAAGGTTTTTCTGTGACCTGTGGTGACTACTTTTCGCAGGGGAGAAAGCCTGCAAGCGGTGACGGGAAATCATGCCGAGCAAATTATGATTACTGACTCTCAGGGCAAACCTTGGCTGCAGGTTTTAACGGATAAGGGTAATTTTTTTGTGCGGGCTAACAGCCGTTTTGTTAAACCGATTCTGGAAAATCATACTACTTTGAAACCCTTAGAATAAGGCAGAATAAAAATTGGAAAAAACTCACCTTACTTATTTAATCAGAGTCCTGCACGCAGATCCTAATTATGTAGGGTGTGCACTGCACACCTTACGGCTTCCGGTCGTTCAAGCCGACATAATATTACTTGTTCAATCAGTCTCTCGGCGGCGGTGGGATGATTCCAAACTCAGTAATTTGCGGTACTTAGTAACTGTTCTTCGAGCAATAGGCAGAGCGAATCGTATCCCGAGCAGATGAGCTAACTGTTCATCACTGTAAGGATTAGTCGGCGATTCTTCCTGAATGAGTTGCACTAGCAGTTGCTGGACTTGTTGAGGCGTTCGTCCCCCCACTCGTACAGGAACGCAAAGCGATGCCAATGGTATTGTTTGACTCTGTTGACCACAAATTAACAGATACCGTCCCCGGACAATCCGGCTCACGGTAGCGTTAGAAAGTCCCACCGTTTGAGCCACAAGTTGCTGAGGGGTTGGCACTAAATCTAATTTATTCCGACTGTTTAAAAAGGCTTGCTGGCGATAGACTAAAAATTGACCGACTTTGAGAATATTTTCCTGCCATTGGTTCAAAGCTGCGAGTAAGTTCTGAGCTTTTTGTAATAAGAGTTCCAGCCGTTGGGTATCTCTGGAACGTTTGTTTGATTTCGCTAACAGTTCAATGGCTTCGCCATTCAGACAAAAGCGCTGATTAACCTCATAGATTGGGGAAACTTGCCAGTCTCCTCCCGATTGACGTTCGGCTTTCATATCTGGGGTAACAATAGCAACATTAGTATGACCAAAGTTTCTAGCCGGACGGGGTTCTAACTCCTGAATTTGACTGATAGCAGCGGTGAGTGTTTCTATGTTAATTTCAACAGAAACTTGGACATTTTGATGCAGCTTTTGCAGCAAGTATTTACGATTTTGCTTTGCTTCTAAAGAACTACCCGTACAATTAGCTAGCGCTTCTAAATAGTCTTGAACCAAGAGAAAAGCTAGACTTTGAGGTTGGTATTTAAGTTGCAACAACAGACATTCTCGCAGCGATCGCGCTCCGATTCCGGGAGGGTCTAAATTTTGGAGAGCGGGCACAATATCTGCCAGTTCTTTTGGACTCCAAACAGTACCAGTAGCCCAACTTTCTGCGCTTCCTTCCAAATAGCCAGAGGGCGAGAGCCATTGAGTCAGATAAATCAGAGCATCGCATTGTTTTTGTGGTAATGATAGAGCTGATATTTGTCCATACAGATGCTCCTGAAGACTCAATTCTTGGGCTGGAGGATGATACCAATCCGGTAAAACATCCTCTAACAAAGCTTCGCGTCCTCCCGACTGGGCAGATGAATCAGGAGTGTTGATTAAAAATGGATTGTGCTTCGCTTCTTCCTGGACATATTCCACTACCCGTTTGCAATCCATAGGCAACAAGCGTACTAATTGCCGTAGAGTAGGGTAGAGCACTGTTTGAGTCTCTAAGCGTGTTTCTTGTGACGGTGCAGAAATTAGATAATTCATGGCATTTCGTGGAGTCAGTCGATTTTAGATTTGAGATTTGAGATTTACTTCACAGATGAATCTGGGAGCTTGAACAGAAGCGTTGCCCGCTCGCTTGTCGAAGTGTCTAAAATTTGGGGTAGCTCACGACAGGAGTCGGGGGATTTTATCCGTTTTTGGGCGGGAGTCAGAGATGAAAATTGCGATCGCAATTTGTTCCGAAAAAGTGCAAATTACAACAGAACTAAAATTTAGTGTCAAAGATTTCTTTGTTTCTTTTTATGTTCAAAGCTTTTGGCATCCATTCCTAAAGCTTTGTGAGGTTCGTGAGGATAGAGATTTAGGGCGCGACGGATTAAGTTCGTCTCCAACTGTGCTACAGCTTGCTCCAAGTTCAAATCCGGCAGAGATTCCTGATTAAAGACAAGATGCTCTGGTAAGATTGTTCTTCCCCCAGAAAAAACAGCCGCCCGTTCTAAGGTATTTTGTAATTCCCGCACATTTCCAGCCCACGCATGACTCCTAAGTTTTTCGATTGCTGACTCGGTAATTGCTAGACCTTTAATCCCATTTCGCAGGGCAATGTAGCTTAAAAAATGTTGGGTAAGTTGATTTAAGTCTTCGAGGCGATCGCGTAAAGGGGGCAGTTCAATCCGTACTACATTAAAGCGATAGTAAAGGTCTTCTCGAAACTGATTCAGCCGCACCATTTTTTCTAAATTCCGATGCGTCGCCGCCAAAACCCGCACATCTACTGTTCGGGTTTGATTGCTTCCCAATCGTTCAAAGGATTTATCTTGCAACACCCGCAGCAATTTACCTTGAATTGTCGGACTTAATTCTCCTACTTCATCGAGGAATATCGTGCCGCCATTCGCTTGTTCAAAGCGACCGATTCTGAGGTTATTAGCTCCCGTGAATGCTCCTTTTTCGTGACCGAATAACTCTGCTTCTAACAGATGCTCTGGCAAAGCTGCACAGTTAACTTTTACCAAGGCCCCGCGACTGCTGGAAGCTGCATGAAGGGTGGAGGCGACTAACTCTTTGCCTGTGCCGGATTCTCCCACAATTAACACAGTAGTGTTTGCTTGGGCGACTCTACCGATGAGTTTAAAGACTTGTGCCATTGCAGGCGATCGCCCTAAGAGTTCTTCTGGTTGTGCGATCGCCTGAAGATTTGCTTCCCCAACTTGATAAGCTGATACAGTATGATGAGCCAAAGCCTTCTGAACCAGATTAACTAAATCCTCCAAATCAAAGGGTTTGGTCAAGTAATCATAGGCTCCCAACTGCATCGCTTCAATGGCCGTGCGGCTGGTTCCATAGGCCGTCATCACAATTACTGGCAATTCAAATAGAGTTTTCCCCAAAGCTTTGAGAACAGCGCTACCCTGAGTTTTAGGCATTTTCAAATCTAGAAATACCAGGTCAGGACGAGAGGAAACATCGCCTTGAATTATCTTGAGTCCCTGGTCTCCGTCTCCCGCTTCTACGATCGAGTGACCTTCATCTTTTAAAATTTGCGCCATCGCCTGACGCATCGCTTTTTCATCATCAACAATTAGAATCTTTGCCATCTGTAGATTTTATAATTGGGATTACGATCGAATACCATTATCCTAGTCCCTACCCCCCAGTATTTAATCTCTACTCTTAGGTAGATAAACGCTAAAACGGGTACAACCCGGTTGAGAATCCCAGCCGATAGATCCGCCCTGACGAGTGATAATCTCGTGACTAATTGCCAGTCCTAAACCCGTCCCCTCCGGTTTTGTTGAATAGAAAGGATCAAATATTCGCTCTCTGTCTTCGGGCGACAATCCCTGTCCTCGGTCTTCTACCCAGATCACAAAATAGTCGTGCTGCTGTGCCACTCCCACCAATACTTGACCTCCCTCTGGGCTAGCTTGGATGGCATTCAAGATTAAATTAACCATTACCTGTCCTAACTCCCGAGGACGCAGTGGCACTTGGGGTAAGGTGTTAGTCGCAGCACAATAAACCAGCGTTATTCCCTGTTCTTCGGCTCTCAAACGCAGTAGAATAACTGATTCTTCAGCAACATTTTCTAGGGAAGCAGGAACCAGTTCTTCCTGTTGCTGATTTTGGTCAAAATACAACAGCCGCCGTACTAATTGCTCTAAACGGTCTATCTGTTCCAACAAGCTAGAAATCGGTAAAGTTGTGATCCCCTGCTTTTGAAGTTGCCGCTGGGTATACTGCAAGTTGAGCCGCATACTTGCAAGCGGATTGCGGACTTCGTGGGCTACCCCCGCCACCAACTGTCCCAAGGATGCCAGACGTTCCACTCGGCGCAAGCGCTGTTCTAGCTCTTGACGGCGATGTTGCATCGTATTAATTGCCTCTCCCAGCAGTCCCATTTCCGCTTTCAAGGGTGGAATTTGTTCTGCTTTACCCTCTTCCATTGCCTTAATACTTTGTTGTAGTCGCTGTACCCCCCAGTGCAGTTGTAAGGCAATATAAAATGTCCAAGCTCCTACTAACAAGTTGATCAAAACCACAAGAATGCTTAAGCCTTTTTGACGGGCATCCTTAGAATTGGGTAGAGGTGTACGCTTCATTGTCCACACAGCACCCCACAGAGGTAAGGGATCGGCCCGCAGAACCAGCAAATCGAGTCCCGGTTGCAGCACTAATTCTTGCGGCAATCCCTGACTTGTGGCGCGGCGAGTCAATTCTAAAATCGTTTTTTCCTCAGCTTTGGGAATGTCTTTTTTGGGTGATGCCCCTCCGTGAGTCGGATAGGCATAGCCCAAAAGCCGATCTTTTTGCAGCAGGTAAAATCCCCCTTCTACTCGTGGGAAGGCAGCAAGCGCTTCTGTTGAAAGTTCCTGAAGTTGTTTGTCCCATTGCTTATTTTGCTTGTCTGATTGCCCCTGGTTAGATTCCCAAAATAGCTTAATCAATCGAGCATCAGCATTGGCTAATTCGTCTTGATTTCTTTCCCTGACTGCACTGGAACGGCTTTCAAATAACTCGGCTACCAGCCACAGAGCCGCCACGCCTAAACTTAAAAACAGAATGGTGAGGATTGTTAGTTGCTGTCGGAGTGACCAGCGTGGAGCGATCGCATTTGGTTTCAAGAGAATTTCCAAATATAGTAATTAGATTTAACCTTATAACCTGTATCAGTAAAAATCATGGGAATACAGTAGATTTGCGGTTCGCTTCTGTATTCAGTTCTTTAGTTTCGGGGACAAGAAACCAAAAAACTGCTAAGGCTAAAGTTGCGATCGCAGATAACATCAGAAAGCTAGCATTGTACCCAGCGTTTTTCGCCACAAACCCAGCTAGTAAATTACTCAGACTAGCACCAACACCAATAGAGGTAGCAAGCATCCCTTGGGTGACATTAAAGCGACCGGTTCCCTTAGTCAAATCAGCAACCATCAGGATGGAAAGTACCCCGAAAATACCGCCGGCGACTCCATCCAGAATTTGCACAGAAACTAGAAAATAGGGATTGTGCCAGAGGGTATAAAGTACCCCGCGAATCGGCAGTGCCACAAAGCTAATCAGGAAAACACGCTTTCGCCCAGCGTCTGCTAAACGACCGGCCATATTAGACGAGGGGATCATAACTAATTGGGCGATGATGATGCAGGCTGACATATAAACTGTGCCATCGATTCCTTTGCCCTGTCCACCCCGATCGAGCAATTGACCGACTAAAGGCAACATTGCTGCATTGGCAAAGTGAAATAGAATCACGGCGATGCCAAAGAAGAGTACCCGGCGATCGCTCAATAACTGTAATATGCCTTCAAGGTGATGTTCTTCTCGATCGTCCTCATCATGATCATCTGTCGCACCGCGGGCTAACTCATGGTCAATCTCTTTCTCACGAATCCTCAGAACCGAGATAGCGCTGCCAATTGCCATAACTGCAACCAGGAAAAAAATCCCTTTGCGCGCCACAAACTGACCGATTAAACCAGCCAGAGTAGCAGCGAGTAAATTGCCTGCATGATTGAATGACTGATTGCGACCGATTCGCCGATCTAATCGGTTATGCCCCACTAGCCCCAGCGTAATCGCCGCAATAGCGGGCGGGAAAACCGCTGCAGCACAGCCAATCAAGACCTGACAGGCAATTATTACTGGAAAAGTCGGTAGCAGGGCAATGCCGATGCAACCAATGGACACAAGTACGGCAGCCACCACAATCAACATCCGTTTTTGGCGCAACTTGTCAATTAGTGCGCCTGCGGGTGTTTGGGCAATGACTGTAGCAATTGACGCTGCTGCTGTCGCCATCCCGATTTGGGCTGGGTTCCAATTTTGTGAGGATTTGAGGTAGATAGCCAGATATGGCCCAACACCATCCCGCACATCGGCTAAGAATACATTTAAGTAATCGAGGGATTGTAGACTTTTTTTGCTGGGTTGTCGCTTTTCTGGCATCGGTTTTCCTGATAATGTCGGTCACTATGACATGAAGTGCAAAAATCATGCCAATGGCATTTTTTAGACAAGGAGAGCTTAAGTCAGAATTTGCACAGCGCAACCGAAAGCTTTGCACGGCGGGATGCTAGTCCCTGCGGTGCTTTGTTGTCATTGCAGCCTGTTAAACTTTGTCGCTGGGTTCAATTGCGTGTGGCTTGGCCTTTTTCTCGATCGACTGCATCGCTTGGTGATGTGGTGGCAGATGTAGCTGTTTTCCGTCAGAAAGTAGCCATCCATCTACTTGTCCCTTGGCGTTGAATAGGTAAGCTTTGACTGTGCTGTTGATAATGCTGAGTTGTGTTTTCATTGTGGAGCAATCATGAGACTTCTCCAATAATGATTGTGGAACAGGCAGGATGCCTGTTAAAGACTTGCTTTTCTGGAGAGGTCTATTGAACTTCACTACTCCCTCGTGCAATTTTCGCGCCATTTGCTCTCAAGCTGGGAATACATTTGGCACGATTTTTGCACTACCAAGTTTTAGTTATCGCCTGAATTCCGTTCAGTCCGTGTTATGAACAAATCAGAACCTCGCATTTCCCAAGAAATCGCTCCCGATGTTTTTGCTCTTGCTGCTGAGTTATATGCCAAAGAAAATCAGTATTATTCCTTGTCAGAACTTATGCAGGCTGGGGCCGAAGTACAAATTCCCCCAGAGTTGATTCAACAGGCTTTACAGCAGCTCAAAGCCAAGCAAATTAAAGCTTCGGAGCGGAAAAAAAGGCTAAAGCTGATCTTAACCAGTGGCATCGGTGGAGCCGCACTTGCTTTGTGTGGTTTCGGGATTTACAACACTCTTGCCAGTAATTTCACTCTCGCCAAACCCAACCCAGAAGCCAAGCTAGAGAAGGCTCAGATTCCGCCCAACCCCCAGATGGCATTTCCACCGCAGCCTCATCCCAAAGCCGATGAAACTACTTTTACCGGCCAAGTACAGCAGTATCTTCTTAACCCAGAAGGTAAGGTAGATGGAGTCTTGCTGAGTAATGGCTTACAAGTGAAATTTGGGCCTCATATGGGGGACAGCTTAGTTGCGATGATTGCCCCTGGTGCTGGGGTGAGTATTACTGGGACTCCTGGGATTTCCACTCGCTTCGGCCAAGAGGTGAAAGCCGAAAGCATTACTAATTCTCAAACCAACCAAACTTTAGCAAAGCAGCCTCCTACCGTTCCCCCCCAGCCTCCCTTGCAAGGCAATTACAGTAACTTATCTCTAGAAGGAACTGCCCAGCAATGGTTAGTAGGACATCGGGGAGAGATTAATGGCGTTATCCTGTCTAGTGGCGCTCAAGTGAAGTTCCCGCCTCATGTTGGAAAGCAGTTACTAAGTCTTGCTAAGACGGGAGATAAAGTACAGGCTGAGGGTTTTGGAACTAGCAACAGTTACGGTCAGGTTTTACAAGCTACTGGCTTGACGGTAGATGGACAATCGGTATCTTTTGACCCACCAAACCCCAATTCTTCTCCTGTGAAGAGCATAAATTAGAAAAGGTTTTACCGCCGGAAATCAAGCCCCTCCGACTGAAGTCCGATGCTCCACAAACAAAGTGTGACCAGAGCACACTGACAGCCGACTGCAAAAATCAGACTCGGGTTGCGCGGTCTTCGTTTGTATAGCTGCGACTTCAGTCGCCTGGGCATTTATGCAGGATGTCTAGCTCACATTTTTTTTGAGATTGGCATGGTTTTTGCACGCAGCTATTGTGACCAATAATCGCATTATTTAATCGTGTATCGGCAGACAAAGTTTGATTTTATGTTAACCTTGCTAAATTCTGTATCATGAGTGTTCTCAGATTCATCGTAATTGGACTAACATACATCGGCTTAGGTTTAGGCTATCTGCCTGGTTTACGGATGAATCGAGCCAGTATTGCCATAGTTGGGTCATCGTTACTGATGGCGTTGGGAGTTTTAGACCTGAAAGAAGCTTGGAGTGCGATCGACTATAAAACGCTGATTTTCCTGTTCAGTATGATGGTGATTAGCGCTAACCTGGCTGGCTCCGGTTTCTTTCAATTAGCGATTGATACAGTGATGCGATTCACCCGGAGTCCCTTCAGTTTACTAATTGTTTTAACATTGGGAAGCGGGATACTATCTGCTTTTTTTCTCAATGATACCGTTGCTCTAATTCTTACTCCTTTAATTTTAGGCTTAACCCAAGCTCTTAACCTGAATCCTATTCCCTACCTGCTTGCCTTAGCTGGAGCAACTAATCTGGGCTCGGTTGCTACCTTGAGCGGCAATCCTCAAAATATTTTGATTGGCTCATTTTCGGGTATTAGCTATCTAGACTTTGCCAAAGCTTTGACTCCGATTGCATTGGTAAGTCTGCTAATACAGATCGGGCTACTGTGGCAGGGCGAACGCATCTAAATCTCATGTTAGCAGAATATGGTATATTGGAGCATAATTATTGAGTACCTACCAAACA
>NZ_JAUBTX010000107.1:0-2077 GCF_036705185.1 Microcoleus sp. B4-D4 | reverse complement strand
ATCTTGCACTAAACTCTCGATCGCGCGATCGTATAACCGCGCCGTGTAACCTTTCTGCACTTATCCAGCAAGCCCTAATTAGCATTATGAGTATTTGACAAATCAAAGCTTTTTCGCCACATCTTCAGTTTCGCGAAACTCCTTTGCATCCGCCAAAATCGGATTGACATCAAACCAGTAATCCTCGCCGTAACGGTATTCAAACACCCAGAGACTGCGTAACAAAATTTGGTATTTAGTTTCTCCGTTGACAGTTTTGGTAGCGGATACTTGGCGCAGTAAATTCCACTCATCAGCTTCGATCGCCAAAGTAAGCTGGTGGCGGCGCTGAACAATCACATTTTCCAAAGTTTCCCGCGACAGAGGAGGGTCTTGTTTTTGCAGACAGCTATACAAAAGTTGCAGCAAATTGCGGACATGGCCCCCGCTAACTCGACACAGGCGATCGAGAGTTTCAGCAGAATCGAAAATTTTGTCAACCAAAGCATAGCGCCCAGATGGTTCCACCGTCGGAAAAGCCCGCGCCAGAACCATCTGTCGCAGCAATTCCACACCCTCAGAGCACTCAGAACCGTCGCTCAACTGTACCGGCACCATCGGCAAAACCTTCGGATCTACCCCAAAGCGATTGGTCAATTGACCCAAATCGTTAGAGAAAATCAGCACCAAAGGAATTGTATACACGATGTGGCAATTTAGTCTTGCCAACTGTTCCCCGCGATCGACAAACAGATATTCCGGCTGCAAGCGCCCCGTCGGTTTCGCGCACAGATGTATGCGATCGAGATTGTCGATAATTACCACAAGTCCCTGTTTTCCTTGGCGTTTGAGTTCTTGATTTGCCGGTTCGAGTAACTCCTTATTCAGTGCATCTAAAATTACATTAGTACGCGGCTCCAAATATTGCCGCAACTCCGATCGCAAATTCGGAGCATCTTTCGCCTTAGCAGTAATTTTTCCAATTCCCAGCGCCAGAGAAAATTCTCCCTCAGTGCTAGCATTTATTTCCCCAAAACCGGGGATATTAGCTTCAGCCCTCAAATCTATTTGAGTTTGAAAAACATCAGCAACCCCTTTCAGCAAAGCTTTAAAACCCGTTGGTTGCAGCTTAATTTGCATTTTTTCAATGCTTTCGCTCACCTGACGAGCCACGCTCAGCAAAATGTCAGTAATATCCACATCTGCCATGTCTAAGTCTTTACTAGACTCAAAGTAAACCACATGAAATCCTTGCTGCTGCAATTGAGCTTGCAGCCGCAGCAATTCTGTTGATTTACCAGAGCCGATGTGACCGGTGAACAACTGACAAGTAGGCACGTCCGGGGACAGGCGGCTGATGGTACGCTCCAATTGTTCTACGATTGTGCCGCCCCGCACTGAAGAGAAATCGATATAGTATTGTCGGTCTTCTGTATTTGCTACTGCCAAGGTGTAGCTGGGATTGCAAGCTTTATAAAATTTCTGTAAATTTAGTTCCATACCCTGTTCTCTGTTTGATAATATTATGCCTTAATAACTTCTTCATTTAAATGTTGTACTAATCCGAACA
This sequence comes from Microcoleus sp. B4-D4, assembly GCF_036705185.1. Classification (NCBI taxonomy): domain Bacteria; kingdom Bacillati; phylum Cyanobacteriota; class Cyanophyceae; order Oscillatoriales; family Microcoleaceae; genus Microcoleus; species Microcoleus sp. B4-D4. The sequence continues at coordinate 528 of NZ_JAUBTX010000107.1, read as the reverse complement.
ATTTGCCAGTTGATTTTAATTTTTTATTGGGCGGTAAATATTTAGATGTATAGCGGAATCCGCCATCAAAACTCCTAGTTAAATACAGTTGGTTCAAGCGTTAGGACTTTAGTCCTGTAATTTTCAAAACAACTCAAGCCATCACTACAAACAGATTGCGCGAATTTGTATATTAAAATCAAAGACGAAGAATTGACGGGAATGTTCTCGAAAGAGGGTATTTTATTGCGGTTAACCGAATCGATTTGCATTGCATATATCTTTGATTTATAGCTCAACCGCAGGTGCTAGGCACATAAACACAGATAATTTCCTGATCGGAAATCGATATTTAAGAGCAATTAGACAAGCCGCAGCATCAGGATTTGGCTTCAGCGTGATTCCCGACTACTTGCGTGCAGATTCTGTCAAAGAAAATCGGTTAATACCAATTTCATAAAGTAGCGCTAGATAGGGTTTGCTGAATAATCGATCGCAAACCAATCACAGGAGCGATCGATATATTCAAGCTTGGTTAATATAAGTTCT
>NZ_JAUBTX010000001.1:179286-416167 GCF_036705185.1 Microcoleus sp. B4-D4 | reverse complement strand
TAGCTGAATATGAATTAGATTTAGCAAGATGGAATCAAATGGTTCTATTAACAAGAAATATTGAAAAAAACCTAAAAAAATTAGGGATTAATGATAAATCAAAAGAAGATTTTGAAAAAAAATGTCGGAATTTTGAGAATTTACATATACAAGAGTTCCAGCAAAAAATTTTTGGATATATCTCAAAAGAATCGGAGAAATTGAAGATTCAAAAAACCTTTCTAGCAAGTTCTGACGTGATTGAATCGCTCTTTGGAAAATATAAAAGTTTTTCTGCACGTTGCCCATTCAAAGAAATGGGTCAAATGTTATTAACAATTTGTCTATCAACTATAGAGTTAACTACAGATACAGTTAAAAATGCACTTGAGACCATTAGTTTTTCCGAGGTTGAAGAATGGCTATTGGAAGTTTTTGGTCAGTCAATGTTATCGAAAAGGAGGACTTTGTTTTCGGATTAGTTGGGACACTAAAACTGTATGAACTTTTGTTCTCAAAAATACCACAAAGTACACAGCCTAGGCAGAGCCTCTGGATCTGCATTACCAGGCAGAGCCTGGTAACGAATAATTAATGCTTTGGTAAGTACCCTACAATTGATAGGAACACCAATCACTCCAGCTACCGACATAAAGTTTTGCATCGGGAATTCCGGCGATTTCTAAAGACAGTAAATTAACGCAAGCTGTCACCCCAGAACCGCAATAAACAATGATTTCTTCCGCTTTTCCTAATTCCGTCCACCGCTGTTTTTGTTCCGAGGTCGATCGCACTTTTCCAGTTTCATCCGTCACCCCTTGCCAAGGGTAGTTGACAGCACCCGGAATGTGACCTGCAATCGGGTCGATCGGCTCCCGCAAGCCCGCGTATCTCTCGCTCTCTCGCGAATCAACCAAAACCCTGTCCGGCAAGTCTTTTCGCTCTTTTACCGCCTGAATGTCAACGATCGCATCCCGCTGCAATTCCGGTACAAATTTACCCTCCCGAGATTCCGGCAAAATATTTGTTACCGGATATCCCGCCGCCTTCCAAGCGCCAAAACCGCCATCTAACAAAGCAACTTTGCTGTGTCCCATATATCGCAGCAGCCACCACAAACGAGCCGCAAAAGCCAGCCGCGAATCGTCATAAGCCACAACTAAAGTTTCTCCTAAATTAATGCCAGCCGCACTCAATTTGGCCGCTAATTCTTCAATATTTGGCAGCGGATGTCTGCCGCCATGTTTACCAACTGCACTCGCGAGATCCCGATTTAAATCTAAATAAAAAGCTCCGGGAATGTGACTTTCTTGATATTGTTTTTGTCCCAATTCGACATCGGCTAGGGAAAACCTACAGTCAATAATTACAACTTGCGGATTTTCGGTATTGGCGGCCAACCATTCAGAAGAAACAATTAAATCGTTGTCATTCATAAGTGTTTAAATCGGTGTTTGACATCTACATTCTTGGACAAAAAACGTTTCTAATTAGGGCCGAATGCGGCGCACTTACCGCTTCTCGGATTCGGCTTTTTTTAATTAGATTTCTTAGGAGTTGCTGGCTCCGGTTCTGGCTTTTCTGAATTAGATTTTTTGGGAGTTTCTTTTTCCGAAGTTGCTTTTTGGGAATTAGATTTTTTAGGAGTTTCTTTCTCGGAAGTTGCTTTTGGGGAATTAGATTTCTTAGGAGTTGCTTTCTCCGGTTCGGCTTTTTTTGCTGGTGCGGGAGTTGGCTCTGGCTGGGGTGGATTTACTGCGGCTTCTTGAGCGTAAAGCAGGTATTTCTGATACTCGATTACTTTTGTCTGAGCTAGTTGATGGTTGGAGCTAGACACCGGTACTCTTCTCATCAACGATACTGCTTCTTGCCAGCGATCGGCAACTGTCGTCCAATCTTCTTTGGTTTTGGCGACTCGCCCTAATTCTGCTGCTTTGACTGCGCTGTTAACTGCGTCTCGAAAAGTATCCGGTACAGTTGGTAAATTCGCTATTTCATCGGGGTTATTCCCCGCAGTTGCTGGCTGCTCGTTCAAAATTTTACCGACAAATGCCACTACGGCAATCGCCAACATACCAGTAACCAGCGCGACGACAATAAACGTCGATCGCAACCGCTTCTCAAATGCCACAAATTCCGCTGATTTCTCCTCCTCAATATTGCTCTGTGTCTCTTCTGTGCGATCGTCCACATTCTCAACAGCAGCATCTGGAACAGATTCTTCCACAAAGCTCTGTTGTTCCAAAGTGCTGTTTTCTAAACTAAACTCCTGAATCCAAGCAGGCACAATCTCACCGATTTCTCGCCCCTCAACCTTCACTTTGCTAATTGAATCCGGCTGCAATTCTGTCAGTTGGCTGCGGACAAAATCAACTAATATATGTTCGATCGGTACTTGCTCGGCTTCAAGAATTATATCCAAACAGTCGCCGTCGAGATGCGCGGAGGCTGCGATCCCTTCTGATTGCAACTGGCTGTTTAGCCAAGATGCGATCGCCTGCGGATATCCCTCCTTGGCAAGTTCCTGAAAATTAAGCTCTGTCATAGCTGGACACCTGATAATGCAGAAAGGAAGGAGGAAGAAAGTTCGGCAGCCGATTGTGTAACGGGTGTAACGGATGGAAGTCCGAAGAAGGAAGGAAGAAGGAGCAACTATATAGTTTTTTTGAGTTTAAAACACCATAACACCAATTTTTTATGAGGCTGCTCCCGAATCCGATCCCCCTTAGCTTGCCCCCTACTCCCCCTTAATAAGGGGGGGACAAGATTCCGATAAAAGTCAACCCCTACTCCCCTTCTTAAGGGGGATTTAGGGGGATCGAGATATGTGCAACTTGACATTAAATTGACATAAGTGAAATCCAACAAATAGTATAATCTATCGCGGCAAATCGCAGATCGCAGATATAAACGATCGCTCTCGATCGCCCCGGCGGCATCCCTTCGGGAAAAACTGAAGTCCTCACGGCAAACCTGAGTCCGTTTTGTAGTAAGGACTTCAGTCGTCGGAAATTTGATATCTCGCCCGGAGCTCTATCTACCCCAGCGCGATCGAGTCAAACCGCAAGCCTCGCGCCTCAAACCGACATCCGGCGGGAAAAAGACAGGGCACGCCCAGATTGGAGATTGGAGATTTAAGATTAAAAAATTGTGCGATCGCAGTGGCATCGACGGACTGTGAGTGATATCATCAGTTAGTCAATATTCAAGTTTTTATAGCAAAAAACTCGATCGCACAATGATAGCAATAGCAATTTTAGCGGCTGGACGCGGCACGCGCATGAAATCTGACTTGCCCAAAGTTCTCCACGAATTGGGCGGGCGAACCCTCGTTGAGCGAGTCCTTCAAAGTTGTCAAGAAATTGAAATTTCCCGGCGACTTGTCATAGTCGGTTATCGCAGCGAACTCGTTAAAGAATCTCTGATTGAAGCTCAAGAAAAAACCAAAGATCGGGAATTTCCTCCCCTAGAATTTGTCGAACAAACGGAACAATTGGGAACCGGTCACGCCATCCAACAATTGCTGCCTCACTTAGAGGGATTTCAAGGAGATTTGCTGGTCTTAAATGGCGATGTGCCTTTGCTGAGGGCAGAAACTATCAAACAATTGATGGCCGTTCACAAACAGCACCAAAACTCGGCTACTATATTGACAGCTAATTTGCCCGATCCTCAAGGATATGGGCGAGTATTTACCGACAGTCAAAACTTAGTTCAGCAAATTATAGAAGACCGAGATTGCACCCAAGCTCAAAAGCAAAATCACCGAATTAATGCAGGTATTTATTGCTTTCACTGGCCGGATTTAGAGAAAATTTTGCCAGATTTGAAGGCAGATAACGACCAAAAAGAATATTACCTAACTGATACGGTAAGCAGCCTTTCTCCGGTGATGGCGGTGGATGTCGAAGATTATCAAGAAATATTGGGCATTAACGATCGCAAACATTTAGCCACAACTTCCGATATTTTGCAAACGCGGATCAAGGATAAGTGGCTGAGGGCGGGAGTGACACTTATCGATCCCCACAGCATTACGATCGATGATACCGTAGAGTTGCAAGCGGATGTGGTAATTGAACCGCAAACTCATTTGCGGGGAAAAACTTCGATCGCCTCCAGGAGTCGCATCGGGCCCGGATCTTTGATTGAAAACAGTCAAATTGGCGAAAATGTGACTGTACTTTATTCGGTAATTTCTGACAGCATTGTCGCCGAAAATTCGCGAATCGGCCCCTACGCGCACTTGCGGGGACACGCTCAAATAGGCGCAAACTGTCGCGTCGGCAATTTTGTAGAATTGAAAAATGCTCAAATTGGCGATCGAACTAATATCGCTCACTTGTCTTATTTAGGCGACGCGACTTTGGGAGAAAAAGTCAACATCGGTGCAGGGACAATTACCGCCAATTACGACGGCAAAAATAAGCACAAAACTCAAATAGGATCGGGAACTAAAATCGGTTCCAACAGCGTACTGGTTGCACCGATAACTTTGGGAGAAAATGTTACAGTAGCAGCAGGTTCTGTCGTAACTGAAGAAGTGCCGAATGACTGTTTAGTAATTGCCCGATCGCGGCAAGTTGTCAAACCAGGTTGGAAACTCAAAGAACCGGAAAAATAACATTATTATGTACGCACATTCTGCTGTTGGGTGCGCCGATCGCACCGGCTAGTTTTGTAGTTAATCTCTGTCGGTGGGGCGCAAAAGTCAACTAATCAAGCCACGAAAACTGAAACCAGCGTAATCGTGTTGTATATAGCCTTTCTGTGCTCTCATAGGAGGTAATATCCGACCTAGGGCATAGGACATAGGACATAGGGCATAGTGCATATCTCACCACGCTTGAGAACCGCTATAGCACTTCTCCTTACAGTTGCGGGACAGTGGCAGATTTGCATTGCTCTTTCCTCTTTCCGTTTGATGGCTGCTTTTCACCAAAACCGAATAGTCGCGGATTATAGCACAATTGAACGCGATCGAACTGCTTTGTTTAATCGCTGCCAGATTGATTGTAGAGCGAGGAAATGCTGCCTCTAATCCTACAAACCTAGTCATATAGCAATATGTAGCGTCTAGTCCCGATCTCAACGCTAGCAATAGCGTAAATTAATGTGCGAAGTGACAATAATTGATCTATACTGAGCGCAAATCACCGATCGAACTAGGCATCATCCTGGGGCGGATTTTCCCCGATCGGGTTTTTGAAAATATTTGCTTTAAAAGTCGATCGGTTCTGGTTGAAGCATTGCTTTTAACCTAGTCATTACGACTTTTCAATTGCCCATTTTTTATGTCTCAAGGGGTGGCACTTTATAATCCATTCCTGGATTCGTTTGCCTTCCTATCCACTGCGCCTTAATCGTTATTAATTGCCATGCAAGTTACATCTGTTGCCGAGTTTTCTACAAGCAATATTCAGGTGATTCGCCGAGATGGTTCTACGACGGAACTCGATATTACAAAAATTCGCGCAGTCGTCAACTGGGCTTGTCGAGAACTATCGGCAAACCCGATCGCCCTAGAAGCCAGCCTTACCACTAAGCTGCGTCCCGGCATTACAACCAGAGAAATTCAAGACAATCTGATCCGCTGTGCGTTGGAGTTGTGCAGTCCTGAAGAACCCGATTGGCGCTATGCCGCAGGGAGGCTGCACATTTGGAGTTTGTGGAAAGACATTCAGGTGAGTCGGGGCTATCAATATGGTGACTATGCCCGGACTGTGCAAGCTAAAGTCCTCGAAGGGCAGTACGATCGTCGCATCTTGACCTACACTCCCGCAGAGTTAGAAATTGCCAATGAGTGGATCGAGCCGGATTGGGATGCTGACTACGATTACGCTGGAGCCGTGTTGCTGACAAAACGGTATCTATTGCCGAATGAATTGCCCCAAGAATCCCTATTGACCTGTGCGCTGTTGTTGGCCTGGGCGGAAGCCCCAGAACAGCGGCTCCAGTGGGCAAAGCAGTTCTATGAAATGTTGGCACGCCGGCAGATTTCTTTGGCAACGCCGATTCTGGCAAACCTGCGAATTCCTGACGGTTCTCTCGCCAGTTGCTTTATCACCGCATTAGATGACAATCTCGAAAGCATTTTTTCTGGGATTCATGATGCCGCTAGGATCTCTAAAAACGGTGGCGGTGTCGGGGTTAATTTGTCTCGGATTCGGGCAACGGGCAGTTGGGTGATGGGGAAAGCCAATGCTTCGGGCGGGGTGATTCCCTGGGTGAAGCTGCTCAACGATACCGCAATCGCCGTCAATCAGGGCGGACGGAGAGCCGGGGCGATCACCGTCAGTTTAGATACCTGGCATTTGGATTTACCCGAATTTTTGGAGATGCAGACCGAGAATGGGGATCAGCGGCGGAAAGCCTATGATGTGTTTCCGCAGTTGGTGGTTAGTGATGAGTTCATGCGACGAGTGGAAGCCGATGCGGAGTGGACGCTGATTGACCCCTATGAGGTGCGAACAAAGCTGGGCATCGAACTGGCTGAACTGTGGGGAGAATCTTTTGAAGCTGCCTATGCTCAAATCGAAGCCAGCTTGGATCGAGAAATTACGCTCTACAAAAAGGTGAATGCTCGTCTGTTGTTCAAAGACGTGATGCGAACTCAGTTAGAAACTGGAATGCCCTATCTTTGGTTTAAGGATACGGTCAATCTGGCAAATCCTAATCAGCATCAAGGCTATATTCCAGGTGGAAATCTCTGTCAGGAATCTTGGTCGAATGTGAAGCCAGGGGAAGAAGCCCATACCTGTAACTTGGTCAGCCTTAATCTGGCAAATTTAGAAGATGATGCGCGATCGATCGAACAGATTTGTCAGACAGCCGTGCGGATTTTGGATAACACGATCGATCTAACCACACCGCCCTTTGCCGCCAGCACCACACATAACAACAAATATCGCACGATTGGGGTGGGCTGCATGGGGTTAGCCGATTGGTTGGCCAAGCGCCATCTAACTTACAATCACCTGCAAGAGATTAGCAATTTGTTTGAAGACATCGGTTACTATTGCACCGCCGCATCAATGAATCTGGCAAAAGAGCGGGGGGCTTATCCTGCTTTTCCCGGCAGTGAATGGAGTAAAGGTCATTTGGTAGGAGCAAAGCCCGTGAAGTGGTTTTTGGAAAACGCCAGTCAGCCGGAACGTTGGCAAACCTTGAGTCAGGCGATTCAAGAGCATGGCATTCGCAATTCCCATATCACGGCGATCGCGCCCAATACCTCTTCATCCTTAGTCCAGGGTTGTACTGCCAGTGTGTTGCCCGTTTATAGCAGGTTCTTCTATGAAAAATGGGCCAAAGGGACGGTTCCGGTTGCGCCACCTTACATTCGGGATCATTTCTGGTTTTACAGTGAAAACAAGACGCTGAATCAACGGGTGGTAATCCACGCGATCGCCACGATGCAGCAGTGGATTGATACAGGAATTTCAATGGAATTATTGTTCAATCTAAATGCAGGTGTGTATTTTCCTGATGAACCAGATCGCTCTCTCAAGGCAAAAGATATCTTTGACATCTTGGTGTTAGCTTGGCACTCTGGCTGCAAAGCAATCTACTACATTCGCACCGTACAGAAAGATAGTTTCAAAGAATCTAGCGATGGCTGTGTTGCTTGTGCGAATTAACTGATTATTTCACTTGTTGTATTAACTATATCGGATGAACTCACAATGGTTTTAAGTCTAGCTACACCCTCAGCGACTGCATCGAATCGAATGCCAATTAATCCCGTGTTCAATCCCCTAGGGAATGATGCAACAGGAAATCGCAAGATTTGGTTTGGCGAAACAACCAACTTGATGCAGTTGAACGATGTTCGCTACGGCTGGGCAGTTGGACTGTACCGACAAATGCGGGAAAACTTTTGGATTCCTGAAAAAATTGATGTGACTCAGGATGTGACTGATTATGCTAATCTCACGCCTGGGGAACGGCGAGCTTTTGATGGCATCCTCAGCTATCTGACATTTCTCGATTCGGTACAAACCTGCAATGTGCCGCACATCAAAAATAGTGTCACCGCACCCGAAATCTCCTTGTGCATGGCGGAACAAATTTCTCAGGAGGCAATGCACAATCAGTCCTATCAGTACATCATTGAAACCATTGTTCCTAGCGATCGCCGTTCCCAAGTCTATGAGTTTTGGCGCAGCGATCGAGTGTTGAAACAGCGCTGTCAATTCATCGCCGGACTGTATCAAAAGTATGTTGACGATCCAACCCCAGAAAACTATTTTGTCTCACTGATGGCAGATTATCTGCTAGAAGGGTTGTATTTCTACAATGGATTCAACTTTTTCTACAATCTGTCCTCACGAATGCTGATGGCTGGAAGTGCCGATATCTTTAGAATGATCAACCGAGATGAACTTTCCCATGTGCGACTGTATCAGAAATTACTTCCAGAAGCGATGGAAATCTTTCCGCACAGTCAGGAGCAAATCTACGAAATGTTTGCGACTGCGGTGGAGCACGAGTCTCAGTGGGCCGAGCACATTGTTGGAGATAGCATTCTAGGTATCACAACCAGCAGCACAGAGCAATATACAAAGTACCTTGCGAATCAGCGACTCAAGGCGATCGGCTTAGAACCGCTTTTTCCTGATATGAAATACAAGAAAAGCCCCTACGCTCATTTGGAGCGGTTTTCAGATACCAAGAAAGAGGCCAACACAAAAGCCAATTTCTTTGAGTCTAGTGTCACCAGTTACGTGATGTCTTCTAGCCTTGAAGGTTGGGATGATTTCTAGCTTTTGGCGATCGAACTGACACTCTTGATAGATTTGTCGCGGGGAATGTCAGTCCGCTAAAGTCTAAGATGTTCTTGATTGAATGTTAACGAAATATTTATTAGCTTTTGTTTTCCCCGATCGCACAAAAGCTAATAATATATATAACCTTTCGAGCGAAGGACACACCCACAAACTAACAACAGCTTAAAGGAACGAAAATTTAATAAATTAAACATCTGCCACACTTCTCTCTATCTCTCTCCAGAAGCTCAGGGATAAAGAGAGGCAGAGCCTCGCCAATCTGCATTACCAGGCAGAGCGAAAGTAACGAGCCAATCGCTTAATTTATATCGTTTCCGGTTACATCGGAATGATGTTAACAGTCAACAGTCAACAGTTAACAGTTAACAGTCAACAGTCAACAGTCAACAGTTAACAGTGAATTTACTATTCCGATGAAGAAAGAATTTGATATTATTAAATTTTAATTCCTTAGTGCGATCGCCCTCTCCCTTTCTCCCCTTCTCCCCTTCTCCCCCTCAATCGCCCTACACAATCTATATAAGCAACAGCTTACTCGCAGACTCATCCAAAAATTGATGCGTAACGGCGATTCAACCCAATCCGCGCCAACAACTCCTCTCTTAGCGGGCGGTTGAAACGCATCCCAAACTTTCCTTTCCTTCTAGGCCAGAAGCACTAAAGAATCAAGGGGGTATTTAAGTCGGATTTTGTATTATTCATAGATTAGCTTAAATATTTCTCGCCTACAACTAATATCACGAGTTTACTTGCGCCTTGGTTTGAGATAAGCTGTGGCGCGGCGAATAATCTTAAATAAGCGCATAAAAACGTTGAAAAATCTCAGCAATTAGAGCTTTAGCTACCATCAACAGCTTTAGCAAAGAAATATGAGACTGTACGCCTCAAAATAACACAATTTTCTCATTTTTAATCCCGATCGCTGACTTGTACGGTGCTAAATTCAGATACTCGCAAATCAAGTCAACAGTTTTTTGCTGTTCTTTGGCGATCGCATTACTTCCCAAACAAACGCGATCGCCCCCCAACATCAACAAATCAACATAGTAGCTGAAATTCCCCTCGCTATCTGCTATTGCGTTTAATTCCACCGCACAAATATTGCGAGTTGAGCCTTGTGTAACGCGATTCAGCCACAAACCCCGTCGTTTAACGGTCATTTTGTCACAACTTTTATCAAAAATATAAATTTCATCTATTGCGCCGTCCAACAAACACAGCGAAAACAACAAAAATATACCTCCACCTATCCAATTTGACACGAAAACAATCTGCCCTAAGCCAATTACGATAAAAGGAGAAATTAATAACAAACCATCCCCGAATCTACAAGTTTGAATTGTTAGTTGAGTTGGTGTTTGCTTGATAACTTTCATGAGTAGATATTGGAAGTTTGCAAACAAGGTTATTTAGAAACGAAAATTTAATAAATTAAACATCTACCATACTCCTCTATTTCCCGAAGCGGCAAGGTAAAGAGAGGCTCTTCCTCCGCACCTGCATTACCAGGCTCTTCCTGGTAGCTAGCAATATTGGGATTTTACAAACAAGGTTATTTACTAATTTCTCCGCTACAGGCGATTGCTCGTGCAACAATTATTTGAGACGGCTACCGGCGATTCCCTACGGGATAGGTGCGATCGCGCTTTTCGCATTTTCAACAGCCTTGAGAGCATAACCATCGCCCGGTCGCGCCTCCAAAGCTTTGTTAAAATGGATTAAAGCCGTTGGATAGTCTCGCTGCGCGTAGTAGACATAGCCGAGTTTCATCGATTGTTTGAACTCATCTTTGCTATCGGGCGCTAGAGAACTTTGAGGAGATGGCCGAGAACTCGGAGGTGATTCTTGACTTGGTGATGGAGAAGTGTTCAAATCCCCTGGAAAAGAAGAGGGCGATGGATTATTATTTTTTAGTTCTCGATTCAGCTCAGAATCCGGGCTGTTTGTAAAATTTGCGCCATAAAATACTGAAATAGTGATACCTCCCAACACAAACATTAGCAAACCCGCACATTGAATCAAGAAAGTTTTTATAATTTTTTGATTGCTCCAATTTTTAATATAAAAAACTAAGGCAGCACAAGGTACAATTAAGTAAAGCACTCCCCAAAAAGTTTCCTGTCCGAAAGCTTGAACTAATCCCAAAATATAGCCAACAAGACTTAAAATCAAACCGAGGCCAAAAAATAAGGGGATCGCAATACCAGGCATTTTGTTTCTCCGGTTAATGTAGAATTATTTAGCAAACTGTAGAAGTCAGGATTTCGGCAGATTTTTTACCAGAAACTCTTTTGGCTGTTTGCTGTGTTAAAAATAGATTAGCGGTGAAAACAGTTCGATCGCGCACAGCGAATGTTAGGATTTTGGTTAGGAATTTGACTAGGAACTCGATCGCGACTGCCACAAATGACACCCTCAAACCTCGATCGACCAGAAGAACCTTTTACACGGGCTACCCGCGACTGGGACATCGAAAAGCTTTACAGCGACTTAGCAAACGCCAAACAAGAATTTGCCCCCCACACCAGAAGAGGGCTGACACCAGTGGAAAAAAGGCATTTGTGCGGCTTGTTGTGCGGGTGCAGCCCGGCCGAAATAGCGGCACTTCTCAACAAACAAATCAAAGGTGTAGAAGTTGACTTATCTAAAACTTTGTATCGATATATAGAAACGCTGACAAATCGGCCTAGAAATGCTCTCAAAAATTGGAGAGATGCGATCGACTGGCTGGATATAGCCGGGTATAAAAAACAACTAAAAACTTCATCCGGCGCAACCTTAAAAGCCACTCTCCAGCATTCAGACAGCATTCTATCCGCTGCCATCAGTCCCGACGGACAATTACTCGCAACAGGTTCCCACGACAGTACAGTGAAGGTTTGGAGTTTGCACAGCGGGGAACTGTTGCGGACTATTTGCGGACATTCAACAGCCGTGTTGCTAGTTGCTTTCAGCCCCGCTAGCAAAACGCTGCTGACACGATCGCGCGCGGGCACTGTCAAACTCTGGAACCTGCAAAACGGCGAACTGCTGAAGCGTTTAGCAGACGTACACCGCCACGAATCCGTCGCTGTGAGCCCCGACTGGCAAATTTTGGCGATCGGCACCACCAGAGGCACTGTCAAGCTTCAGCACCTCAACAGCGGCCAACTGCTGCAAGTTTTGGAAGGCTATCAAGGAGATGATATAAGTGCGATCGCCCTGAGTCCAAACGGCAAAATGTTAGTAGCCAGCGGCCTCAATGCAGCCAGCGGTTTCTGTCGCGCCACAGTCACTTTGTGGGAACTTCCCAGCGGCGAAGTGCGGCGAACGTTTGGCAGCGAAAATTATGTAGCAATTACTCCCGATAGCGAAATTCTTGTCAGTTACGGCTACAAAAATCTCGCCCTGTGGAATTTGCAAACAGGCGAATTATTGCATTCTATGGAAACAGGAATTCGCATCACTTCCGCCGCCATTAGCCCGGACGGGAAATACTTTGCGGTGGGTTGTTTTGACGGTACTGTCAGACTTTGGAATCTTGGCGGTGAGTTGCTGCAGTCTTTGGAGGGAAATTCGGGCCCTGTGTCTGCGTTGGCGATCGGGCATTTGGGCGAAAATCTGGTTAGCGGCAGCGAGAATGGTACAGTTAAACTTTGGCAGTTGCGAAGTTAAGATTGTTAAGGTCACAGGCGATATTTGCTAAAATAGATAAAATAGATTCAGAGCCAATACAAAAAAACTATGATAACAGCACCTGCCGGCTGGAAACCCCGCCGGATCTCTGACAAATACAAAAAAACTCCAATTTCTCCCGAAGAGAAAGCAAAACAAAAAGCTGAAAGCCAAATGCGGTGGCAGCGCTGTCGCCCGATTTTTGAACGAGTCCGTGACGAACTCATGGCGACTCACTATAATTGGTACGTTGTTATCGATCCTGATAGTGGCGAATATTTTGTTGAGAAAGATCAACTCGTCGCTTTTGGACAACTGCTAACAAATTATCCCCAGAAACTAATGGTTGTTCGGCGCTTGAATGAAACCGGAGTTTGCGGCAGTATTTTATGATTCAAGGAAGGTTTGATGAAGAGAGAAATCAAGTATTTTTTGAAATAAGTTTGGTAGCGAATGATGGCGAACTCATATTTGTGGATGCCCTTCTAGATACTGGATTCACCGGTTGGTTGGCGATGAACAGCCAAGATTTAGATTTTAATTGGCCACTTGTAGATGATCAATACCCCATGAATACGGCACGAGGAGAAGGTGATTTTAGTATTTATATCGGTACTGTACAAATTGACGGTCAAGAATTTAATGTTCCTGTGGTAGTAGGAGATGAGATCCCAGAAATTATCATCGGGATGGAATGGCTAAAAACTAAACGGTTAGTGGTAGATTTGGTGGCGGGAATCCTGAGTTTGGGGTAAAGTTGTCGGATCTTTATATAATATCCGGGCGATCGCTTATGATATAGGTAGGTTTGGTTGAAGAATGAAACCCAACACAATCTTCAATTTGACGTTGGGTGTCACTTCGCTCAACCAAACCTACGAATGATAATTTTATGATAATTATTCATCGGGACTTGATATTAAATAACACCGATCGAGCACCCCGACTCTTTGGAGAAGTCGGGGATCTGAACTAACGATCCAGAAAGCTTTTTAAGCAACAAAAATCAGCGTTCCCTGGTTGGATTCCAAAGTATCGCCCATTTGCGTACCGTCGTGAAAAGCACCCAAAATTACCTCGCTAGTTTTGCCGATCGCGATCGCACCGCTAGCATCAATTCCAATTGCGCCAAAATCCCGCTGGCGCGAGTCAGCTTCCGCAAAAGAACGCTCAAAAGCAGCCTTCAAACTCAAACCATCCGTTACCCGAATCACAATCCGCGCCGCCAAACACTCATCCATAATGTGCTCGCCGATACCCGTACAGCTAACCGCCGCATTACCAGTCGCGTAATTTCCCGCCGGCATCGCCGAGTCGCTAACCCGCCCGATCCGTTCAAAACCCTTGCCGCCAGTCGAAGTTCCAGCAGCCAAACCCCCCGCGGCATCCAAAGCTACAACTCCGATCGTACCAACACCAGCAGGTTCCGCCACCACATCAGCCATTGCCTTGCTAAAATTGCCTTGGCGTTCCTGCATCCACTCGTGCAAACGCAAATCCGTCATCGGATCGTAAATCGGCAAATGAAGTTCTCGCAGCAATTCCGCCGCCCCAAAATCAGACAATACCCGATCGTCCGAAGCCTGCAAAAACTTAGCAAGTTCGATCGGATTTTGAACCCGAGAAACATTAATCGCCCCGCTGAAACGCTGCAGCAAACCGTCCATCAGCGAAGCACTCATCCGAATTTGCCCGTCCGACTGCACCACAGAACCGGTACCTGCATTAAAACGCGGGTCATCTTCCAACAACCGACAGCCTTGTATCACCGCATCTACCGCACTCGCACCGTCTTTGAGCAGCGGATAAACGGCCTCCAAAACATCATAAAGCGATTTGCGAACCGCCTCAATTCCGCCCTTGCTGTGTAGAGAACTACCGGCACCGCCGTGAATAACTAACTTTGGTTGCACTTGTTGCGATGCCATATTTTTAACCTTAAAATTTTTCTTTTGCAATCTTAGCTTTTGTTAGGCAAAGAGCAAAACATTTTTAATTTTCTGTACTGTGGCGGCGGCGGCGACAGCGTTCCGAACAGTATTTCACCTCATCCCAGCAGTCGGCCCATTTTTTGCGCCAAGTAAAAGGTCGATCGCACACAGGACACATCTTAGTCGGTAACTCAGATTTCGATCGCTGCTTAGCCATGCTAATTTTGAGAATACACTATCTGAAATTATCCGCGTTAATCCGCGTTAACCTACATTAAATCTGCAGTTTTCCGATAAATTCAAGGATTTATGCAATAACTATAATTCAGCTATCTCCCAGTAACAATGGTCGCAACGGCATTAACCAACATCCGAATCGTCTTAGTCGAACCCGCAGGGCCATTAAACGTGGGTTCAGTAGCCCGCGTCATGAAAAATATGGGTTTGCGCCAATTAATTTTGGTCAATCCCCAATGCGATCATTTAGGGCAAGAAGCCCGACTGATGGCCGTGCGCGCCGCCGATGTCTTGGAAACGGTTAAAGTAGTAGCAACTTTACCAGAAGCTTTGGTAGGATGTGTCAGGGCGATCGCCACTACAGGAGACGACAGTCGATCGCACCCAATGCAGCTAGAAGCACCAGCCGATGCTTTACCTTGGTTGCTAGAAGCCCCCAGCGCCCTAATTTTTGGTCGAGAAGACTGCGGCTTGACTAACAGCGAATTAAACCGCGCCCAGCGCCTGATCCGCATTCCCAGCAGCGATGCTTACACCTCCCTAAATCTCGCTCAAGCAGTCGCTATTTGCTGCTACGAATTATATCGGGAAGAAGGTTTCCGAAGGAAGAAGGAAGAGGGAAGAAGGAAGAAGGAAGAAGGAAGTTCGGCAGCGGATTTTGTAGCGGATTTAACGGATGCTACGCAGAGAAGGGAAAAGTCCGAGGGTATATTTTCCCAGTCTCCCAATCCCCCCCTCTCCCAGTCTCCCAATCCCCCCCTCTCCCCCTCTCCCAATCCCCCCCTCTCCCCCTCTCCCAATCCCCCCCTCTCCCAATCCCCCCTTCTCCCAATCCCCCCCTCTCCCAATCCCCCCAACAGTGCTCCGCTGGAAAATTTAGAGGGATATTACCAGCAACTAGAAACACTGCTGCTGAAAATTGGATATTTGCAGCCGCACACAGCAGCGAGTAGGATGGAAAAGTTTCGGCGTTTGTACAATCGCGCCTATCCGACAGTGGATGAAGTCGCCATGCTGCGGGGCACTCTCCGCCAAACAGATTGGGCAATAAAAAATTACGCGCGATCGCCAGTTTCTGATACTCTGGATGCGTTGCCGGAAAATCCAGCGGATAGCTAGGAGAAATGCAGATAATTTGGGAGGTAAGATTGAGGCTTGTTGGCGAACAGGATTTACCCGCTTGTCACCAAAGAAACTGGGTTTCTTGACTAAAAACCTCAACTTTAAGGTAATTTCCCGGCAAGAAACCCGGTTTCTACCACGGGTGCGTTTCCGATAAATCTAAAATTCCCAATCTAAAATCTCAAATTGATTGGCTGACAACCTAAAAAATCTTAAACTTGAAATTTACAGTGCAGAAGGAGTAAGACGTGGCAGAGCGGTTTCCCAAACGATCGATATTATCAGTGATGTCCTCGATAGCCTCTACCAACTCCGGGCCACAACCGCCTAAATCGGGCAAAACAAGTCAGTCTGGCAAATCCGGCCGCCGTCGCCCGCCCCAACCGCCAAACGGCCCAGAAATTCCAGCATCCGAACCTGCCACTTTGTCACCGCAACCAAGCCGCGTCACGAAAATTAGAGCCAATTCTCCCGCGCCTTCCCCCGAAGAATTGAATGCACAGGACTTTTTGTCCGATCCAAAATCGGCAATTAACCCTAGAAAACCCAAAACTACCAAAATTTCGCAGTCGAAAAGTCGCCAATCGCGCAAAAAAAATCTCGCTGCTGTCGATTTGTTCGATTTTCCACAGCCAAGTCTGGAAAATGTCAGTTCGATCGCCAGCAATCCCATCAACGAGCCCGAAACTACAAAACCCCGCGCCCCCCGCAAAAGTCGCTCCAGTGCGCCCCCAACGGCTATTCTAGAGCTGGAAACAGCCCCAAATGTCAAAAAAGCCCCTGTGCCGAAACCGCGCCCGCAAGGGAGCAATAGACCGGGCAAAAAATCTGCTATTCCCAGGGTGCCGCCGTTGGTGTACGCCACTCGGTTGCTGATTTTGGGAGTTGGGATTGCGGTGATTTGCGGCACTCTACTGTCGGTGGCGAATGCTGTGAATCGATCGGCTGTAGCGACACAAGAAACGCCCGCACAGCCAAAAAACCCATCCGACAGCGCAGTTGCAGCCCCGCTGGCTTCAGAAGCCCTACAACTGAATCAAGAATTAGCAGCTTTGAAAACACAAGTTCAGGTGATGGCAACAGAAAATCCTACCTTGAATGCGGGAGTATTTTTAGTTGATTTAGATACTGGAAGCTACTTAAATTTTAACGGCGACGTGCCTTTTTCTTCAGCTAGCACGATTAAATTGCCGATTTTAGCAGCTTTTTTCCAAGCAGTTGATGAAGGCAAAGTGCGGTTAGATCAGGTGCTGACGCTGAAGCCGGAACATATTGTGGGCGGTTCTGGGCAAATGCAGGACGATCCGGCGGGTACGAAATATTCGGCTTTGGAAGTTGTCACAAAGATGATTGTAATCAGTGACAATACGGCGACAAATATGATGATTGAATTGTTGGGAGGTGCTGAGGTTTTGAATCAGCATTTTGCGGCGTGGGGTTTGAGGGCGACGGTACTGCAAAATAAGTTGCCGGATTTGGAGGGAACTAATACTACTAGCCCGAAGGATTTGATTAATGTTATGGCGCAGATCGATCGCGGAAATTTGGTTTCGGTTAAGTCGCGCGATCGCATTTTGCAAATTATGCGGCAAACAAAAAACGATAGTTTGCTACCGAGAGGTTTGGGGGAAGGTTCAGTTATTGCTCATAAAACGGGTAATATTAATACGATGCTGGCCGATGCGGGGATGGTGGATTTGCCGAACGGGAAGCGTTATTTGGTGGCGGTGATGGTGAAGCATCCGGTGGATAGTGAGAAGCCTGCTCAAAGTTTGATTCGGGATATTTCTAAGATGAGTTACCGCTATTTGAACGACGGGGAAACGCCTGCAGAGTCAAAGGTGAAAATTAAAAATTAATTGATTCGCCTTAAAATAGTTTCGCATTCAGGACTTGAGTCCGCATAAAATCGCAGGACTAAAATCCTAACTGCGAACCTATAACTTAGAGGCTGTTCGGACAATTTTTAACTCTTCCGGGTTCCTTAGCGCGAGTGCTGTAGACTTCAGAAAGTATAAATGAGTTTGTATGATGAAATTACACGCCCCAATTGCTTGTTTGCTAGCGCTTTCAACTTTAGCTGCGGGAGTTTCTCCCGCATTCAGCAATCCCCTTCGTTCTGCTGAAAGCGAAGTTACGGATATTACGGTTATTTCCAACAATATCGAACTGAATCGCGCGAAAAATTTAGCCCGTCAAGCTGCAGAAAATGCTAATGGGGGTTTGGGAAAATATCGAGCGGAAGCGGCGATGCACGGTGCTTCGGAGGAGTCGCCTTTTGTTGATAATGGGGATGGTTCTTGGACGTTTACTTTTCAAGGTCACAAACCGGGTGCGTCTGTGTATACGGTGGAGACGGTGGTGACGGTTTTCCAAGATGGGAGGGTGAGGGTGGATTACAACGGGCGGATTCGCAGTTCGTTGAATTTCAGGTAATCGATCGTAAAAGTATCATTTCAGCCACCGGCGATGGCTTGAGGCAAAAAAATCAACAGCCCTCAAAACTAATCACAGCAAGCATTACAGCGTTTGCGGCCATAGTTTTTTTTCGGCACTGCACCTCAAACCCTTGCTGTGCAAGCAATACAGCCGAAAAAATTGACCCCTCAAAAAAACACCTACCGATGACCGCAAAAACTCATGAATCAGAACCGGGCTATAAAACTCCCACTGCTGAGAGTTCCTCAGCCTCTTTCTCATTCATCTCGTCGAGTTTCTGCCAAACTTCGTGCATCAATTCATTCAACCCAACTCGACTCACAGCGGAAATCAACAAAACCGGAGCACCGCTAATTTCTTGCAATCGCCCGATCGCACTTGCAATTTCCTCATCCTCAAGATCGATCGCATCCACCTTATTAAAAGCCAAAATCTGCGGCCGATCTGCCAATCCTCGCCCGTAGGCCTTCAACTCATCCTGAATTGTCATGTAATCTGCGATCGGATCTTCATCAGTAATATCAATTAAATGCAGCAACAACCGAGTCCGTTCAATATGCCGCAAAAACTCGTAACCCAAACCCGCACCTTCGTGAGCCCCGGCAATTAATCCCGGAATATCAGCAAAAACAGTACCGTCACCTGTCGGCTTTCTAACTACCCCCAAATTCGGAATTAAGGTTGTAAACGGATAATCTGCAATCTTAGGACGAGCCGACGACAAAGCAGAAATCAGCGTTGACTTACCAGCATTAGGCAAACCAATAATTCCCACTTCAGCTAATAGCTTTAATTCCAGCCGCAAAAACTTGTGATCGCCTTCCTTGCCCGGTAACGCATAATCAGGAGCCCGGTTAGAATTCGTCAAAAAACACTTATTACCCAAACCGCCCTTGCCACCTTGAGCAATACAAATAGTCTGTCCGGGAACCACCAAATCTGCTAAAATCGCTTGAGTTTCGGCATCGTAAACTACCGTACCGCAGGGAACCTCGATCGTGCGATCGTCCCCAGAAGCCCCAGTCATATTCTTCGGCGCGCCCCGCTTCCCGTCTTGAGCTTTAAAAATCCGGTTGTACTGAAAATCTAGCAGCGTTTGCAAGCTTTCCACCGCCACTATAAACACAGAACCGCCGCGCCCGCCCGTACCGCCGCTAGGCCCGCCCGCCGGCACATACTTTTCTCTACGAAAAGCGATCATACCGTCGCCGCCCTTACCCGCCACGACTTGAATATCAGCTCGATCGATAAATTGCATAATTTAATCAATAGTAATCAGTCAACAGTCATTAGTCATCAGTCAGCAGTCATCAGTGTCAACTTAAGACTAAAACCTTTGGTATCTCTCGTTTTCATCCGAGTCTCGCTCCCCCTCGCATCCCCCTTAATCAGGGGAACTTTGAACACTTCCGGTTCTCCCCTCGTTAAGGGGGAGTAGCGAGTTCTTCCTGCTGGGCGATCGATAACTTAATCGTCAAACAGCAGACTCATACTAGCTTTAACGTTAATTTGACACTAATGGTTAGTATAATACCAGATTTCAGTAGAATATTGCTCTTTTTCTTGAGAATGCTGAGGCTGCCTAAAAAAGTCTAATCGCGAATTACAGTCGCTGGAAAAATATAATTTTAACAACAAATTTGCTATTAGCAGGACTTACCCACAAAAATTGAATAAACCGAGTTTTTCTACTGGGGCGGATGGCTATAACGATTCTTTTTTCCAGAAAAACTCGGCTTTTTGCGTCCCGGACTAATTAGCAGTCATTGGTTAATCGTTACATTCATTAATCCTAGATTTCGCAATGTCTAAATGACCAATGACCAATGACTAATGACCAATGACTAATGACCAATAACCAATGACCAATGACTAATGACTAATGACTAATGACTGCTAACAATATGACGATACATCTTCCTGACAATCATCTGCTAAATAGCAGAGAGCTCGAAAGCGCATCCCCACCAACTGTTCGTAAAGCGGGTTAATCTTGCACATCGCCGGAATGTGGACGATTTTGCGCCCGAACAATACAACATCTCGCTCAAACGGACATTGTGGCGGAATCATTTTGCAGACAAAATGTGCCACTTTGGGATCGTGAATTTCCCAGCCGTCCAGCCAATCTTTGACCGGTTGCAGGACGTTTTTGTGGTGTGGTTTGCGTAGGGGAGATGAAAGGGGTGTGCCGGCGGGGACGGAGTTTGAATCAAAGGCTATTTGGCTGTTTGGCCCTTGGGGGTCGCAGTTGCTGTCTGCGATGGTGTGTCGCAGAGATTCGATCGCCTCGATGTTGTGACCCAAAGCTGTGCAAAACTTGTACAGTACCTCATCTTCGCTCAGCGAGTACGTACCGTCTGCTAAGGCTACCATGACTGCTGTTCTCAAAAAATTCTCCCCGTTGGCGGTGCCTTTCCCTAACACAGCAGCTAGTTCCTCTGCCGCAATCGGTTCAAACTCTGTCTCAGCAGATACTGGATGTAATTCATCCTGAGTTAGGTTCGCAATGATTTTTTGCTCGTTTTCGTCAAAGTTGCCGTCAGCCCAAGCAATTGTCAGCAATCCGCGCAGCCAAGCGGTAATTTCTTCATCGGTGCAGTTGGTTTTTGCGTTACTCATCAGCATTTCTAGTGGGATGTCGCAGTCCTTTTCTTGGTTTGGAGCGGGAGAAATATTCCCCTCTAAATAATTTTTACTGCTTTTTTGGTCGATCGAGCTTTTTGTTGAAGGTTTGTGCCTGAAGATTGCTCCAAACGCTTGTAGTGGACGTGTTAAAAGCATATTTGTGTCTCAGGAGCTTCGCTGATTAGCGAGCTAATTTATTGGGTAGTTCTACTCCCCCAAAATGTCATCTATCGGGAGGAATAGGTTTGTTCGATCTTGATTGTAGTTGCACGGATTCCAGATGGCGATCGAATTTTTCGCAAAAAATCACAGGTTTGTTAACATAGGAGCTGCTAAGAAACCGAGTTTCTCCCACACGGGCGATCGAACTTCGCTATGTTTACATCTTAATATATATTTTTGTAAATTTTTGTATATCGGCTGCAACATTTGACCGCGAGCCGGCTTGATGATTTGGGAATAAAAAGACTTGATGTGGCTGTTAGCCTGTGTTGTCAAAGGTTTCGATTGCTGTGTTAGCCTCGAAACGATGGGATTGATTAAAAAAATTACTCCAAAAGAAGTATAAAATTTGTTTGCCCAGCCGTCTTTGTGAGGTGGGGATATGTGAGATTGTCGATCGAATTGAGCGATTCTTGAGGGCGGCGCACTCTACAACTGACAACTGACAACTGACAACTGACAACTAACAACTGACAACTGACAACTGACAACTAACAACTGACAACTAACAACTGACAACTGACAACTGACAACTAACAACTGACAACTGACTAACTACGGCGACACAAAATCCAGCGCAATTCCATTGGCGGACGGGCGTTTGCCATCGGGAAAACATCTCTACCTGTTGCCCAACTGGGAAACCAGGGCGTGGGCGGCCAGGCTGTTTCTGGTAGGTGGTGGCGTTCGTACTCCCACACCAACTCGTTGGATATTGGGACTAAGGGCAACCCTTCCATTGCGGTGGCGAGTTCTTGGGGCGTGAATAAAGTAGACCAGGATAGCTGGGCAACTTGTCGCACGAGGGCGTCGGGCTGGTAGTCGCCGACGGTTAAAAATGTGCTGAACAGCAACACGCCTCCGGGAGAGAGGAAATCGCACATTTTGGCTAGGAAAAGCCGTACTTGATCGCTGTCACGAAAATGCGAGATGACTTCGGCGGCAACTGCGAGTTGGTAGCCCGCTGGTTTCATCCGCATTAAGGGGTCGAGCACGTCGCCTTCGGTTACTGTGACGGGAAGGTTTTCGGCTGTTGCTGCTGCTTTGAGTTGTTCTGCAAAACTTGGGGTGAGTTCGATCGCATCTACAGCATAGCCCAATCGAGCCAGGGGTAAGGTGTTGCGTCCGGTACCGGCCCCCACGTCTAATATGCGGATGCGATCGGGATTTCCCAATTTAGCAGCCGTTGCCATCAATTTTGCATCTGGATGAGAACCGAACAGGGGAGGTTCTCTGGTGTCTACCCAGGTTTTATACTGTTCTCCAACTGTTGAGGTAGTAACAATCACTTTGCAGGCCAAGCCTGTTTGCGGCGGCTGCACTGATTCGTATTGCAGGATCAGCATCGATGCTGTTGAGGTGCGGTAGCCTTGTTCTAATTTAGTGGCTAAAAGCTTTTTGAGTTCCTCCCTGCGGTCTTCTGGCAGGGGTCTGTCGAGGGTGGTAAATAGTTTTTCGATTGATTGGAGATAGTGGTTTAGCATTCCCGGCAGGCAGGGAAAAACTAATTCTCCGCGTGCGGTGGCGCGAGTGTTAATTTTGTAGAGGATGGCTTGCTGGAGAATGTCGGGATTTGTTACCAGCGGTAGTTGTTCGGTTTGGTCGATCGTGGTTTGGGCGCCCATAGGTTCCGGGAAGAAGTTATTAGTTATTAGTTATTAGTTATTTGTTATTGGTTATTAGTTATTAGTTATTAGTTATTGTTTATTGGTTATTGGTTATTGGTTATTAGTTATTAAAAATCTTTTTAGAGCTAATTGTACAATAACTTAAGACTAGAAAAAAGCAGATTTTTGATTTGTTTTGTTGGGTAGCTGAGGATTTTTAGATTGTAGAAAATCCGATTTGAGAGCTTTATTTTGGATAAGTCTCAAATTTCAAATTTCAAATCGACTAAGCCCTAAACCCGAGTGTCTCTGAAAATGGGAGTTAGGATCTCGATCGACTGTGGCGCATTTAAATTGTATGTTGGCCGGCGAGGTGGAAAAAGCAAAGATTCAAGTCTTTTGGCCTTCTCCGCCTCTGTGCTCTATCCCATCAGCCATAACAGCCAATGTATATGGGTAGGAACTAAAAGCTGGGCTTAGTTGCTGCCGGTAAAAGTTACTTCGGGGAACTTCGATTGAGCTTCTGTCATCGGGCGCCGTCTGCCTTCTTCTTGCCAGTAGTTGATGACTTCTGTGGCTTGGTTGAGGATTTCGACGCGATCGTTGTCAGCAATCCAGTGTTTGGCTTCGAGTTCGTTTTTGAGGTCTTCCCACGCATCTTTGCGCGGCCAAAAAAAGTAGGATGTCAGCGGGCTAGTTCCTTTGCCGACAACTTGGTCAACGGCGAGGGCAACATTCTCTTCTAGCCAGAGAACTTTTAAGATGAACTTGGACAAGCAAACCTCCAGGGTTTTGATAGAATTTGTTAAAAATTTCTACAATCGCTAAGCGTAGCACATTCTGTTCGATAATGAGTGATCGGTGATTAAAAGTTTTGTCGCGCGGCTGGGTTTCGCGCCCCTTCTGGGCCCTAAATCAATCAAATTTGTGCAAAACTCGCCCCAGTTACCAGGATAATTAAGTTGTGAACAGAGTTATTTTAGTTTTTGATATTGACGGTGTGGTGCGGGATGTGTCCGGTTCCTACAGGCGGGCGATCGCGGATGCGGTGGAACACTTCACGGCTGGTGCTTTTCGCCCAAATTCTCTGGATATCGACTCTCTGAAGTCTGAGGGAGTGTGGAATAATGACTGGGAAGCGTCTTTTGAGCTAGTTTGCCGTTATTTTGAGGCGATCGGGCGATCGAGAAATCAACTCACTCTCAACTATGACGAATTAGTGGCTTTTTTCCAAAGTCGCTATCGCGGGCCCGATGAGCAAAATTGGACTGGTTACATTTGCGACGAACCGCTGCTGTTAAGTCCGGCTTACCTAGAAAATTTAACGCTTGGCGGTGTTGCTTGGGGTTTTTTTAGCGGCGCGATGCGGGCTGAAGCTGCTTATGTTTTGACAGGGAAACTGAGTTTAAATTCCCCTGTGTTGGTGGCGATGGAAGATGCACCGGGAAAACCAGATCCGGCTGGACTTTTCGCAGCAATTGAACAGTTGGAAAACCTGCACGGTTTAGCAAAGAATTTGCCCGTGGTTTATGCGGGAGATACTGTTGCCGATATTTACACGGTGGTGAAGGCGCGGGAATTGCAACCAAATCGGGTTTGGCTTGGTATGGGAATTTTGCCACCTCATGTTTTGGATGATTCTGTGCGCTGTGAGGCTTATAGTGCAGCGCTGAAAAAAGCAGGTGCGGCTGCAGTTTTCAGGAATGTCGAAGAGTTGAATACTGCACGGATTGAAGAATTAATAAAGTAAAAAGCCAACCTGCTGCTGATTGCCAAAATACCTACAATCCCCGTCGAACGCCATAAAAAACGTTTGTAGTGCGGAATTAATTCCGTCAAATGCTGCGGACTAAAGTCCGCACTACGAACGAATCTTACTGCGGTTAACGGATCGGACACGATATTACCTATTACCTATTACCCATTACCAATTACCATTTAGAGATTATTTTAAGTTCAAGAATTTGTCTAGGGCGCTGACTACAACTGGCGGCCAGCGGCGGGTTTTTGCAACCCAATCGAGGTCTTTGTAGCGAGAATCGAGGCCGACTGCTGCTACCCAATTGCTCTCAGCTTCACCGCGATTTCCAGCTTCCCAAAGACAGGCGGTGAGGGCGGCTCTCATGTCGGCAAATTGAGGGTATCTGCGGACGATGTTTTTCATGTTGCGAATTGCTTCTTTGGTTTGCCCGTTTTGATACAGTGCTAGGGCGTGGTTGGCGCGAGCAAAGGCGTATTCGGGGGCTAGTTCAAAGGCTTTGTTGTAGTCGGAAATTGCTGGTTCCCATTCTCCTAAACCTGCTTCGGCGTTACCTCGGTTGTTGTAGGCGGCTGGATCTTTGGGGTCTAATTCTAGTACGTGATTGTAGTCGGCGATGGCTTCTTCCCAACGTCCTAAACCTTCTAGGGCTGTGCCGCGGTTGAGGTAGGGATCTGGGGCTTCGGGAGCTAGTTCGATCGCCTTTTCGTAGTCAGCAATTGCTGGTTGCAGTTTGTTTTGGCTGACTCTAGAATTGCCTCGGTTGCTCCAAGCGGCTGCTTGTGAGGGGAATTTTTCGATGATTTGAGTCCAGAAAGTTTCTGCGGCGGGAAATTTGCCTTCGTTGGTAGCTTCAAAAGCTTTTTGAATGAGTTCTGCTAATTCCTGCTGGGAAGCTGCAATGTCTGTGGGTTGTTCTTGTGCGGCGGCGGGCGCGATGTTTCCCAACCAAACTAACCCGGTTACAATTAATACTGTAAAGAATGTGAAAAGTGAGCGAATCATTTTTGTTAGCAGTTGAAACTTTACTAAACATATTATTAACCAAAATTGCGGGCGTTGGTTAGGGGATGTTTGAAAAGTCTCGGCGACTTAAGTCGCAGCTAGACAGACAAAACCTGCCTCCGCAGGTTCTGAAACCCTGGATTTTCTTGAGAAAAGTCTCGGCGACTTAAGTCGCAGCTACACAAACAAAACCTGCCTCCGCAGGTTCTAAAAGCCTGGATTTTCTTGAGTTGGCGCAGGCGGACTTTGGTTGTGTAGTTGCGGTTTTAACCGCCAGTTTGTGTAGTGGCTAAGGATAATTTAATGAAAAAACGATTGCTAATTTTGGGCGGAACCGGGGATGCTGCTAAACTGGCTGCCAAAGCGTCTCAAATCGCCGATATTGAGGTGGTTTCTTCGCTAGCAGGACGCACTCAACAGCCTTTTACTCCAAAAACTGGTACGGTGCGAATTGGGGGGTTTGGTGGGGCGGCTGGGCTGGCGGCGTTTTTGGATTGTAGCCCGATCGACTTATTAATCGATGCGACTCATCCGTTTGCGGCTCAGATTTCTGCTAATGCTGCGATCGCTGCTGCTGAGTGTAATGTGCCTCATTTGATGTTGGTGCGCCCTGCTTGGGAGATGGTGGAGGGCGATCGCTGGATTGAAGTTGCCAGCCACTCGGAGGCTGCAAAGGCTTTATTAGGGCAGTCTCAGCGGGTGTTTCTGACGATTGGTAGGCAGGAATTGGCGGAGTTTGCTGGTTTGGATGCTATTTGGTTTTTGATGCGGGCGATCGATCCTCCTGCACCCAATACTCCTGTTCCTAACGGTAAATTGTTATTAGCAAGGGGGCCTTTTACATTGGAAGACGAGCGAGAATTGCTGTTAGAATATCAGATTGATACAATTGTTAGTAAAAACAGCGGGGGCGGTGCGACTTATGCTAAAATTGTTGCGGCTAGGGAACTGGGAATTTCGGTTGTGATGGTGCAGCGACCGCAGATTCCCGATGTTGAGCAGGTTGATAATGTTGAACGAGCGATCGCTTGGTTAATTAAGCAGTTATTAGTTATTAAGTTATAGCAATCCTCGCATCAGCCGCAAAATCGAGCGAGACCAGAATCCTTGCAGTGCGAGCCAGAAAGCTCGCGTATAATGCAAGCAAATCATTTAGGATTGCTATACATCTTTTTCGCGATCGGAATGTGGCAGCGCGCCTCAACTGAGCTTGTAGCAGCCAGACGGCAAGAATTGCTCTCCCCTTAGTCTACAACTACCTAGACTACTATCAGCAGTTGGGGTTAAGGTCGCGGATTTGACAGGGTGACAACCCCTCTGTCTGCGTGAGAGCGATCGATTTAAACTCTTCTGAGTGCAAGGCTTCCGGTTTTTTGTCACTGCGTCAGGAGAATTACTCTAATAACCATACCAAATAAGGAGACTCAAATATATGCAATACAAAAACGGTATGCCAATTGCCATTATTGGCGCGGGGATATCAGGCATTACGACAGCCCATATTCTCAAGAAAAATGGTTTCCAAGCAGTTGTTTTCGAGAAATCCGAAAAGCTTGGCGGAGTATGGGCACTTGCATACCCAAACGTACACCTGCAAAATATCAGGGAACAGTATCATTTATCTGATTTTCCCTGGCCGTTCACGCCCGATTTACATCCCACCGGAGAACAAATCCTGAATTATTTGGAACAAGCGGTCAACCATTTAAAGCTTGATGTGCGGTTAAATCATGAAGTTATCGAACTCAAAGAAACAGAAGATGGCTGGCTATTAAAATATAAAAACCAGGATGGCGTTCACGAAAAATTATTTGGATACGTCGTTATCTCAGTTGGGCAATATACAGAAGGAAAGTATCAACCTAAATTTCCAGGTATCGAAGATTTCGGCGGGAAAATCATCACTGAACGGGATGTGCACGCGCTTGATATATTCGACAATCAACGAGTTGTAATCGTTGGCTTCGGAAAAAGTGCTTTGGACATGGCGACTTTCGCAGCCAAACAAGGCGCGCAAGTAAATCATGTATTTCGTACACCGCGCTGGCTTGTGCCAGAATGGATTTTGGGCGTACATTTTACCTACCCATTATTCAGCCGTTTTGGAACAGTGATGATGACAAGTTGGGCACATCCAACCGCCATTGAACGTTTCCTGCACAATCGCCTTGGTTTCATTGTTTCAGGTTTTTGGGATTTGATTGCATCCATCTTCCGCTTTCAAGTTCAGCGAAATGTTTCTGGAAAAGACCAAGCCGCCCAGAGTCGCATCAAAGCTGTACAACCAGACCACAAACTATTGCATGATTTACGTTCAGCCACAGCGGTTGCGCCTGAAAATTACTATCCCTTTATTGCAGAAGGAAAAATCTCGCCCCACCGTGCAGAATTATCTGGTTTTTCGCGAGAAGCAGTAAAGTTGAAAAATGGTTGCGAGATTCCATGCGATTTAGTCATTCTATCTTTGGGTTCGCAAACGCCGATTTTTCCATTTTTGCCTGATCAATATCGAAAAATGTTGGAAACCGAACCCGATGGCGTGCAGTTATATCGCCACTTGCTTCATCCTCGCATTCCTGGCATTGCCTTTGCCGGGTTCAATCATGGATATATGCACGTACCAGCAGTCGAAATTGCCACACAATGGCTGTGTGCTTACTGGCGTGGTGAACTTGAGTTACCTTCCAGCGAAAATATGGAAAAAAGTATTGAATATATCCGCCAGTGGAAACGCGCAAATATTCAATTTGAACCTTCGCGATCCTGTGCAATTAACACTCGCTTTCAACAATATATTGACATCATGCTTAAAGATATGGGTGTTTCTCCTTACCGAAAATTGCCTAACATTTTCGCTGAGATATTCGGCAGATATCAAGCATCAGATTATCTTGGCGTATGGGAAGAATATAATCACAAAAAGAAAAGTCGCTCTACTCCACTACACCCTCTTCCGTTGGATACATGATTGCTTCCCTAGTTTAAGTTGTTACCTTACCAACGGGCACTGCCTGGGAATAAAAATCGATCGGCTCTAACTCCAATTACAATCACCAGGACCCAATTCCCAATCGCAAATTACTTTGATTTTTTCTGACTCTTCAAAGAGTTGAGATGATTGTTCATCTCTTGTAAATATGCTTTTAAAACTGGATATTGCGAAGTTGTTAGCAGCGGATCTTTTTTCTGGGTGACAGTTGTTTCTAAGGGTAGAATCCGATAATGATATTTGTTGTTCAGAGTATAGCGGTGTACCCAAGTCGGAATGGTTTTGATGCCGGTGATTTCTGTGGTTTTTTCGGGAAGTTTTTGGCGGATATTTACTTGCAAAATTACGCCTAAATCGGTATACTTTTTGGTTTGACCGGAGATGAAGTTTCCCATTGAATAAATTGCTACAGCTTTGCGGGTTTTCCCGTTTTTTCCGGGGAAGTTAAAGATTTTGTAAGGTTGGACAACGTGGGGATGACTGCCGAGAATGATGTCTGCACCGGCTTTTAATAGGTTTTCAACTAATTGTTTTTGTTGGGTGTTTGGCTGTCGCTGATATTCGTCGCCAAAATGTAGGGAAATTGCGATTATATCTGCTCCTTGTTTGCGGGCTTTGGCTATGTCTTTGATTATCTTTTTTTCGTCGATTAGGGAAACTAAGTAGTCTTTGCCTTTGGGTATGGGGATGCCGTTTGTGCCGTAGCTGTAGGCTAGCATGGCTAGTGAAATATTGTTTTTGGTGATGATTAAAGTACGATCGCCCGTAGCTTTCGATTTGGCTGTTCCTGTGGAGGCAATTTGCCGATCGCCCAAATTTGCGATCGTCCTAATTATGCCTGTTTCTCCCCGATCCAAAGCATGATTGTTTGCAGTTGTCAAGATATTAAATCCGGCTTTTTTAGCAGCATCCAGTAATTGAGCCGGTGCGTTGAATAGGGGATAGCCCGTATATCCGCCCGCATCTTTGCCCGCTAAGGGTGTTTCGAGATTTCCCGTTACCCAATCGCCTTTTGAGAGGATGCTTTTAACTGGTGCGAAGAAATTGTCAAAATTGTATGTTTGTTTTTTTGTGTCGTAGCCGGAGATTGTTTGGGTACTGTGCATCATGATGTCGCCGACAGCAATTAATTTTGCTTCTTTAATCTCCGACTTTGGCTTGGCCGGAACAGATGCTGCTGCAATTGGCGATGGCGTCCCGCCCCGCAAGCTACGACTTTCTGTAGGCTGCGTGTTAGTTTTTGGGGTTTGGATGTTGCAGCTTGCGATCGAAAGCATGGCAATTACCGAGAGCGATCGACTAAAATTCATGATTTATGATAGTGATACCAGTTCAAAAAAACAATGCAAGTGCAGGCAATATCCCAACTATTATAGGGGTTCTCAAGCTTGGTGAAGTATGCCCTATGCCCTATGCCCACTCCTAGCACCTCATGTTACGATCGAAAGGCTATATTATGTCATCAATTATTCAATAATATAACCCAACACTTGGGGGTTAAAAATACGGGGAAGTTTAAACCAGGTTTTATAGAACCCATTTGATATCTATTCT
This sequence comes from Microcoleus sp. B4-D4, assembly GCF_036705185.1. Lineage (NCBI taxonomy): Bacteria > Bacillati > Cyanobacteriota > Cyanophyceae > Oscillatoriales > Microcoleaceae > Microcoleus > Microcoleus sp. B4-D4. Next base: position 386,255 of record NZ_JAUBTX010000001.1, on the reverse strand, counting down.
GCGTAAATCTCAGAAACCGGGTTGATCTCTATATTTCTCGTCACCCAAAAACTCGTATAAACTCGGTTTCTCGCCCCTTGCGTAAATCTCAGAAACCAGTTTCTCTCTATATTTCTCGTCACCCAACCCAAAAACTCAAAGATGTCAAATGGGTTCTATACAAGCTTGCACCCGCACCAGGAGGCTGGGCGAAGCCGAAAGTCCTGGTGCGGGTTGAATACCGGGCCGTTAAAATTACCTTATTGTCAGTTGGGGTTGCTAATCTATCCAGACGATCGATAATACCTGCCAATAATTGACCATCTCAAAAAACAGCCCGCACTATCACGAAAAAATCGCTAAATTCCCTATTGCCGCCACCTGTCAAATTGGTCTTCAGAACAACCATTAATAAATTTATTGTTCACCCAACCATTAAGGATTGTCAAAGTTTCATTAGGAGGATTACCCGAAAATGTCGCCGCAATTTTTACCCAATTACCTTGTCTGCTGAGGGCCCGAACTCCGTCTCCTCTTTTGAGTTTAGCTACAACCGCGTACTTATTGCCGGGGCCTTTGCGAATGTTGACTGCGCCACCTTCACCTGTAATAAATGAGCACTGAGTTTGTTTTTTTAAAGCTTCTACTTTTTGGGAAGAAAGATTTTGCTGTCTGCCAAAAACGGGAAAGCTGTAAAGTGAGAAGCTTAAAGTTGCAACTGCCGCTGCAATGAAAAAGGCTTTTGATTGAGTAAAAATTAGCATTTCTTTAATCTCCTCGGGTTGGAAAAACTGAAGTCCGAACGACCGAACTGTTATTGGACTGTTATTTGATGGAAGCAAACCATTCGGTAATGCCTTGGGCAATTGCCTCGGCTAACTTCTGCTGTTCTGTCGGATTCACAATCCATTCAAATTCTTCGGGATTAATCATAAATCCCAATTCCATTAAAACAGATGGAGTAACTGCAGGACGAGTCATGGCTAGATTATTCCAGAATACACCATAGCTCGGACGGTTCAACTTGGCAACTAAATAGTTGTGCAAAAACATTCCCAGACTGTGGGCTTGGGGATGAAACCAGAAAGCGCCGACACCTTTAGTATTAATTGCATCGCCGTTATCCGGCAAGGCATTGTAATGGATCGAAATTGCGATCGCTGGTTCTTCTTTTTGAATCATTTCTACCCTCGGCGGCAAATCCAAATCGACATCTTCTACCCGCGTCATTACCACATTTGCGCCCCGATTTACCAATTCCTGTTGCACCAATTTCGAGACCGTTAAAGCTATTGTTTTTTCCCTAATTCCCACTGGACTTACAGCACCTCCATCCTCCGGCCCGCCGTGTCCCGGATCGATGAGAATCTTAATTCCCGATAAGGGTTTTGCTTGCGAATTCGGCATCATGCTTGTATTCGCCGGCGGGTGTTTTAAAGACAGCACTAAAGTTGTGCCGTCGTATCTCAGCTTATAGCCCCACTGCTGGGCTGATTTGAGATTAAAAGTGTATTGTACTTGCAGTGGCGAGATTTGTTGCCATTCCAAACGTGAAATTACCGGGTCATCAGAGACGCGAATAATGTCAGTTTGAGCGGTGGTATTGTACAGCGTTAAAGTGAACGTGCGTTCTCCTTCTTGCACGGTGACTGGGACTGGTGTTTCTAAGGGGAATAAGACCTCTGTCCAGCCGGAAACTTGACGCGAACTGGCGCTGCGAATAATCGATCGCGCGGGAACTGCATCCTTGACAATTTGCACTTCTGATGCTTTGATCCAAGCACCGTAATCGAGCCGAATCCATTCTCCCTCGCGCCCGATAACTGTTGCTCGCGTTCCCTTCGGTAGCGGTGTCATCCGAGAAAAATCTGTACTCGCCCCGGTTCTAGCGACACCAGGATCTGCTGTTACTTCGGCTATTTCTAACTCAGCCGGGGAGAGAATAGAAATCTTGCCGGTACCTTGCTGGCTGATAGTTCGATCGTTCATTGTTAGCTCAAATACTGGCACTCCTAAATCAATTTTTTCTGTTTTTGGTAGGGAGGAGTTAGACTCATTTTCGCCCTTTAGCAAGGGTGGATTTGGGGGAGTTATAGCGCAGCCTTGATACTGTTCGGTGCTGCTTTTGGCGATCGGGGAATTTTCACCTAGCAGTACAGATTTGTTGTCGGGGAGTTCGACTTGCGATCGCGCTTTTAAAGGAATAGTAACCCCAGCCAATTTTACCGCAACTAAAGCATTCGCCGGAGCGATCGCCCCAAAGCAAATATATTCCCCCGGTAAACTCGCGACATCGACTTTCGGTGTCAGCGAATTTTTAGCAAAAGCCAATCCAGCGGGGACTTCCGGCTGATTTGACTCCCGCGTCACCTTAATTTGAACTTGCTGATTTTCGTAACGCAAGGTAAAGACATTTTCGCCTAATTGCAGGGGAACTGTCGGGGCGAAATGACCCGCCCCGCTGCGCGGAATTTGTTGGCCATTTACCGATACTTGTCCGGTTGCGGGGGCGGTACCGATTAAAAAAATGCGATCGGCTATTGTTTTGTGGTTGGCGGGAGGATAGGCGACAGACAAAGGTTGAGCGGCCACAGCTACAGAGGCGATCGCCATTATCAAGCCAAACACACATAATCCTAAAAATTTTCTCATTCTACATTGCAATTAATTGAGACTCTGTTGGTCATTTATACTAGAAGTTGCGCTAAACCCGGGAGAAATCTGGGAAGAAACCAGGTTTCTGAGGATTAGCCGTAAGTCCAATTTACTCTACTAGCCCAATTTTATCAGGTTTGTAGTTGCAATTGAGCGATCGGCAACATAAATTGCCACGTCAAACCATTAAGTTTTAATCAATTCCGAGGTAGTTCTCCACAGTAAATCCAACCGATTTGCCGGCATCGTCAAATACAAAACATCCCCCGCACTCAGACAACAATTTAGCAAATCCCAGCCGTGAATAGTTTGACAATTAGTTTCCACATAAAGAGGCACAAAATCAGCAGATTTCGCAGCATCTTGAATGCGGTAGCCGCAAAAAGGATGTTTTGGCGTAATCAATGTTGCTAAGCAAACCCACAGACTGTCAGCAGTCATCCCGTTGCCCAAAATTCGACCTCCAATCGCCGCCGCAGCGAAAGCAGGAGCCGCTAATTCCGTCGGGTTCAAAACTCCTTCAAATTCAAAAACCTGCTGCACCATCAAAGCAAAATGCGAGTCTTGATTGCGGACAATCACCGGCAGTTTCGGTGCTAATCCTTTAGCAGTCAAGGCAATTTCTAGATTGGACATATCGCTGCTAGTAACGGCCAAAAGTGCAGCAGCTTGGTTAACATTAGCAGCTTCCAGAGTTTCGGACAAACTAGCACTTCCGTGAATTACTGGAATTTTCAGAGAGCGAGCCGTACTCAGAAAGCGACTGTTCGGATCTTGCTCGATCGCCACAATATCATAACCGTTAGTGTGCAGTTCTTTAGCAATTTGTATGCCCATGCCGCCCAGTCCGCAAATAATGTAATGATGGCGCTGCGGAACTCGCGTTATATCCCAATATTCGGTAAAGCGAGTTCCCAATACATAATCGTTGAGCAGGGCGTAGCAGATGCCGATGATGCCCGCTCCAACTAACATCATCATCACCGTAAATAATTTAATATTTTCTGGAGCTTGTTCGGCAACTTTTTCATAGCCTCCGGCACCAGTAATCATCCCTACCGAAAAATATAGAGAATCGACAATCGAGATATTTTCATCAACACAAATATAGATAGAAGTAGCTATTCCAATCATTGCCAGCAGAGTCAGTACCACAATTACTGCTTGGCTGTGCTGCTGAAATCGGCGGAGGCTAGTTAAGCTTTTAAGCAGTTTTTGAATCAAAGTTTTTTGGGGGCTGCGGAGAGTCGGTTCTGAGGCAACAATTAGCCGATCGCCTTTTTGACACTGCCGGCCCGCAAGCACCGCCGATACTAAATCAGTTTTGTTCGCCGCCGGGAGATAATAAATCAACATTCGCGAGCGATCGTTCCACAAATCGCTGAGATTGCGATCGAGCCAAGGATGATTTTCATCGATATATTCTTCGTGAATCGGCCAAGTGCGATCGAACAAACGCAACTGTCCAATCGCCCGATTTCCCAGAGCAGCAAAAGCAAAAACCGGAGCAGCCAAAGCCGAAACGCTCATCGAAGTGTGCTCTGGCAAAGAGTGATCGATTCTGTCGCCCAAGCTAGTATTGAACAATCTGTTAATGATCCGAATTTGAGGATTGAGAATCCTCGCCTGCATCAAAACTGCCAAATTTACAGCATCATCATTTCCTGCGATTACTAAAGTGTGAGCTTTTTGAATGCCAGCGGCCAACAGAGTAGAAGCTGCTTGCAAATTACCGACAACCACATCAGAAGTTTCGCCGCGAATTGGGCGATCGCTAATACCGATCGCGATCGCCCCCTGCTGTCTCAACAAACAAAAAATCTTGTGTCCCGTGCGCCCCAACCCACAAACAATGATTCGAGGTTTCATAAGTTATTTGCCAGCCGATTTCAAAGCTGTCCTTGGTAATTTTACTTACCATTCTTGACTGCGGCGGCTTTGAAGAATGTAGCTAAAAACACTATCTAGGATGTTTGTATCGTAGTCTCTAAATTTTGACACTACTTAAGCTGTTGTGCATTTAAATTGTATATTTCGACGATCGATCAAAAATCTTCTCCCCCAATCCCCCTCTACCCCGCCCCCCCTCAATCACCATACACAATTGGGATGTACAAGAGCTAAGCGATTCGAGGTATAATTGTGTTCACGGGGTGACAACCTCTGGATCAAGCTTGTCTCTCAAAGATTTTGAAGTCTCTGGCAGCCAAAAAGATAAAATCTTAGTAACCAAATTCTTGACACTGAACTGGAGAAATATCAAAATGAAAAGCACCAAACTAATTTATATGATTTTGCCCTACACGCGCCGGGAACTGCCGGGATGGGGAAAATTATTTGAAAACTTAGGTGGGTATAAAAGTGAATTGTGGAAAGATGCCCCTACCCGTACTATACGCGGCAAGTTTCATCAATATTTGATGACTCTCGATCTTTCCTCTTGGCACGAACGAATGACATATTTTCTAGGTCGCTACTACGAGTTAGATATCCAAAAATTCATGATCGAAGCCGTAAAACCGGGCGATAGTTTTATCGATGTCGGAGCTAATTTAGGAATGATTACTCTGATGGCAGCACGGTGTGTTACTCCGACAGGGACTGTACATTCCTTTGAACCAAATCCTTTGGTTTTTAAGCGATTGCAGGCGAATGTGAGTAACAATGAATTGCAGCAAGTTACCCTGCACAATTGCGGTCTTGCCGAACGACAAAGCGAACAGACACTAACTGTAGTCAATGAAGAGTTGGGGATGGGAACTTTTACAAAGATTCCTCAACAAGATGAGTCGCTAATTTCCAGCCAGTATCAACTAACCGTGTATCGCGGAGATGATATTTTGCCTGAAGAATTACCAGGAATCACTTTTATTAAAATTGATGTAGAAGGGTTTGAACCCCTGGTAATTCGAGGACTCGATCGCACAATTCAACGCCTGCATCCAGTAATCTTGACAGAGGTAGTGCCGGAACATCTAGAAAGGGGCGGTTTCAGTGTCAAAGAACTTTGCGAAATTATGCAAAGTTATGGCTATCAACCTTTTAATATCTCTACCAAACGTTCTGGGTTGCGACATCACCTCCAATTAACTAAGCTTACAGATAATCAGATGACAGAAAATGTGTTGTGGCTGCATCCAGAAAATAATCTTTCTTCACGCTTGGGAAAGTATTTTGAATGATTTTAAAATGGTTGAAAAACCCAGTTTATTTTAGCTTCGATTTAAGGGCTAAAATGCTTTTTTTACTGTTTATTGAACGTAGTTTTTGAGATCAATACTCCCTTAACCCATAATCAAAAAAATCAAAACGCTATTTTTCTGTATCTCGGCGACTTTATCGCTTCTGAGATTAATTTTTTTGACAAAATTTTTCAGTATGAAATCGCTCAAAATTCTAGCCCCAAAAACTGTTTTCTTCTCTTCTTTAGTGCGCTTGCATAACGTCACTTTCATCGGTTCGTCAAATACGTATTCGTGAAGCAAGCAGAAATCAAATCCAACCAGTGCAAACACAGCCCTATATAAAACCGTGAATCTAGTTTCTCCCGCCATAATTATCCTAGGTCAAAACAGCCTGCCGATCGCCCAAACCATCTCCGCAGTCTTCCCAGGTTCCCAGATTTACGGTTTAGTCGATCGCACATCCGACACAGACATCAACTTTAGCAACTTCGGCGAAACACTGCGGGAACTATTCGCAACCCAAACCCCAATCATCGCCATCTGCGCCGCCGGAATCATCATCCGCACCCTCGCGCCGCTGCTGTCAGACAAACGCGCCGAACCCCCAGTCTTAGCCGTCGCCGAAGACGGAAGCGCCGTAGTACCGCTGCTGGGCGGTTTACACGGCGTAAATGACTTGGCCAGAGAAATTGCTGCCGCCCTAGGCGTACAACCCGCCATCACCACCACCGGAGATATCCGCTTTCGCACCGCCCTGCTGAGTCCTCCCCAAGGCTATTATTTGGCGAATCCAGAGGACGCGAAGACTTTTATTTCAAATTTGCTCGCCGGGGCAAAAGTACAGCTAGAAGGGGCTGCTAACTGGCTTTGGGAGAGCAATTTGCCCTTAGCGCAGCCCGCCCCTACGGGGGCTACAACGGAGAGGATCGCCCCCGCAGCCAAATTAACCATCCGCGTCACCGAAAAAGCAGTTGTACCGACACCCGACTGTTTAGTTTACCACCCGCAAATTGCAGCATTTGCACTCACAAATCTATCCTATATTGAGCCGGAAGTAGCAGTTTCTTACGTGCAGCAAATCTTGGAAAATACCGATTTAGCAGCAGCTTCTGTTGCCGGATTTTTTGCTTTAAAACATGAGATGGGAAATCCGACTTTAGAAGCAATTAGCCAATACTTCAAAGTGCCAGTCCGTTTTTTGAATCTTCCAGAACTTGTGGAATTCGACACAGTTAAATTAATAGAATATAATGCCAGTTTTGATGTCACCGCTGCCCAAATTAGCCTGACAGCAGCCGGTGCAAACAGTCAGTTAGTCGAAGGCGATCGCACAAACGCCTTTTGTTGCGCGATCGCCCTGGCTGCAGAACCGATTGATGCAAGCGCGATCGGAGTTAGCCGCGGCAAACTGGCGATCGTCGGTACCGGGCCCGGAGGCGCGCCCTGGATGTCGCCGGAAGTTAAGCAAATTTTGCGCGAAGCCACCGATTGGGTGGGTTACAAGTTCTATCTCGACTTGGCCGGAACCCTGCGAGAAGGACAAAAGCGGCACGATTCCGACAACCGCGAAGAGATCGATCGCGCCCGTTTTGCCCTAGATTTAGCAGCATCGGGAAAATCTGTCGCCGTAGTTTCGTCGGGAGATCCGGGGATTTTTGCGATGGCTGCGGCTGTGTTTGAGGCGATCGACTTTGACAGCAAACCCGAATGGCAAGGCATCGACATTCGGGTAGCACCGGGGATTTCTGCGATGCAGGCGGCCGCTGCTGCGATCGGAGCACCCCTCGGACACGATTTTTGTGCGATTTCGCTTTCGGATATTCTCAAGCCTTGGGAGGTCATAGAACAGCGGATTTCGGCGGCTGCAAAGGCGGATTTAGTTATGGCATTTTACAATCCAATCTCGAAACAGCGGATTTGGCAATTGGGAAGGGCGATCGAGATTTTGTTGCAAACTCGCGATCCTAAAACCCCGGTTGTATTGGGGCGAAACCTCGGCAGGCCAGGCCAATCTGTGCGCGTTTGCACCCTCGGCGAATTCCAGCCGGAAGATGCGGATATGAGAACTTTAATAATTGTTGGTTCGAGTCAAACTCGGATTATTCCCCGCAAATATGGAGGAGATGTTTGGGTGTACACGCCGCGCAGGTACGATTTAAGTTCGCAGTCAGGACTTCATCCCGATCTTTAAGGACTGGCTTCTGTGACTGCGAACTTAGTTAATTAGTCCTGGAGGCATGGGCGATCGGAAATCGGGTTTGATGGACGAAAATTATCTGTTTTGACAGAAAGATCAGGTAAAAAACCCGGTTTCTTCGGTCTTAATGCGTCTAGGAGTGTTAATCTCCGGTTAATTCTGCCTCTTGTTCGATCTCAGAGTGTTTACTGAGATTGGCGATCGCCTTTGATGTCAGAAATTCTCCGTACTTAGGGCGATCGGCTGTCTGAAGCCGAGTTTCTCTGTCAGAGATCGATCGAATTTAGAGCTCTACTCAACCGCAGTCAGGATTTCAGCTTCATTTTTCGAGATCTCTAATTTACGTTTCAATAAATAAATAAATTTATAATTTGCAAAAATAAAATTAAGGGCGATCGATCTCTGCTACATTTCTTAATCAGGCTATAATTTTACAATAAAAAAAAATAAACTCTTCACCGCGATGACTCATCTATGCCCGTAGATATACGGAGAAAAGTTTTTTTGGGATAACATATGCTTAATCCAAAATTAAACAAACGGTTAAGAAAACATGAAATTTCAAATTCCTCTAGCTCCAGGGACTATCACCCAACTTTTGCTGAGAGTAGTCACCTGTCTGGTTGTAATATCTTTCTTAAGTCAGATGGCTGCGTACTTGTTGCCTGGTGTATCGTCGGAAAACTACTTAGTAAGGGCATTCGGCGTTGATTCCGAGCGAAACATTCCAACCGCATACTCAGCTTTGGCATTGCTGTTTTGTTCTTTCTTGCTGGGTACGATCGCCTATGTGAAAAATTTGGATAGTTGTCGCTACAAGAATTACTGGAAAGTTTTATCATTCATATTTGTATATCTATCTGTAGACGAAGCTGGTCAATTGCACGAAAAACTGATACAACCGATGCGAACCATGCTAAATGCCACAGGAATTCTTTACTTTACTTGGGTTGTGCCCATCGGTATTCTAGTAGTGATATTTTTATTCTCCTACATTAAGTTTCTGTTCCACCTTCCTGTTCCTACAAAAAAATTGTTTGTTGCAGCAACCGCTATTTATATTGGAGGAGCGCTAGGGATGGAATTGGTAGGAGCATACCGATCTTCTACAGCGGGAGAGGATAATATACTTTACCAGATAATAGTAACAATTGAAGAGTCATTAGAAATGGTCGGCATCGTCGTATTTATCCACGCCTTAACGTCATATATCAAGACATATTTTGGTGGCGCAAGTTGGAATATTTACATACCAGGAAAACACACACAAGTTACCGAACATGAAAATATCGGCATACCTGCCCTCAGCGGACGAGCCAACACAAATATCTCAAGGTAAATCACTTACAACCGGGTTTGATGAAGGACAAAAATACTGCATTCTGGCCTTGAATCAAAATCAAAAACCCGGTTTTTTTAGTATTAGTTTGTCTGCGAATAGATGTTCTGCAATCTTCGGCGCACCAAACGAGTAATTAGAAGTGGAACAGCTTAGTTCACAGATGCCATCCTCACCTTTACCAAGAATTCACTAAGAGCAACCTTTGCATCAGGATTTGACGGCAAATGACTTGTCAAACTTGCCTCTTCTAATACATTGATTAGCCGATCGCGCTCCTGCTGATAAAATTCAATATCTGTATCTTCCAGCACTGATTTTTCGTCACCAGCCAGCTTGCGATCGATCAAATCAGGAATATACGACAACTGGAACTTCTGATTTAGTGTAACCAAATTCGCCTCAACTTCCCCCGTTTGCATCAAATGAATCCCCGCCAGCAACACCCGGTAAACGTACAGCAGCGGCTTAACCCGACGCGGGCTTTGTTTCTCAAACAATCTCCATTGAGTCTGAGCAAAACCTAGATAGTGGTGGCTGTGGTGCTTGGTAATGCAGTTCGAGGCGAGTTCTTTTAACTCCTGATGTTCCTCGCTACTATAAACTATAAGTGGCGAATACAGTTGTTCCAACACGTAGCCGTTGCGCTTCAACAGCAACTCAAGAAACTTTTTAATATCGTGAGTGACTAAATCGAGTTCCATTTTCTCCCGAACTTCCGAAACCTCGATTGTTTCTTCTCCCGAAATCAGTCCAATTACTTTCGGTAGCGGCAAGATATGTACTCCCCGCAAGTCGAAATCAGAATCTGCCGAAGGAAAACCGTATAAGTGCGATCCGCTGACAGTCGCAAACAGCAGCGGATAAGGTCGAACTGAGATAATTTTGGCTAGATTAGAGAGATATTCTACCATGATTTTCTATGTTATTTGCCCGATCGCACTTTTAGCCGATCGCACTTCTACGAGATTTAATCAAAAACTGATTGGCTTTCTCGTAATTAGGACGTTCTGGTAAGGAAGTTTCTGCAAAAGCGCGATCGAACTCTGCGTGCAAGCTCAACCGCCAGCGATTCACCTCATCCCAGGATATTTCTTGATTGCGGATAGATAGCAATTGCGATCGAAAATCCTGCACCCGCACCGGCACAAACCCCTCCTTGAGCACCGTAATTCCTGACAGCAGCAACCGAATTAAGTGCATCGCGTGCTTCGATCGCACTTCTCCTGTATTCCGCAAGTCTTGCTCCATTTTTTTAAATTGAGACAAAACGTAGCTATTGTAAGTTTGATAAATTAATTGAGACAGAAAGATTTCCCGAATTTCTAGCAATTCTTGTGCTACAGGAGAAATTGTTTCTACTAAAGGCGTGTACAAACATTCTAGCACATTTGGATTAGCTTTTAGTGCCAAAACTAGAAACTTTTGCAGTTCCCAATAGCATTCCTGATTTTCCTTGTTTTCCAATTGTTCTGGAATGCCGTAAAGCGACCAATGAAGAATTGCCGGCGGCTGGTAAATCCCGCGCCTGTCTGTATCGGATTGCTCGTTATCCAAACCGTAGGCTCTGGAACCAACAATGCAGCGGTAAATTACAGAATCATAGAGGTTATATTCTGCGAGAAAATCTCCTCCAGACTCTAATCCTTCACTTTGAAACTGTTTGCGGATGCTGAATTCGTGTCGCCGCAGACTAACTTGTGTTGCGTCTGGGAGTTTGACTAAATAGGCGTGGGAATTGTCTGTAGGCGATTTGACAATGACACCTACTGCGCCTTGTTTCCAAGATTTGTCTCCACCGGGGTTTTTGACCTCAATTTTGGTGACAATTTGGGTTCCGGCGGGCACGATTAGGTTGAAATTTTGGGAAAGATTGGGATTTGTCACGAGGAAACCTCCTGCGGAGACACGAGCTACATTCTTATTGTAGTATATTTGTAGTGGAAAATGGGTGTTTTGGGCGATCGATCGTTTTGGCGTAGGTTAAATGCTGTTTCAGTAAGTCTTGCATCTACTTCTAACAGCAAAAAAAGTAGTAAATAAATATTACTTACTTAATTTAAACTTTTGTGCTGATATTTCTACAACAAAGGTACTTCGATGGTAGCAGTAATTCCCGCATAGTGCCTCATAATTATCTCAGGAGTATTACCCACCCATTTTGCTATTTGTACAACATTGATGCCAGCTTCTAGACATTGTGTAACGAATGTGTGCCTAGTATGGTACTGGCTCCTATATTCACTAACTAGACCTTCTTTGACCAACTTTGTTACAACCCCATCCACTTTATTTCCATGCCTGTTTTTATATCCCTTCCAAGCTCTGCTTAGGAAATTGTGATCGTCAATTTCTTTACCTTCGGGACTGGGGAATACTAAAGATTCTGGATCGCCACTTTCTGGCTTAATTAATTTTAGAAAGTTTTGTAATTGAGCATTACAAGGGAAAATCCTTGGTTTGCCAGTCTTAGTACCTTTTCTATTTCCTCTAACATAAGATTCACAAAAACAGATGTGGTGGCAGTCAGCATCTATATGTTTCCATTTTAGCCCTATAGCTTCCGAAGTCCTGCATCCTGTAAAAAAAAGAAATTTAACAAAAGAGGCATAATGGCTATAGTAGCGATCTGTCTCAAAAGCTTTTATGATGGCATCTTTTTCAGCCTTAGAAAAAGGTTTTATGTCCTCTAATTGTTTAGGTTGTGTTTTGATATTCTTGGCCATACCTAAAAAAGGGTTGTTAGAAATATGACCATACTCAACACCCCAATCACAACAAGCTGTGATATTATTTAAATATTTTTTAGCCGTATCGGGATTAAAATTATCAATCAAATAATCTCTTATTTCTACAGCATCTTCAAGAGATTGTTTTGGTAGCTTTTTAACATGAGAACTTATGGCACTGTAAGCATTTTTAAGAGTGCTAACTGCAACTGTCGGAGTTTTATAAACTACATACATTTCCCACAACTTTGATAGAGTTATTGCTGGCTTTGGCTTAATTGCTTCTACAACAGTCAGATATGTCTGATTTCTGTATTTACCATTGGTAGCTTTCTGTGTAGTGTTCATAGCTTAATCCTGACTATGGCTTTGGAGCAATCATAGTCATTTCGTAGTTAATAGTCAATGTAAAGCCAAAAATCTTGGCTAAATCCCCCTAACTTTTGATATATATAGATTTAATAAGATGGGCGATACAGGATTTGAACCTGTGACATCTACCGTGTGAAGGTAGCGCGCTACCACTGTGCCAATCGCCCGTAGATAATTACGATACCATACCAAGTCCAAATGTGCAACTAAATTTTTCCAAAAAATTCAGCCGCTTGTTTCCCAGTTAAACTCGACACAATGCCCAGAACACAGGCATTTGTCGAGCCTAGCATCAATCAACCACCCACCAACCCGCCGCAGGGCCGACAAACCGCACCACAATCCACCAACCCACCAACAGGCTAATCCCGATCCAGCTTCCGCGAGATGTCCACCTCACAAAATCTTCGCTTTGGGTTTTCGTGATTGGCAGCCACGAAACGATGCGCTCTTCTTTACCGAATTCGTCGCCGATCGAATCTTTACGACGCTTAGCTTCACCCATAATTTTTGTCTGCTAAATCAGATTTCAATTGTATAACCAACCAAATTATACGCCAACAGGTCATCTCAGGCCTGCGTCAGCCAAGTCGTATCCAAATAATTAATCCTCGCAAACGGACTCAGCGCCGCTAAAACCTGCTGCCCGTAACTGCGGTGAATCACCCTGCTGTCAAAAATCGCCACAACCCCCTGACGTTCTCGCACCGGCGCGATCGCCCGCTGCAACTCATTCAGCGCCGCCGGCAGCAAATACAACCGAAACCAATCTAGACGCCGCTCCTTATAATAAGCCACACGCGCCGCCACCAAAGGATTCTCCAAGGTAGGTAGCGGCAAAGTGGCGATCGCCAGCAAGTGAGGCGCGCTCAACTCCCCCTGATATTCCCGCCAAAACTCCCACCCACTCACCAAAATCCCATTCTCCCCCACATCAGTTTTTTCTACCTGCACCCGAGAACCGAACTCAGAAGCCAAAATCGCCGCCAGCCGAGCCCTCAGCGGTACATCACCAACAATCAGCACCGTTAAACCCGCCACCGACACACTCATCAACAGCAAAGTCCGAATTTCTTGAATCAAAACACCCTGAAATTCCGGCGTATTCGGCAGCGGCAGCCAGTTGGGAATGTACAGTTGAATTAATTCGTTTTGTCGATCGGGCGAAAACTTCACACTCGTCAACTCTGGCAATCCCATCATTTGCCGGAAGATCGGCGCCTTCGGTTCCACATCCACCGCACAGCCAATCAACACCACAGGCACCGCAGACCAAATTTTGCCCAAAACCTCCGCCACCTGCACCGGCGCGCAGTAGAGAGAAAATGACCCGCTCGATCGATGAATTTGCGCCCACCGCAGTTGGCCGTTAGTTTGCCAGCAATGCCAAAAATTGCTCCAAGCAGCCGGAATCAGCCCGTTAAGCTCGATCCTTCCTAGCAGCCCCTCCAAAATATTTTGCTCTGCAGTTTCCAGCAAATAGCACTCGTCAGGCTTAGCTGGATGCAGAAACACAGCCCGCGTTAGCAGTACCCGCACTTGGAGGATTTCATCCGCCAGCATTGGCTCAGATTGCATTAAATCATTCCAGTCAGGAGGTTGCAAACCCGCAGTCAACTGCTGGCGCGTCCAAACTTCCAAATCATCCACACCGTCGATAATTGTCGGAATATTGCCGCGAAGTTCCGAATTTTCCGCCAAGCTATCCGCCAGCCAAGACTGCGGATCTATGAGCGTCAGCCCTTGGAAATCGGCATTATGGGAATAAATCTCGATCGGCTTCTCTGTTTGCAGCCACTCTTGCAAGCGAGGAATTTCCACCCGCTGCAAATGTTCCAGCAGCGGTGTCGGCGCAACTAAAATCACCGGATCGGGCCACATCAAAACCGGCATCAAATAACTGACTCGATACCGCTGTCGGTAAGCTCCTGCGGGCAGCCCCGTTTGAATTAGAGCGCTGCGCCCCAAGCGCAAAGCCCGCGCCACGAGACGCGCCATCGTTAAATGGTGGGGCCAGTGCGGCTCGGAGTGCGATCGCAAGAAGTGGAGCAGCGAGTTGTGGACTTCTACCTCAATCAATCGATTTCACAGTTGATATTGCTCAATCAACATAATCAAAACTTGCCAGAAAATCAACTACTTTTTGACGCTCTGGCACACTGAATTTATTCTCCTGATTTTTTCCACCTCGCCCACCAAAATTAGGGTGAGACTGCACGGTCAAACTTTCCTGCCCAGAACTAATTAAAATAGTTTGGGTAGGCGATTGAAAAAACTTGGTCTCCCGAGCTAAATTTAGTGTTATTTGCAGCATTTCCTTCGCTTCACTTAAATTATCTATCGCTGCATTCAATCCTTTATACAACTGCACAATTCGGTTTTTATTCAAATTTTGACTTGCGATATTTTTGCTAACAGCCACAATATTTTTCTGAGTTTCTAAAGCATCATTAAAAGGCAAAATTGCTAAAAAAGCGACTGGCAATAAATGTTCGTCGCTCTCAAATCTAAAAGTTATATTTGTCCGGCGGTAGCCTACTTCAATATTGGGAGGAAAGCTCATTGCCCGGTAATGCCGAGCTATTTCACTATACGCTGTTGCTAAAGTGATGTTTGCTGAGTAATCTAAAACTGCATCAACCACAATTCGCACTAATCCCGGCGTATGATTTAAAAATTTTCTCGCTTCAGACGGCGAATTAAATTGTTGAATCGCAGAGCGATCGCCAGCATAGCTGATATCAACCCACTCGCAACTAATATTATCGGCGATGATGCCAAATCTGGGAACCGAATAGAGTTTAGCCCCAGTTAAAATTGCCCCCGTCAAATCTGCCCCCACCCAATCTGCGTTAATCAAATTAGTTTCTGTCAAATCTGCGTGAACCAAATGAGCATTGGCTAAATTAGTATTTCTTAAATCCGCTCCGTTGAGGTTAGCTCCGTTGAATTTAGTATCGATCAGATCTGCGCCGTTAAGGTTGGCTCCGCTCAAATCGGCCCATTTGAGGTTAGCTCCGCTCAAATTGGCACCGCTGAGATTCACCCCCTGCAAACAAGCTTGTCTCAGATCCGCATCGATTAAATTCACGCCATTAAGTTCTGCTTTTGTCAAATCCGCACCGTGCAAGTTAGCTCCTTGAAAGTTAGCCGATGAAGCCGAAGCACCTCTGAGATTTGCACCAGAAAGATTGGCACCGCACAGGTTAGCTTCTATCAGTTTTACCTCTCTTAAATCGGCTTCCGTTAGATTAGCACGACTGAAGTTAGTTTGGCTGAGTTGACAGCGGACTAATTCGCCTCTAATCAGCGATGCTCCGATTAATTGAGCCGCAGTTAAATCGGCTCTCACTAAGTTGGCTACGTTGAGATTAGCCCCGTTTAAGATTGCCCGCGAGAGATTAGTGCTGCTGAGTCTAGCCACATTTAGGTTAGCTTCTGTCAAGTCAGCATCGCTCAAGTTAGCGCCGCTGATGTTGGTGATAAATAAGCTAGCCCGCCTTAAAATTGATTGGCTGAGGTTGATGCGGCTGAGATTAGCTTCATTCAGATTGATTCCTGTGAAATCTCTGTCGCCTTCTGTGTATCTTTTGACGAGTTCAAATCGTTTGAGAAGTTCTTCAGCTCCCATTTTTTTAACCTGAATGAAATGCAGATCGGCTAATTTTTATGTGGCATAAATCTAAATTATCTCCACTGAATTTATATAGCAAACCCAAGGTTATTACATTTTTAATTGCTGAAATTATTGCCAACAATTGTATTTACATTTTTCTTGATTCCTCCTTCCTTCTTCCGACGAACTTACATCCGTTACATCCCGTACATTGCTCGTTGCCGAACTTCCTTATTCCGACGGACTTACATCCGTTACATCCCGTACATTGCTCGTTGCCGAACTTCCTTCGGCTATATTTACTCGCCGAGCTGATAAAAGCTTTTGACAAACTCAATCACCGTATTTAGGGGAGGGGTTGTGAATCTTTGGGCTTTAATTGCAGGACTGATCGAGGTTTTGGTGACTCCAGGCAAATTTGCCAAGTTTCTGCCAAAGTCTGGGTGATAGTGAACCATCAAACTTTCGGCGATGGAGTTAGCGAGTATGGTTTGGGTAGGCGATTGGAAAAAACTCGACATCAATTCGCGTTCGAGGCGAATCGGCTGAATTTTTAATTCCCCTATTTTTCTGATTGTTTTGGTCAGCATTACGTTCAATTGGACTACTAGATTTGAGACTCTGACTCCCTGGTGATTGCCATTTTGGGGTTGAATCATTTTGATCAAAGTAATGAGATTTTTTTGAGTAAATGCCGCGTCGCTAAAGGGAATAATGGCAACGAAAGCTGTGGAAAACAATTGCTCGTCCCGCTCTATTCTAAACGAAATGATTGTCCGCCGCGAGTTAACTTCTATGCTGGGAGGATGGCTCAAACCCGAGTATTGACGGGCAATTTGGCGGTAGGCAGCCGCGAGGGCAAAGTTAGCGTCGGGGTCTAGGGGTCGATCGACAATAATTTGAACTGTCGGCGGTGTAGCATTAAAAAACCGTTGAGATTCTTGTGAGGTAAACCGCTGGATGTGGCTGCGATCGCCGTTGGGACTGAGGTCAACCCAATCGCAGGTAATATCATCTGCTTTCAGATCAAACCTCGACACCCCATAAATTTTTGCCCCCGTCAGCGCCGCCCCGGTCAAATCTGCGCCCACCCAATCAGCGTGAATCAAATTCGCTTGAGTCAAATCCGCGTGTACCAGAGTAGAGTTCAACAGATTGACATTGCTCAAATTTGCCCCGTACAAGTTCGCCCCGCTCAATCTCGCTTCATCGAGGTCAGCGCCGGTCAAGTTAGCCCCGCTGAGGTCGGCCCACCGCAGATTAGCGCCTCGCAAGTCAGCGCCGCTGAGGTTGGCTTGAGACAGATTAGCTTGTCTGAGTTCTGAATTACAGAGGTTTACTCCTCGCAAGTCCGCCCTGCTGAGGTCGGCTCTGTGCAAGTTAGCCCGTTCCAAGTTGGCCGCTGTCAAACAAGCGCCTCTGAGGTGAGCTCCGCTGAGGTCAGTTTGCTCTAGATTGGCTTCTCTGAGGGTTGCTTCTCTCAAATCTGCTTCGCTGAGGTTCGCACCGCTCAAGTTTGCACCGCTGAGGTCGGCTCTGATCAATTCGGCTCTGATCAGTGTAGCTTCGACGAGTTGGGCTTCGCTGAGGTCGGCTCTAATCAGGTTAGCTACGTTGAGAATAGCGCCGCTGAGGTTGGCTTTGTTGAGATTAGCACCGCTGAGTCTAGCAACATTGAGTTTGGCTTTTCTCATGTTGGCGTTTGACAGATTGGTGCCGCTCATGTTGGTTAGGCTCAAGATTGCCTCGCTGAAATTAGCCCCAGCTAGATCGATTCTGCTGAGATTTGCCTCGCACAGGAGGATGGCAGTAAAGTCTCTTTCTCCTGCTGCATATTTGGCTATGAGTTCTTCGGCGTCCATGCTGTTCACTTTCCCTGATGTGTTAGCTAGAACAAAGCTTTGTTGTGCCAACCTTTAAATAGAATAAGCATTTTTTGTAACTTGATGCAATATGCTTAGACATCTATATTGTGGAAGCCTTTGATAAAATCCAAAATGCTGCTGATATTAGCTTGACCCAATTTTGTATTTTCGGCTAATTTGGCGGTGGTTGCATTGTTCGGAGCGTATTTTTTTTTGAGCTGGCGCTTGCCGAAGGCTGGGTGATGATATACGCTAATTTTTTGATCGCTGGAATTAATTAAGATCATCTGTGTAGGAATTTGAAAAAAATTGATGCTTTCGCCAATTTTTGGAAAAGAACTTGAAATTTTAATTTGGTCTACTTTGCTGATAGCTTGGTTGAGATCTTTGCTGGATAATTGGACGTGTTTGGATTCTTTAACGTTAAGTTTGCCTGCGTCGTGGGATTGAATCATTTTCATCAAAGCTATCAGGTTTTTTTGAGTTGTGGCGGCGTCGTTAAAAGGAATGATGGCAACGTAAGCGGTGGCAAATAATTTATCGTCGCTGTCCATTTTAAAGGCGAGTACGGTGCGCCGGGAGCTGACTTCGATGGTGGGTGGCTGACTTAAACTCGGGTATTGTTGGGCAATTTGGTAATAAGTTGCAGCTAGGGCAAAATGAGCGCCTTGGTCTAGGGGCGAGTCAATTACAATCCGAACTGTGGGTAAGGTTTCGTGAAAAAATTCGTTGGTTCCTCCCGAGTTTAACCAATAAATTTGGCTGTGGTCGCCGTTGGGGCTTAGATCTACCCATTTGCAGGTCATGCCTTCGGTTTTGATACCCAGCCGCGAAGCTGCGTGGAGTTTGGCTCCGGTTAAGGTGGCTCCGGTTAAGTCGGCTCCAATCCAGTCGGCGCGGATCAGATAGGCGTTTGACAGGTCGGCGTGAACTAAACTTGCATTGAGTAAGTTGGCGTGGCAGAGGTCGGCTCTGCTGAGGTCGGCTCCGCTCAATTTGGCTTCGCTCAAATCTGCCCAGCGCAGGTTGCAGCCACTGAGGATGGCCCAGCGCAAATTGACTCCGCTGAGGTCGGCTCCGCTGAGTATGGCTTGAGTGAGATTGGCTTGTCGGAGTTCCGTCCCTCGCAAGTCGGCGCTGCTGAGGTCGGCTCGACTGAGGTCGGCACCTTGCAGGTTGGCTTGTTCGAGGTTGGCTTCTGTCAAGTACGCGCCGCTTAGGTGAGCGCCTCGGAGGTTGGCTCCGCTGAGGTTGGCTCCTCGCAGGGTGGCTTCTGTGAGGGTGGCTCCGCTGAGGTTGGCTCCGCTGAGGTTGGCTCCGCTGAGTTCGGCTCGAATTAGCTCGGCTCTGATCAGTTTGGCTCCTGTGAGGTTGGCTTTTTTGAGGTCAACTCGGACTAGGTAGGCGACGTTGAGGTCGGCGTCGGTGAGGTTTGCACCGCCGAGATGGGCGCCGCTGAGTCTGGCGATGTTGAGTTTGGCACCGGTCAGGTCGGTTTTGCTGAGGTTGGCTCCGCTGAGGTTTGCTACACTCAGATTCGCACCCTTGAGGTTGGCTCCGCTCAAGTTGACTCCGCTGAGGTTGGCCTCAGTTAGGTTGATTCCGGCAAAGTTTCTTTCTCCGGCGGCATATTTTTTCAGGAGTTCCTCGACTGTCATGGGGGCGGCACCGTATCATTTATCCCCATTTTATTGCTATGAATATCGGTATTGTAGGACTTGGTTTAATTGGTGGCTCGATCGCTCTGGATTTGCGATCGCGCGGGTTTGATGTTTTTGGGGTTTCGAGTCGCCAGCAGACTTGCGATCGCGCGCAAGAAAGCGGTGTTGTCTCTGAAGCCAGCATACACCTGTCTCTGATGGCAAGAGCCGATTTGGTTTTTATTTGCACGCCGTTAGGAGCGATCGAGTCGATCGTCCGAGAGTTGATACCCTATCTTTCCCCTGATACTATTCTAACCGATGTCGGTTCCGTAAAAACACCCATAGTACAAGCTGTGTCTTCTCTGTGGCCGAATTTTGTGGGGGGACACCCGATGGCGGGGACTGCACAAAGCGGGATCGAGGCGGCGGTAAGGGATTTGTTTGTGGGGCGGCCTTATGTCGTGACTCCGACTCCCCAGACTCCGCTGCACTCTGTGGAGAAGGTGGAGGAAATTGCGCGGTTGTTGGGCGCTAAAGTTTATCGGTGCGGAGCACAGGAGCACGATCGAGCTGTGGCTTGGATTTCTCATTTGCCGCTGATGGCTAGCGCGACTCTGGTTGCTGCCTGCGCTGTTGAGGGCGATCGGGATATTGTTAATTTAGCCCAACATTTGGCGAGTTCGGGTTTTCGGGACACGAGTCGCGTAGGGGGCGGCAACCCGGAGTTGGGAGTGATGGTGGCGAAATACAATCGAGAGGAATTGCTGCGATCGCTCTCTATTTACCGCGACAGTCTCGACGAGTTTATCAACGATATCGCATCCGAAAATTGGCAAGCTCTCGAACATAAGCTAAAGCATACTCAAAAAGCCAGAAATAATTATAACTTGTGAGCCCAAAATTGCTTAAAACTGCTCCCATCTCGATTATGATTTGTGGACGCCTCTATATTGAGTTTTAATGTACACCTATTCTCGACTCAAGCGGGTTTTACTGGGTGAATCTTTGCCCACCAGCGCATCTGTTCACGAACGGCTGAGCAACGCTACAGGACTGGCTGTTCTTGCTTCCGATGCACTGTCGTCTGTTGCCTACGCTACTCAAGAAACTTTGCTGGTACTGTTACTAGCGGGGAGCAGTAGTTTGAGTTGGTCGTTACCTATTTCGGGCATTATTGTTTTACTGCTGGCGATCGTGGCGCTGTCTTACCGACAGACGATTAAAGCTTATCCAAACGGCGGCGGCGCTTACATTGTAGCGCGAGAAAATTTGGGTACTTATCCGGGTTTGATCGCAGCAGCTTCCCTGATGATTGACTACATACTCACAGTTACGGTGAGTATTTCTGCTGGTGTGGCAGCCTTGACTTCAGCGGTTCCCTCGCTGCTGCCCTATACGGTGGAAATATGCTTAGTTTGTATTGTCTTAATCATGTTTGCCAATCTCAGGGGCTTGCGGGAATCTGGCAAAATATTTATGGTTCCCACCTATGCGTTTATCGCGGGTATTTTTGTCTTGATTGGCTGCGGTTTATTCCAACAGGCAACAGGTCATGTTTTGCCGGCATTAGAAAATATTCCAGCCAAGGAACCTTTGGGATTGTTTCTGATCGCGCGCGCCTTTGCTGCTGGCTGTACGGCGCTGACTGGAGTTGAAGCGATATCGGACGGTGTGTTGGCTTTTAAACCTCCTGAATGGAAGAATGCGCGCCTAACTTTAACTTATTTGGGCGTAATTCTGGGGGTAATGTTTTTAGGAATTAGTTACTTGGCTCATATTTATCAAGTGATTCCTCAAGAAAATGAAACGCTGCTTTCTGTGTTGGGAAAACAAATTTTTGGTTTGGGTATATTTTATTACTATTTGCAGATTGCAACTCTGTTAATTTTGCTGTTGGCGGCGAATACGAGTTATGCGGATTTTCCGCGACTGTGTTATTTTTTGGCGCGGGACGGGTTTTTGCCTAGGCAGTTGTCGCTGTTGGGCGATCGGCTGGTTTATTCTAATGGTATTAATCTGCTCAGCTTCTGCGCGGCTTTGTTAATTATCATCTTCCAAGGCGATACCACTGCAATAATTCCGCTGTATGCGGTTGGGGTTTTTACTTCTTTTACTCTGTCTCAATCGGGAATGGTAATTCACTGGTTTAAGGAGCGAGGTAAAGGTTGGCAAGCTAGTGCTGTGATGAACGGTATTGGTGCAGTGGCAACCACGGGAGTTTTGGCTGTAATTGTCGCTACCAAATTCCTTTTGGGAGCTTGGGTTGTGGTAGTAACTATTCCGATCGTAGTCAGTCTATTTTTAGCTATTAACCGACACTATCGCTATGTAGCCGCTCGCTTGAGCATTCAGGGAATCGCACCTAAATCCTATCTTCGGAGACCTAAAGTTAAGGATGTGAAACATCCGGCAGTGGTGCTAGTCGGACAGTTGCACCGGGGAACTTTGGAGGCGCTGGATTACGCTCGTTTAATTGCTGATGAGGTTGTGGCGGTTCACGTAGATATTGGTTTGACAGACATAGCAAAATTGCAAGCGGCTTGGCAAGATTTGCAGTCTGACATTCCTTTGGAAATTCTGGAATCGCCTTACCGTTCTGTTGGTGAGCCTTTAACTCACTTTTTGGCTTTGTTTGAAGAGCGGCGGCCGGGAGTGTTTTTAACGCTGATTATTCCGGCGTTTGTGACGCGAAATTGGTGGGAGGGACTGCTGCACAATCAAACTGCTTTCTTTTTGAAGGCGGCTTTGCGCGCTAAAAAAAGTCTGGTGGTGACGACGGTGAGGTATTTTCTGTAAGCAATCTTTAGTTAAAGATTTGCCATTTTACGCTCGTTAAACAAATGTATGGCTGCTGGGTAAGATTTGGAGAGAAGATTTATTTAAGCTATCGCGAATTTAAATTGTATCTTTCAATCTTTGTGGCAAAAGCATCAAATCCTCTCCCCTTCTCCCCATCTGCCATAACAGGCAATTTAAGTGCTATAAATATGGGAATATTTTCCGCATCTCAAAAGGTAGAGCCAAATTTCATGCTCGTTCCATTTGATATAGACAAATTAGAGTTTAATTAAAATCCGGTTCTCAGACACCTTGATTAATTTTAATAACCGAAATAAATCGCTTTGTGACAAGTTACAGCATATTCCAAGTTCGTGAAGTACAGTAGCAGCTATATTGTGTGGTACATATTATGTAGGGTGGGTCCCTGCCGGCGCAGGTTCAATGAAACTTGCAGATTGTTGATGATGGCGACGCACCTTACTTACTACAAGATGGTGTGTACCACATATACATGGAATATGGTGTATGTGTCCAGCTTTACTGAAAATAGAGTCTCGAAGCCCCCCGATTTAAAAAAAAATAAATTTTCTGATAAATTACACTTGTCTAAATATCAGTAAGTTATAATGAACCTGTGCAAATAATATGAGCAGGAAAAAAATAAATCATGAGCGAACTCGTTAGTAAGCTAAGCCAAGTTTCAATGGTGTCAGCAAATTTTGGCAATCGGTTAGCCTATAGAACAATTCTGCTGGATTGGTTTGATTTTTTAGGTGGCAAGCCCGGCGAAGTTGTTGTTGTTGACGGCGGCAGCGATAGCGAAACTCAAAAACTTTATTGGGAACTGTATCAAGAGGGTTTGATTGATAAGCTGCAAATCATTCCCCCGCACCATAAAGATAATGACAAGGAGAGGTGTTTTATTCAGGAGTATACAGCCGGAGTAATTGCTAGCAATCCTTATATATTGTGGTTCAAAATTGATACGTTACCTTACAGAGAAGGTCACGAACGTTGGTTGGAGGAAGCGATCGACGATCTCGATCGAGATAACGTTTTTGCAGTGGGCGGTGCTTTTAATAGAAGCTATCCACATTTCGAGGCTAAGTCTGGATGGTACTTCAGTCAAGCCTGTACTATCAATTTTTCTTTGATGAAGCGCAGTACGTTCGTCGCAGTTATGCAAGAATTTGCGGGAGAGTATATTGCTTCTGGGTTTCAGGGAGAACATGAATTTAGCAGGTTTTTGCTTGAAATAGCATTTAGCGCATATATGGATCGCCACAAGGTTTATACTTTATGTAAAATAGAAGACCCAACTTGGACGGTATTTCATACAAATGCTCAAGACGAATATTTGCAGGAAGTGCGTAAGAAATATTTGGAGCGCCAAAATATTGAAAGTTTTATGAACCCATGCCTTTCTAAGGACATAAGTCAATTCCTTTATTATGGAAAGCCACCGATCAAAAGTGGAAGTTTGAAGAAAATGCAAATGATTTTAGGAGAAACAAAAGCTGGGAGTTATTGGCGGGAGTTTAAAAAACATTTTTATCCGTCAACAAACGATTAAAAATGCTAGCCAGCTCACTTGAATTTAAAGTTTAATTGGACAGGAATTACGCTGCATGAGTCAATAAAAAAACCGAACACTCAGAACCCCGCAACACGTAAAAGTTGTCGGGGATCTAACAGAAAAGCGTTTTAGGTTAGCTTGACATATCAAAAATGATGTGTCAGGATTGTAGTAAGTGAAAAAGTTGCCTTTCAACCTTTCTCCAAAAAGATTGCGGCTGCTGAACCAAAGTCTTTTACTAACTACAACATCTCTTCAATTTGTGGGGGTTGCATAGCAACCCGCAACAGACTATTTATGCAGCAGCCAAAAAACTTGAACCGGCTTTTGCGAGCTTTGTCTCGGCAAGGTCTGGATGTTAGTTACAGCAACAAAGTCTACTCTATTTCTCTCAAGAGTTCCCTGGAAAAATACTGGCAGGATGCTAGTGCTACAACAGCAGAAGTTTTGCTCCCAGAGGATTTTCCTGTGGAAGCAAAGGCGCTCAAACAGTTGGCAAATTTGGCGAATGTTCGACACCCTCAAGGTGGTTGCGTTTGTCGCGCCTGCGCTACTCCAGATTTCCATCCGGGGGATGCGGGAGTGGCAATTGGCTCGATCGTCAAAACAGCAGGAATGGTGATTCCGGCGGCTGTCGGTTCCGATATTAATTGCGGGATGCGGTTGCACGTTGCGGATTTGTCGATCGAACAATTCCTCAGTCAGCGCGATCAATTTGTAGAATTGCTCAAAGGCGATTACTTTTTCGGTACTCGCGATGTCAGCATGACTGCAAAAACTGCTCGCGCGATGTTCCAACACGGGATTCCCGGATGGCTGGATGCTTTGCGGGACAAGCCAACCGGCAGCGCGGCCAATTCGGATTTCGAGCAGTTGGCGACAGAGTGCAATCGCACTTTCGGAGGCGGTTCCATGAATGGCGATGTCAAATGGGCTCCCGAAGAATTAGTCCCAAATGACGGCTTAGTCAGGGATGGCGGCTTAGGTACCATCGGCGGCGGCAATCACTTTGTGGAAATTCAAGTGGTTGAGGAAGTTGTGGACAAGGCTACGGCTTATACTTGGGGAGTTCGATCGGGACAAATCGCTTTCATGATTCACTCCGGTTCGCGGAATGTCGGCAAATACATCGGCGGAATGTGGCGCGATCGAGCTTGCGAAGCCTGGCCAAAAACCCTAAAATATCCTGAATCCGGGCTTTTTCCGCTGTCTGTCGCAGCAAATCCGGAACTTGTAAGTAGCTACCTGCAAGCGGAAGCAACGGCCGCCAATTACGGTTTTATCAACCGTTTGCTGCTAGCAGAATTTCTGCGGTTGCGTTTGCGGCAAGTTTTCGGCGATGTCGAAGCTCCCTTAGTATACGATTTGCCTCACAATATTACCTTAGCTGAAGGTGCCGGCTGGGTAACGCGCAAAGGCGCTTGTCCCGCACATTCCGGCCAGCCTGTAATTGTACCGGGTTCGATGGGTGCGCCGTCTTATTTGCTGGTTGGG
Organism: Microcoleus sp. B4-D4; assembly: GCF_036705185.1. Lineage (NCBI taxonomy): Bacteria > Bacillati > Cyanobacteriota > Cyanophyceae > Oscillatoriales > Microcoleaceae > Microcoleus > Microcoleus sp. B4-D4. Next base: position 360,824 of record NZ_JAUBTX010000001.1, on the reverse strand, counting down.
AAGGGGAACGATCGATTTTTGCGATCGGCCTCTCACGGTGCTGGCAGAGCGCGATCGCGCTTCGATATGAGTCGCAAAGGTGTTGACAAAACTGACTCCGCTTTGGGATTAACCGGCGTAGATTGCATTACTTTGCGCGAAGAACGCAGAATCGAAGAAGCACCGGCAGCTTACAAGCCAATTCAACCAGTAATTGACGCTCAAGTTGAGGCGCAAATAGTTGGTGTAGTCGCTAAAATGAAGCCCGTGTTAACATTTAAAGCGTAGCCTGGGGCTATTTTTCCATTCTCAATAACTGTGTCTAAAGCAGGCTAAAAGCCCGTTCTAAAAGACAATTTTTTAGTTGTGGAACGGGCATCTTGCCGAGTCGGAACAGGCTAAAAGCCCGTTCTAAAAGACAATTTCTTAGTTGTGGAACGGGCATCTTGCCCGTTTCTCAAACTGTGAGAATAAGTGAAAATCTAAAAATTACCCAATTACCCCCAATCCTCAATTGTCACCAGATCAATCAAAACCTGTCCATCCCCTGAAGCGGCTGCTGAAGTACGGCCGCCGCTACCGCATCAAAACTTGGCTGGCAAGTATTTGCTCGCTGCTGAATAAATTCTTTGATTTAGCGCCGCCAGCATTAATCGGTATTGCCGTTGATGTAGTGGTGAAACAACAAGATTCTATCCTGGCTAAGTGGGGCATCAAAGATGTTTTTTGGCAACTGGCAATTATTACTATTTTGAGTTTAATTGTTTGGACGCTGGAATCTGTTTTTGAATATGCTTACGATTATTTGTGGCGCAATTTAGCTCAGGATATCGAACACGATTTGCGTCTGGAAGCTTACAGCCATTTGCAAGAATTAGAATTAGCTTATTTTGAAGAACGCAGTACGGGTGGTTTGATTTCTATTCTCAACGATGATATCAATCAACTCGAACGTTTTTTGGACGACGGCGCTAATGAGGTGATTCAGGTAATTACAACCGTTGTCGTAATCGGCGCGGCTTTTTTTGCTGCGTCTCCTGGTGTTGCTGGGCTGTCAATGCTGCCGATACCTTTTATTATTTGGGGTTCGATCGCCTTTCAAAATCGCCTCGCTCCTCTCTATGCTGACGTGCGGGAAAAGGTGAGTTTTCTGAACGGGCAACTGTCGAATAATTTGATGGGAATTACTACTATTAAAAGTTTTACTTCCGAAGATTACGAAACTCAGCGCATCGAAACACAAAGCCAAGCTTACCGCCAAAGCAATCAACGGGCGATCGCACTTTCGGCTGCTTTTATTCCGCTGATTCGGGTGGTGATTTTCTTGGGGTTTATTGCAACGCTGTTTCTGGGCGGCTTGGAGGTTGTGGCGGGCCAGTTGTCTGTGGGAACTTACAGCGTTTTGGTGTTTTTGACCCAGCGGTTGCTGTGGCCGCTGACTCGCCTGGGAGATACTCTGGATCAATACCAGCGCGCAATGGCTTCTACTAATCGGGTGATGAATTTGTTGGATACGCCGATCGCCATTCGCACGGGCGATATTCGGTTGCCGATTAGCTCGATTAAGGGCGAGATAGAATTTAAAAATGTTACCTTTTCTTACAATCAAAGAAAGCCGATTTTGCAGTATTTTTCCCTGACTCTGCCGGCGGGTAAAACTACTGCGATTGTTGGCGCAACTGGTTCGGGAAAGAGTACGCTGGTGAAATTGATTTTGAGGCTTTACGAGGTACAGTACGGTCAGATTTATCTCGACGGTATAGAATTAAATAACCTGAATTTGAAAGATTTGCGGAGAGCGATCGGATTGGTGAGTCAAGATGTGTTTTTGTTTCACGGTACGGTGGCAGAAAATATTGCTTACGGCAGTTTTGAGGCAACAGATCGAGAGATAGTAAATGCTGCTAAAATTGCGGAAGCTCACGAGTTTATCGCGCAATTGCCGGACGGTTACAAAACTATTGTAGGGGAACGCGGTCAAAAATTGTCGGGGGGACAGCGGCAGCGCATTGCTATTGCGAGGGCTGTTTTGAAGAATCCGCCGATTTTGATTCTTGACGAAGCTACTTCAGCGGTGGATAACGAGACGGAGGCGGCAATTCAGCGATCGCTCGAACGAATTACCAAGAATCGCACAACAATTGCGATCGCCCACCGTCTTTCTACAGTCCGCAATGCCGATTGCATTTGTGTCATGGAAGAGGGGCTAGTGGTAGAATCGGGGCAGCACGAACAACTTATCGAACACGATGGAGTTTATGCGTCGCTCTGGCGCGTGCAATCTGGTATAAGATAGAAACGCAGCGGTTTTGGGCATTGGCCAAACAGGTCATTGGGCATTGGTCATTGGTAATTAGTTATTCACACTCTTCTAATAACAAATAACCAATAACAAATAACCAATAACAAGTAACCAATAACAAATAACCGTAAGATATTAGTTTCTACAAGCAAAAAGAGAAAATGTTTTTATTTGATAGCCCTGAGTCCAAACCCAATCCCAATAGCTGGCGCAGCAAGTTGGATACATTTGTCAAAGATAACAAACAAGAATTGGCTGCTTTGGCTTGGGGGCTATTTTTGGAGAGGGGCGAAGAAAGTGAGGATGTTTTGGGCATTGATGTTGTAGAAAATCCGCGTTTCGTGTATTGTAAAAAAGAGGCGATCGAGGAGTTGAACCGCCAAGTCAAAAATCATATTCAGGAAATTTTAGGAATTTTAAAAGCTCACAAACCTGAAAAAGAAGTGGCAATTGTGGCGATCGGCGAAGGTGAAATCAAGCTAATTTTATTTGAAATTGACCCCGCACCTCCTGTTTGTTTTGAGCAAGCAGCGACGGATGTCGATACATTGCTAGCTCGCCTAGAAAAGCAAATGGCTGAATATATCAAAGCATAGATCGTATCAAATACTATTCAGTCGGCGGAGGCGGACTTTGTGTAGACGCGGTTTCCACCGCCGTCCGATCTGGTATTAATCGAATTTGATATCAAAATAACCAAGAATCAAAATAACCTGCGGGCGGCGAATCGTCATGCAAAACTTGAGCTTTATCTAAATTAGGTATAATTTCAGCTAATTCTGAACCTACTCTAATATCAAGCCCCCTATCGATTAAGGAAAATGAAAAATCATACCCATCTTGCAAATATTTTGCTCTGGAAACAATCTCGTCTTTCTCTAAACTAGGGCTGTTACTCCCAATTAAAACGCTATTAATATCCTTCCAAAGAGACACGCACACCTGAGAAAACACGCTTTGAAAAGTCTTCACCTTTTCGGCATAAAACTCATCTCTTTGCAGCAGATTTACCAGCACAACTCCCTCCCCAGACAAGCGTTTTTTGCAGAGTTGATAAAATTCTTTGGTAGCCAGCCTGTGCGGAGAGTAGCCGTTGCCACAAAACACGTCGGTCATGATGATATCGTACTGAATATCTGAACTTTGTTGCTCTAGATACTCTCTCCCGTCTTGAATTGCGACTGTCAGCCGATCGCCCAATTGTACCCCAAAGCACTGGGTAGCGGCTTCGATCGCGATCGGATCGACATCGGCACATTCCATGACAGTTTCCGGTAAATAGTGGTGCAAAACTAAGGGAATTCTGCCGCCACCAAATCCAGCGATGTAGATTCTTTGAGGTTGGTTTTCCCAGATTAAACCCAACATCATCGCTTGGGTATATTCAGAAACTAAATGCAGGGGATTGTTGAGGTCGATGACAGATTGCAATAAATCTGTATGCAAATTCACTTTCTCTACCAAAGAGAATTTAATTTTATTTTTATCTTTATTAACTGTAACATAGTGAACTCCCGACTCTTGACAAAAAATTACTCCATCCGGCTGTTGTTGCACCCAAGCCAGCCGCTGTTGAATATTCGCTAAATTGAGAGTTTGCCAGTTTTTTTGTTGGTCAATCATTAATTTTAAATTTTATGGCACACAGGGGCAGTCAGAAACCGGGTTTTTGGAGAAAATCCTGCTTCGCCACCCGCAGATTCAGCAAAAAACCCGGTTTCTTGAGTTTGATTAAGCAGGCTGTACGCGCTTGTAAGTCACTAACTCCAAACCAGAAATCGAAAAATCAACTCTTTCCCAATCTTCCTTCTCACCCTCCAAATTTTCAAACGCTGCGGAGGTGAGCAAAATCTCTCCCCGTTCCGCCAAATCCTCTCCCAGCTTGGCTGCTAGATTGAATTCAGATCCGTACATATCCTCTCCTTCCAGCATCAAAATATCACCGTAGCCAATTCCAATGCAGAGGTAAATATCCATTTCCGGCGGCAGAGTTGTGTTGACAGCCCCCGTTTGTTTCAGACAGTCAATTGCAGCTTCAACAGCCGATTTCACATCGGGAAATACTGCAAAAATATTGTCGGCTTCTTCTTTAACAACAATGCCGCTATATTCCGAAATTACGGGCTTGACAATTCCGTGCATCCGGTGAATCATTGCCAGAAAGTGGATGATTCCGTAGCGGACAGTTGTCCGCGAAAACCCCGACATATCCATTACTAAAATTGCGTGGGTTTGGCGGAATGTGGCATTAATTTTTTCATCAATTTCTGCCATTCTTTCGGGGTGTTCGTTTCTTTCTTGCAGCAATTTTTCTAAATAACTGCGGTTATTTGTTTTCATTAGCTAATAATACTAGATTTGGGTAATTTTTATCAATTTTATTAAGCGCTTCCAAGCCGTCATCTCCCTGAATTACGTTCAATTCGTTGCATCTCAACTGATGTGAAATGCACTCTCGCTGGCTGCGGAAATCTTCCACCACTAAAACTGTACTTATCACTCCCCACCTGTTTTTTTAGGTGAACTCGTTCGCTGCTGTGAGTTATCATTGCTGAAATTATTTTACCCGCATTGGATGAATTTGCGATCGCCTTCCCGGAAAAGCTGCTGCGGCTAATTTTCAACCGAGAAGTTGTTGGCAAGCTGTTGTGCATTTAAATTGTATATTTCGACTATAGATCAAAAATATTCTCCCCCTCTTTACCTCCTCGCGAAGCCGAATGGCCCCTCTCCCCGTTTCCCCCTCTCCTCCTCACCATACACAATTGGGATGCACAACGGCTTAGCGGCTTGGTGACGAAGAGGTGGCGATGCTGCATTTTACGGCAGAAGAAAGCGATGCAGCAGCGCTGCTGTTTGGCTGCGACTGTCAGTTTTGCGTCAATTCCCGGCGATAGTTGCGCCGTTTGCCGCCCTTGGACTTGACTTGAGGCGATCGCCTTCCACCCTACAATAATTTGATTATTTGTTGAAATACAATTTAAATATTGATTAGCTTAGCAGCGACTCATCCTAACTTCGCAAGACTCAAACTAAACATATTTTTAGACGGTGGAAGTGAGAAAATTAAACAGTTGAAAAAACCATGCGCTGATAATATTTGGGCGGTGTATCTTTCATGATTATAACTTCCAGGATTTGGTAGCGGGAATCCCATTCTGCCGTTAATTTATAATCTTAAAGATGCAGGAAAATGATTTCGAGCCGGACTTACGCATCGACACCAAAGAAACCGGGTTTTTGCCTGATTTGCTGGCTGCAACGAAGGATTTTGATGAAAAACCCGGTTTCAAATCGCGCAGGTGTTCAAGATTATTGATGATATTCGATCGCCCGACCGGATCTTAGGGGTTGCATATTTTGGAAAATGTGCTATGGTATGACCTAATCGGTTCTGGTGGAGATCAGCCACTAGACGAAAGGGGGAAAGTTCGGTGCAAACCCGGCGCTGTCCCGCAACTGTGATGAAGCGTAGAGTAGCTTCTTAGTCAGGATGCCCGCCGATTGTATCGTTCTATTAACCCATCTGCGAGGTACGGATGTCTTCAGCATTTTGTTTTCGATTCGATTGTTTTTCACCAGACGTTGCGCGATCGGCTATTATGCTCCTTAACCCGTGAGAAACCTTTGGTGCAATTGGTTTCTAGAGCAACATAACGAGTTAAAAAAGTTAGCCTCAACAGCATTATCTAGTTTTAGACGCAAGAAATATTGCGCGGGGTTTTGCCTGCTGTAATTTCTAACAGCTTTGTGATAGCGATGTTAGATATTCAGACGGTTTCACCTTTGAGGCGTCACATTACATTCTGATGACATTGCTGTAGAAAATTCTGCATCGGATACCCCTTAGTTTCCGACAGAGTTTCTATGGAATATCAAAGACTCAACTGGATCATTCAGCAAATATCAATAGTAAAAATTCAGTCATCTAATGTCCGGTTCATTACCATCACAAAAACCGTTTGTAGTGCCGACTTCAGTCCGTACTACGAACCAATCGGACACGATATCAATTGCGATCGCTCTTTGTAATATCGCTATTTGTACTGATGATGCTATTGAAACCCATACTTAAGAGAGAAAAATCATGTCAATTTTAACTGCAACAATTGGATATCCTCGCATTGGTAAAAATCGCGAAGTTAAAATCGCATTAGAAGCATTTTGGAGTGGCAAATTAGATGCCAATAATTTATTGCAAACAGTCAGAAAAGTAGAAATAGAAAACTGGCAAACACAGCTAAAAACAGGTATAGATCGCATCGGTGTTGGCGATACTACCCTCTACGATAGTGTTCTGGATTGGACAGTTCGCCTAGGGTTAATCCCCGATAGCTTTCGGGATTTATCAGGTTTAGATCGCTACTTTGCAATGGCGCGGGGCAAAGAAGGGATACCTGCACTAGAAATGACTAAATGGTTCGACACCAACTATCACTACCTGGTGCCAGAAATTCCCTCAGAATGGCAGCCTGCTGATTTTAGCGACTTTCTCGAAACGGTTAATCGCGCTCAAACTTTATTAGGCGAAAAAGTAATTCCTATTGTTTTAGGCCCCATTACTTTATTGCGATTGAGTCGGTTTGACATACCCTTGAATGAAGCAATTTCAAGATTGCGAGAGCGTTATCTGGCATTGCTGAAAGCCTTAAAAAACTTGGGTATTTCTGAAGTGCAAATTCACGAACCTGCCTTGGTTCTGGGTGATGCTGGCCAATTCAAAGAAGCCTTTGAGTCAACCTATACTTCCTTCGCTGAAATTAAACTTCCCATCGATTTAGTTACTTACTTTGATGATTTAGGAGATACCTATCCTTGGGTGATACAGTTACCAGTTGCTAAAATCAGCTTAGATTTCACTCGCGGATGCAATTTAAAATTGCTTAAAGAACAGGGATTTCCTGCTGATAAACGATTGGGTGTGGGAATTGTAGATGCTCGCAATATTTGGCAAATTCGTCCAGAACAAGTGCTGCCAGTGCTGCAACAGATTCAGCGAATTACGCCGGATATTGTAATTCAGCCGTCGGCATCATTGCAGTTTGTTCCCTACGATGCCGCACGGGAAACAAAGTTGCCAGAACCTCTCCGCAACGTGTTGAGTTTTGCCGAACAAAAACTGCAAGCTGTGAAGTTTTTGGCACGCAGTTTAGCCGGAGAAGAGACTGAGAGCGATCGCGCTAAAATTAGCAATGCTTGGACAACCTTCGAGGAGTTTAGCCCTACCAATATTGCCGTACAGGAACGCCTGAACAGCCTGACAACCAATGACTTTCAACGCAAATTATCCTACGGCTTGCGGTTGTCGAAACAGATTTCTCTGCCCATTTTTCCCACCACAACGATCGGCTCATTTCCTCAAACCCCGGAAGTGCGAAAACTGCGGCTGCGCTACAAAAAGGGTGAATTGAGTCAAGAAAACTATCAAGCTGCGATCGACGTTCAAATTGCCGATAGCATTAAAATCCAAGAAGAAATTGGCCTAGATGTGTTGGTGCATGGCGAATTTGAACGCACCGATATGGTGGAATATTTCGGACAACAGTTGGATGGATTCGCCTTCACGGCAAATGGCTGGGTACAAAGCTATGGCAGCCGTTACGTGCGTCCGCCGATTATTTACGGTGATGTTGTTCGCACTGATCCAATGACTGTACGCGAGTTCAAAGTAGCGCAATCATTGACGCAAAAACCCGTTAAGGGAATGCTAACAGCCCCCGTAACAATTTTAAATTGGTCATATCCGCGCACCGATATTTCTAGACAAGTACAAGCATTTCAAATAGCTTTGGCCTTGCGCGATGAAATAGCAGATTTAGAAGCAGCAGGAGCGCAAGTAATTCAAGTAGATGAACCAGCATTGCGCGAAGGCTTACCTCTGAAAGTAGAAAACTGGAATCAATACCTGTCTTGGGCTGTAGATGCGTTTCTTCTGGCTACCGCAAGCGCTCATCCTCAAACTCAAATTCACACGCATATGTGCTACTGCGAATTTGGCGATATCATCAAAGATATTGAACGGTTAGATGCCGATGTAATTTCGATTGAAAATAGCCGCAGCAATAACCAAACGCTGCATGAAATAACCGCCGCAGGTTACACCTATCAAGTGGGTAATGGCGTGTATGACATCCACAGTCCAGTGGTGCCAACGACAGAACAGATTTTGCAACAACTGCGAACTGGCATTGCTAATCTACCAACTCAACAAATTTGGGTAAATCCCGATTGTGGCTTGAAAACACGACGTTGGGAAGAAGTAATTCCGGCGCTAAAAAATATGGTGGAAGCTGCTAAAATCCTGCGGGAGGAAGTAAATGCGACCGGAAAATAGCGTTTGGCAAGGAAATTTTGGCTATTGGCAACAGGGATTTATTCACACCAATTTGCTGGTTATTGGTTATACAGGATGGAAGGGATTTGAGTCTTTCGGGCGGGGTGTTGTGGTCTGTGATGTAGATACTCAAGTTCTTGGTTCTACAATGACAAGCCTCGAATCAATTCCTTTTCACATTCAGTTTATTCCTGTGAATTTGATGGAATTTTATCTGGGATCGCTATCCGTTGACTCATCGAATATTCCATCTGTGATAGCAGCAACTGTTAAGTACAATCCAGAGCAAGATATTCTGCTATTGCTGAAATTTGGTCGTCAAACAGAGGTAAATCTATTAAGCAAACTAGCCATTCCTCCTGCCGATTGCTACGAACAAGTCTGTAGGCGATGGGAGGAATTTCAACCAAGTTTGACATCCTAAAACTTTCGCTCTTAATGCCTAAATTCAACTCAATTCATATTTCGCATAGGTTGATAACTTGATACTGGATATTTAATAGATGATGACATCTGAAACAAATAGCGAAGATTGGCAGCAATCCTTTATTGCAACTAATCTGCTGGTGTTAGGCTATAACGCTTGGGTTGGCTATCTGAATGGTGAACGAGGCGCAGTAATTTGTAGTCTTAATAACCCATTGATGGGAGTTACTGGTGAAACATTCCAATCGCATTTTGTTCCCCGCAGTCGTTTGGCTCCCTTTCTCAATGCTTGGTTATTGGCTCCCGACACCGCCATCCTGCAAAATCACCACATGAACGGTCATATTTTGCAAGCTGCAGATACCTATAACCCAAGTAAAGACATCATTCTGCTGCTGGAATCCGGTCGGGAAGTCACGTTCTTTTATCTGCGAAATCTACCGATTTCGCCCTCGCAATGTTACGAGCAAATCTGCAAAGGATGGGAAGAATTCCAACCTCAGTCCACCCGTTTGAACGAAGAAAATCTCCGATGCAATTGATTCAATACAAAGTTGCGATGGAACCAGTTCCAGAACGGAAGCTAGAGGGTTTTTTAGCGTTGGGGTTTCGGTTGGCGATCGGTTTGGCTAGCGGTGCATTGTTTGTCCCAATAGCAATAGTGCGATCGCAAATAGCAAAGCTGCATCTTCCTAAACAGGATTCTCTACCTAAACGATCTGACTAATTCAGGACTGACACATCAAGACCAAAGAAACCGGGTTTTTTAGCTAATCTGTTGCGCTCTTCTCACGGCTGGAAATACTGTCGCTTTTGATTTTATGCTACTAATTTAGTACCGCAAAACACTAACAAAAGCATCGCAGAAACCGGGTTTCTTGGATGTGCGCGGGGTGTCAGAAACCCGGTTTCTTCCTCAATTTTGGTGGGGATGCGTAAATTATTGCAGAAACCGGGTTTCTTGGATGTGCGCGGGTGTCAGAAACCCGATTTCTGGCGATCGGTGCATCCAGGACTATATCGATCGCCCTACTGGTACAATAGAATGTACAAGATCAGCAAATTCAACCGCTACTCGAAATCATGTCCGCAAATACCGCGCTACCCGCAGCCCTAGCTAAAATCGTCCAGCGCTTCCAGCGACACTCCGATCCGAAACAGCGCTACGAACAACTGCTGTGGTATGCAAAGCGACTCCCAGCATTTACCGAAAGCGATAAACTCCCAGAAAACAAAGTTTCTGGCTGCGTATCGCAAGTTTATATTACCGCCAATTTGACTGACGGAAAAGTTTTGTATCAAGGCGATTCTGACGCTCAGTTAGTCAAAGGATTAGTTGGCTTGCTCGTGGAAGGTTTGAGCGGATTGACCCCTGCTGAAATAGTTAGCATTACCCCAGATTTTATTCAAGATACGGGATTGAATGTGAGCCTGACACCTTCCCGCGCTAACGGATTTTATAACATCTTTCAAATGATGAAAAATAAAGCAGTGGCTTGCGAATTGAGCGCGCAAGCAGAAGCAAACTAACCGGAAAAACAGCCATGATTCAGACTGCCGATTTAACCAAATCTAATTCTAGCAACTATCCCGCGACAGTTCAGAAATATCTCTGGAACTGGAAAGAAACACAGATTGAAGTTATTTACGAAATCAGAGGAGAAGGAAAACCCGTATTGTTGCTGCCGGCTTTCAGTACGGTTTCAACGCGGGAAGAAATGCGTCCTTTAGCAGAGTTTTTAGCTCCAAATTTTCAAGTTGTGAGTGTAGATTGGCCTGGTTTCGGCGAATCTTCGCGCCCGCGCACCGACTACGAACCGCAATTATACCATCAGTTTTTGAAGGATTTTGTAGAGTCAGTTTTTAACAGTCCTGTGGCTGTAGTTGCGGCCGGTCACGCTGCGGGTTATGCGATGCAATTAGCGCAATCAAAGCCGAATGTTTGGTCGAAGATTGTGTTAGCTGCACCGACTTGGCGCGGGCCTTTGCCGACAATGAGCAAACAGCCAAGGGGTTGGCACGGAATGGTGAGAGAATTAGTACGATCGCCCTTAATCGGTCAATTCCTGTACAAACTGAACACTGCGCCGTCATTCCTGAGTTTGATGTACCGCCGCCACGTCTACGCCGATGACGCCAAAGTCACAGCGGATTTCATTCAAAATAAGCGGAAAGTCACTCAAAAACCGGGGGCGAGGTTTGGTTCGGCGGCTTTTGTGACTGGTGGTTTAGATCCGGCAAAAACGCGGGAAGAATTTGTCGCCAACTTCCAAGGATTAACAGTACCGGTGATGGTTGTAGTTGCTGAAAAAGCGCCGCCAAAATCTAAGGCGGAAATGGAAGTATTAGCTCAATTACCGGGAGTGGAATCGCGAGTTATTCCGGGAACTTTGGGTTTGCATGAAGAGTTTGCAGAAGATTTGGCAAATGCGGTTAAGTCTTTTATTTAAGAGGTAATGAACCGCAGAGGACGCTGAGGGCGCAGAGGAGAGAAGCAAAGAGGGGATGAATGCAGGCTGTTTTTTTACGTTAGTTTTAATTTTTTGCTATTGGTTTTGTCTGCCAGTTTATGCTGTCGGACAGTTGCAGCCGATGGACTCACAAAAAAGTATCATTGAAGGTGCGATCGACTTTCACATCCATTCTTCTCCTGATGTGATTCCCCGCAGGTTGGATGATTTTGAGGTAGCTAAATTTGCCGCCAGCGCGCACATGAAAGCAGTTGTCTTAAAAAATCACTATGGCAGCACGGCAGCGCGGGCAGTTTTGGTTAATAAAATTGTACCGCAAATCGAAGTTTTCGGGGGAATTGTTCTCAATCATTCCGTAGGCGGGATTAATCCCCAAGCTGTAGAAGCAATGCACCGCATCGGCGGCAAATACGGTAAAGTAGTGTGGCTGCCAACCGTTGATTCCGAGCATCATTTAAAGGTTTTTCACAAATCGGGAATCGGGATTAAAGTAGCAGAAAACGGCCAACTTTTACCAGAAACAGCAGCGGTACTCAAGATAGTAGCTAGAGATAATTTAGTATTGGAAACCGGACACATTTCCTCAGCAGAAGTTATGGCAGTTGTCCGGCAAGCCAGACTTCTCAACATTAAAAACATCCTGATTACCCACGCAATGGCCGATGTACCCGGTTTGTCCCTAGAAAATATGCAAACAGCAGCTCAGATGGGAGCGTTTCTAGAATTAGCATTTGTCAACGATTTGATGGGAGAAAATGCCGCCGATGACGGACACAAAAACTGGCATCACGTTTCGATTAATCAGATGGTAGCAGCCATTAAACTCATCGGAGCCGAGCATTTTGTTCTGAGCACAGATTTGGGAAGAAAACCGGATCCTTTACCTGCCGAAGGTTACAAATTATTTGTAAAAAAGTTGATGGATGAAGGCATTTCTCAACCTGAAATTGATTTAATGATGAAAGAAAATCCCGCTCGCTTGTTAGGAATTTAGAATTGTTAGCTGTTAGCTGTTGACTGTTGACTGTTGACTGTTAGCTGTTAGCTGTTAGCTGTTAGCTGTTGACTGTTGACTGTTGACTAATGACTAATGACTAAGGACTAATGACTATTGCCAACTCCCAACTGCCAATTACCAACTACCAACTACCAACTACCAACTACCAACTACCAACTGCCAATTACCAACTGCCAACTACCAACTACCAACTGCCAACTGCCAACTGCCAACTGCCAACTGACTACTGCCTTCTTCTATTCTTGATTATTTTTACCGCGCACGTATCCGTTATCTGCAATCCGCCAAGCACCGCCAGTATTACCCGTTAAATCGCAATCATCTACTGTAGCAATGCCATCTCTGTAAACTACAATCGCCTCACCTTCATTACTATTAATCCGACAGCGGCGCACGATCAATTTTCCTCCCAATCCGACACCGATTCCCAGACTGCCGTTATTATAAATATTGCAATCTTCCACCGTTGCTTTCCCATTATCCGAGATAAAAATCCCGTTCCATATTGCATCGTGAATTTGACAGCGGCGGATTACCGAACTCGCCTCGGAGCCACAAATTACCACCACAGAATAGTTGGCAGAAGTGATGTCGCTGTCTTCTAAAATTAACTCGCCTCTACGAATATCTACAGCATAATATTTCCCCGTGGCGATCAGTGTCAAACTTCGGACTAAAGCGCTGTCGGTTTGCATTTGAATGCAGTTTGAGTCGGTGCTTTCCACAGTGACGCTACCCGCTTCTGTGCTGCCGATAATTTCCACAGATTTGTCGATGATTAAACTTTCTCGATACAAACCGGGCTGTACGTAAATGCGCGTACCAGAAGCCGCATTTTTTACCGCTTCGCTAATAGTAGTATAATCGCCTTGACCTTTTTGGCAAACGACAAGGCCTTGACTTTTATCAACTATTGGTTGTGAGGTGGATTCTTCAATTTGGTCTGCTAATTCAGCCTGGGGAATTTCTCGATCGCCCTTTTCGACAATTGGCGATTGTAACTCCAAGCTTTCTTGATTGACTGTTCCTAACTGATGTTCTAACTCAGATTCTTGACGTTGCAATTGAGCTTGATTCTCGTTGGCTGTCTCGATTTGACTTTGAAGTTCTGAGACTTGAGCATCAAGTTGCGATCGTTCTCTGTTAGCAGTTTCTAACTGAGATTCCAATCGTGAGCGAATTTGAGTCACACTTTCTAACTGACTTTCTAACTCGGATATTTGAGATTGTAGTTGATTTTGATTTTGGTTGGCCGTGTCAATTTGAGTTTGAAATTCCAACTGTTGAGCTGCAATCTGAGATGCCAATTCTGAGCGAATTTGACTCGGGCTTTCTAACTGACTTTCTAACTGGGATATTTGAGACTGTAGTTGATTTTGGTTTTGCTTGGCTGTGTCAATTTCAGTTTGGAATTTCGACTGTTGAGCTGCAAGCTGTGATTCCAATGCTGAGCGAATTTGACTTACACTTTCTAACTGAGTTTCTAGCTTGGATATCTGAGATTGCTGTTGATTTTCGTTTTGGTTAGCTTGCTCGACTTGAGTTTGGAATTCCGACTGTTGAGCTGCAAGCTGTGATTGCAATTCTGAGCGAATTTGAGTCACACTTTCTAACTGAGTTTTTAACTCGGATATTTGAACTTGCAGTTGATTTTGATTTTTGTTGGCTGTGTCAATTTTAGTTTGGAATTCCGATTGTTGAGCCGCAAGCTGTGATTCCAATTCTGAGCGAATTTCCGTCACGCTTTCTAACTGAGTTTCTAACTTAGATATCTGAGATTGCAGTTGATTTTGGTTTTGGTTGGCTTGCGCGACTTGAGTTTGGAATTCCGACTGTTGAGCCGCAAGCTGCGATTCCAATTCTGAGCGAATTTGATTCGGGCTTTCTAACTGACTTTCTAACTGGGATATTTGAGATTGCAGTTGATTTTGGTTTTGGTTGGCTTGCGCGACTTGAGTTTGAAATTCCGAGAGTTGAGCCGCAAGCTGCGATTCTAATTCTAAGCGAATTTGATGCGCGCTTTCTAACTGGGTTTCTAACTCGGATATTTGAGATTGTAATTGATTTTGATTGTGGTTTGCTTGCTCGACTTGACTTTGGAACTCCGAGAGTTGAGCCGCAAGCTGTGATTCCAATTCTGAGCGAATTTGATGCGCGCTTTCTAACTGGGTTTCTAACTCGGATATTTGAGATTGCAGTTGATTTTGGTTTTGGTTTGCTTGCTCAATTTGACTTTGGAATTCCGAGAGTTGAGCCGCAAGCTGCGATTGCTCAGTGTTAGCAGTTTCTAATTGAGCTTGCAGTTCCGATAATTGAGACAGAAGTTGGGAGTTATCTCCCTCGCTGGGATTTACTTGAGCCTGCAATTCTGACAACTGCAAAAGCAGTTGTTCTCGCTCTCCAATAACTGTCTGTGATTGATTTTGTAGCTCAGATAATTGAGAGTTTAACTGCATTTTATCTCGATTGGCAGCTTCTAACTGTGTTTCCAACTCTAATAATTCAGATAGAGGTTGTTCTGCTTGTTGGCGGGCGGTTTCCAATTGAGAATTGAGTATTTCTTGTTCTTGTTCTGCACTTTCCAATTGAGCTTGCAAATTCGACAGTTGAGAATGCAGTTGCTCCCGTTCTTGAATTGAGCGCTCGAACTTAATTTGAATTTCCGACAACTGGTACTGTAGCTGCAATTTACCTTGACTGGCTGTTTCTAACTGACTGCCAAATTCCGACAGCCGATCGCGAAATAGAGCACTCTCTGCATCCAGCGCCTCTCGCTCTGCTTGCATTTCCAGGATTTGAGCTACAAGTTGCGATCGCTCCAGATCCGCAACTTCTAGCTGATTTTGAAGTTCCGCCAATTCCGGTAACTGCGACTGAGCTTGCCCTGCGCTTTCTAACTGAAACTGCAAATCAGCAATCAAAGCATCAACTTGCGATCGCTCTTCAGCAATTTGGGCCATAAACCCTTCCAATTCCGACACCTGATTATTTAATAAATCCTGCTCGCTAGTGACACTTTCCAAGCGATTTTGCAACTGAGACAATTCAGAATTAAGCTGATTTTCCATCTCGGTTTTTTGGCGCAATTCCGAAGTTCTGGCATCCAACTGCGACGCTAACTTCGATATAGCCTCCTGCGAGCCGTGCATCCGCACCAAATTTCGTGAATTTCGCTTATTCAAAATTAGCCAGCAGACTAATGCCCCGCCTCCAAATCCTATTAATAAAAGTAATGCTTCCATTTGGTTTATCTAATCTATATAAATTGAATTGCCCTGATGCTTGCCCAAAAAATGGACATCCACAAATCGTGTTCTTGCTCAAAGCTATCACAACTTGCGCGCATTTTTTTTACTTGGCTCGGCAATTTATATTTATTTACATAAATGCAACAGGTAAGGTGTCTGTTGCATTGCTGTCAAGTCAACCCTAAAAACCTTTGTATTTCTCGTTGATACGCGCGTCTCGCTCCCCCTCCCATACCCCCCTACTCCCCCGGATAGTCTGGGAGTAGGGGTTGACTTTGATATTTTCCGCTCCCCTTTTCGATGCGGGGGCACCGGGGGAGCGAAGGCATAATCCTCCAACAGTAGATTGGCAATAAATTTGAATGCAACGGCGTACAATGCACGCCCTACAAGATGTTTTGTCAAAGTTCAATTAGCGAAGTAAATCCACAATATGAGGAATAATCGCGATATGTTGAGTCAACAAATAATCCAACCGATCCGCCAGCAAACTAAAAATTAAATCGTTATAACTCATCGCGTATTCCGCCAAGCCCAAAGTAACCAAACTTGTCACATTTTCGTCTGGATGTTTTAGATCCGGCTTCGGATTTGCTTCCAAAACATAAAGTGAACCCTCAGCATCACTCCTGACATCAATCCGCACCAAACTGTTCAAACTAAACTCCCAATATATTTTGCAAGCTAACTCAATTAACCTTTGTTTGAGTTCTGGTTCTTCCTCCCCCATCAACCGCCCGCGATCTGCCGTAATCGCCTTTTGATCCATAGAAGTAAAGATGCGTTCCTCCGGTTCAAAAACTCGTTCTACCGTGGAAAAGGCAAAGGGTTTTGGATTTTTGGTAAAACAGCCTTTAGCATGAGTTACATAACCACAAACCGCTACACAAAATTCTCTTCCTGGCAAATATTTTTCAATTAAAGCCGTATTATGAGTTTCTCGATGAACTTCTGAAACCGCCTGAGATAAACCCTCAATTTTGTCAATAAAATGAACCTGCAGCGAAGCCCGGCCGGATACTGGTTTAACAATAAAAGGCCCTCGATAATCACCGAAGACTATGGCAAAACGCTCGTGCAAATTAGGTTTAAAAATTCCTTGGGAAGGGTGCCAAGTCATAAACGGAGCAGTTTTTATTCCGACTGATTGCAGTTCCCGTTTAAAAGCGTGTTTGTTGTCTAAAGTAGAACTGTTTAAAGGATTGTGACCGACATAGGGCATTCCCAACATTTCTAACAAGGCGGGAGTGTGACAAACAGGATTGTAGCCCTGCACTCCGCCCGTATTTAGCCAGACTAAATGGATTTTTTGTTCTTTTAGTTGTGCGGGCAAGTTCATGTCATCAGGGATGACAAAGACTTGTTGAAAGCCAATTTCGGTTAATGCTCTGGCAATCTCGCGGGCGACGATTTCGTAGCTTTTCCAAGAACGGGGATTGTGCGTTTTGTAAATTACGGCTCCCTGGCGATCGCAGTTACCGCCGAACACCACAGCAATCCGCAGTTTGGCAAACAGCTTTTCTAAGTATTGAGGGAGCAAACTCAATTCGTAATGCCAGGAATTTATGCTGGTTGATGTTGCTACCATTTAAGTTGTTTCCTTTTTTGTTTTATTTGCGATCGGCATATTTGCTCGATTTGGCTAAATATATTCCAGCCAAAACTACAGAGAAAGCAAACCAATTAAACAAGCTCAAACTTTCCGAAAATAGCATCCAGGCAATAATCGCCGTAATTACTGGTTCTAGCAGCAGAAAAAGGGCGACAAATCCCGATGACAAAGTGCCGAGACTGTGGATGAGAAGTCCTTGGCCAAAAGCTTGACAAATCACGGCTAAGGCAATTACAGCCAGCCATCCTTCCCAAGAATAAGGGAAAATTCGATCGCCCTCCAGCAAAACCAAGGGCAAAATCAAGAGGCTACCAATCAAACAGCGCCACATCAATATAGTTGTCGCCGGGAACTTGGTTCGCAAATCTTCCGCAATCAGCAGATTTGCTGCATAAAACATTGCGGATAACAAAGCAGCAATGTCCCCGGTAAAATTGTCTCCCGCGATTTGTAAGTCGGTAGTGCCGATCGCAATTGCGCCTGACAAAGCCACTACCAATCCCAGCAAAAACCTGCTGTCAAAATGCCGTCCCAACAGCAGCCATCCCCCCAAAGTAGTAAATAAAGGAGTTAAGTTGCGAAGTACGGTAGAATTAGCGACATTAGTTTGAGTTAGCGACCAGGCCCAGAAACCGAGAGAAGCAGAAGAAACCACGCCGACGGCTGTTAATAACATCACATCCTTCAGAGTGTAGTTCGATCGCGCTTCAACTACATTCCCAGACATTCGGCGGCGCGCTTCCCCCGCCCCGTTCCAAATTCCAAATACCGCAGTTGCTATCCACAAGCGGTTAAAAACCGTAGCATTCGGACTGATTTCCCGTTCGCTCAACCGAATAAAAATGGCCGCCAGGGACACCGCCAGCAGCGCCGCAGACAGCGAGACGATCGCCCAAATTTTACTTTGACTGTCGTCAGCTAATTCACCGTTGTTTAAATTGTCCGGGTTTCCAGAAACAATCGTTGTTTCTTCTGCTATTGACGCAGGTATTAACTGATTATTTGCCAAAATATTGTGCTGTATGTCAATATTTTCTTCGGCTAATTCCAAGTTTTTTGACATTATTGAAAAGTCCCACCAAGGCTGAAAGTATAAATTAGAAGAATGCCAAAACCCGGTCAGGAATTACGCACTCCTTACTTAAGAAACCGGGTTTTTTGTTGGCATCAAGGGCTACAACCAAATTTTTGGCAAAAAACCCAGTTTCTGGCGACCCGTGCAGGACTATATTTTTGGTAGTTAACAGCAGCTTAGGTTGAAGGTTTAACAGAAAGTTTTGTCAAAGCTTCCTTGAGCGCCGGCGGCAATTGGCGGATAATCTTGCCCTTGTCCCGATCGACACCAACCAAAGTTACCTGCGCCGTCACGTATAATTCCTGCGTATCGGGCGATCGAATTTCGTAATCCCAAAGCAGCCGCACACCCTCACTCGCCGCCACCCGCGTTCTGACAGCCACCAATTGACCCATTTGCACAGAGCGGTGGTAGCGCAGCGAAAGCTCCACCAC
This sequence comes from Microcoleus sp. B4-D4, assembly GCF_036705185.1. NCBI lineage: Bacteria > Bacillati > Cyanobacteriota > Cyanophyceae > Oscillatoriales > Microcoleaceae > Microcoleus > Microcoleus sp. B4-D4. Next base: position 341,925 of record NZ_JAUBTX010000001.1, on the reverse strand, counting down.
GGGCAATTCCAAACCCTGCGCCACCCACTCCGCATACTCAATACCGAGAGAGCGCAAACTTTCCACCCGCGCTTCCTCCATCCAAGCCAGATAAGTCCCGTGCCAAACCATACCCGAATAGTCAGTATGGTGAGGGTAGACTCGCACCAAATATTCAAACCAGCCCTCAGAGTCCATACCGGGTCGATTTTGAATAGCACCAGTCGGTGCGAGTTCTGGTTGAGTTCGATCGTTCTCTAACACGTTACAAATTGTTCCAAAACGCTACATTTCTACAAATCATAAAGCAAACTTCAGGCCTATGCTTGACATTGACCCCCTAGAGTACCAACGCTCTAGTGAGAGAGTCGCACAAGAAAACTCAACTGTTTTTACTGCAAAAAACAACCATGATAGAAAAAATTTTAGTAGCCGTTGCCGGTCGTGGCTTGTGCGAAGAGATGTTTAATATGTTGATGGACATCCCTTCCTTGCAACAAAGCTCTGTCACCGTATTGCACGTCGTGCCGCCCCAAGTGACATCCGACGGCATGGCCCAAAAGTTGGAAGAAGGAGGCAAGATTTTAGCACAAGCAGTCCAGTCCTTAAAAATCGATCCCAACAAAGTCAATCCCCGGCTGAAACAGGGAGACCCAAAAACCACAGTTTGCCAAGTCGCAGAAGAAGAACAATCCGACTTAGTGATTATGGGTTCTCGGGGATTGGGACGGCTGCAATCGATTTTGGAAAACTCAGTCAGCCAGTACGTTTTCCAGCTAACATCCAGACCGATGCTGTTGGTCAAAGACGACATCTACGTCAAAAAAATCCGGCGAGTCATGGTGGCCATAGACCCATCTGAATCCGCCAAACAATCCTTAGAACTAGCCCTATCTTTTGTCAAAGAAGTCAGCGGCGGACAGATAATTTTAGTGCACGTCACCAAAGATTTGACTGGAAAATCCACCGAAGATGTAACAGCAAATGCTGAAAAAGACCCAGTATTAGCTTCCGCAGTAGCCCTCGCGAAACAACTGGGAGTTAGCTACCGCTGCGTGAGTGCCACAGGTAAGCCCGGGGAAGAAATTTGTCGGATTGCAGACGAAGTGAATGCCGATTTATTAGTAATCGGTTCCCCGGATCGGCGGCCCAATGTTGCCAAAAACTTTTTGGATCTCGATCGACTCCTAGGAAATTCTCTCTCGGACTACGTGAGAGTCTACGCCAACTGTCCCGTCTTGCTAGCCCGCACAGTCGTCGGCTAGACTCTCATCGCCAGCGGTGGGGTGCGGCGAGTGCGAGTAATTCTCGATCGTCCGCGAGCAATCTCAAAACCTCAGCACCATTTATTCCCGGCGTGCGTCAGTTTTGAGATTGTCAAGAAAGTAGCTAAAATCTTCCTAGGAATGCCAAGCAAATCGCTTAAGCGATTTGCTTGTTTTGATTGTTAGCGACAAAAGTCTGGTAACGAGCAATTACTAAATTGTATTCCTAAGTAATATCGTTTCCGGCTGCATTGTCAGGTGATAACTTAGAGAGAAATTCATGAATGATTTTTATAAGTCACCACCTATCTCGGTGCAATTTTCAGTTGTTCGATTCACAGTCAACAGTCAACAGTCAACAGTCAACAGTCAACAGTCAACAGTCAACAGTTAACAGTCAACAGTTAACATCATGAGGAGTGCAACCGGAATTGATATAATTAAATTTTCGTTTCCAAACAGTTCACAAAAAAAGCGCCCCAGAAAAAAACTGTTGGCGCTTTTTTTTTACAACTAGCTTTTGCCAGACAAAAATAGCAGCAATTGCTATTCTTTTCCACCTTGACGGCTAGCCGTTTGAATGTACAGAATGATGAGAAAAACGCTGGGAACCAATACAAACAGAATGGTTGCCACAAAACCTAAATCATTAACTTCCATGAAGACCCCCGCCTCTATCAAAAAAATAGGAAAACACACACTACTAGGATACCACTCAAAGGCCAAAGGAAAACTCGAAGACAGAAGGAGCCTCGGAGCCTCGGAGAACCCGAGAACCCGAGAACCCCAGAAGTCTACAGCTTCTTCCCTCTTCCCTCTTCCCTCTTCCGTCTTCCTCCTTCCTTCTTCCTTCTTCGTCTTCCCTAGAACTTGGCAAACCCTAGCTACGGCTTAGTCTTCACGCTCACCGGGCCGTTGACGGTAGTTTGACAAGCCAACCGATAGTTTTCGGGCTTTTTCTTGAGCTTGCGGTTCTCAAAATCAGTACGGGGCGAGAGGTTTTCACTTCCCTCGACAATTTCCACAATGCAGGTGCCGCATTGACCGTAGCCCCCGCAATTCATCATCTTTCCCGAAAACGTGTACAAGTCGATGCGGTTTTCTAGAGCTTTGAGCCTCAAATTGGCTCCATCTGCTGCGATGACTTCCTGATTTTCCTTCACAAACTTGATATTGGCCATTACCGATTCCTTAACGCAGTTGACATGGAGCTCTCTAACCAAATATTAACTAATGTGTCGGACGTTTCATACCCGATGTCTCATCCTTAACGATTAAAGGTCGATCGCCCCAACCCAACCCAAGCCAACCCAACCCAATCTCATAGCATTTGAGATTTGAGATTTGAAAATTGGGAATGACCGATCGGATATGGGTTTGGAGTTAACCTACAGTGGCATTTTTTGGGGCAAACTCCTATCAAGGAGCATCCGAGAGGTTATTACTGGGAAGATTGCTCACAGCCCGCTGGAGAGACGAAAGCCCCAGGTTGTAGGTGACAATTGCCGACAATCGGTTTCTCTCAGCCCTAGTCAAATCAGTTTCTGCCTGAATCACATCCGTCTGAGTACCCACACCAGCTTGAAACCGCAGTCTCGCCAGACGCAGAGCTTCCCTCGACTGCAAAACTCCCGCCTCAGAAGTTTCGATATTCTCAAAACTCGACTCCAAGCCAAAATACGCTTGTTCCACTTCCCGGCGCACTTGGTTGCGGATTTGGTCAAATCGAGTTTCGGCGATCGCAATATCAGCATCCCGCTGTTTGATCCTCGACCTCACCGCACCCCCATCAAAGATATTCCAAGTCAAATTCGCTTGCAGCGCATAGCCGCTCCCCCAGCCGCGAGTTGAAAACGGGTCTGGATTGTCAGAAGTGACCCCCTGGAAGTTGTAGGAACCGCTGACACTGACTTGAGGCAGTCCCCCCGCCCGAATCGATCGCCTTTGCTGCTTGCTGATATCCCTCTGTACCAACTGCTGTTCCAACTCGGGGCGATTCTTAATAGCCTGCACAATACTCTCTTCCAAAGACAGCCGCCAAGAGCCAGCTTGCTCCACCGGGTCAGCCGCCGTCAAGTTTGCTGACTGGCTGATATTCAAAAGCTCAGCCAGCCGGCGCTGGGCCACTCGCTGGTCGCGGCGGGCCACCGAGAGTTGCTGCTGTTCGTTAGCCAAATTTGCCTGAGCTTGCAATACCGCAAACCTGGTTCCTACCCCGGCCCGTTCCAAAGCTTCAGCATCCCGCAAACTTTGCTGGGCATTTCTCACAGAAGCTTGGCGGATAGCAACTTGTCCGTCGGAGTTTTGCAAATTGTAATAAGCCTCAGAAGTGTCGAAGCGGAGTTGCTCGGCTTGGCGCTCGAAATCCAGTTCCCGAAAGCGCAACTGTTCCCTAGCCGCGCGGATGTTAGCGTTGCGGCGGCCGAAAATGTCGAGGTCGTAGCTCAACTGCAAACTGTTGTTGAGACTGATGCTGCCGAAATTGTCGAACTCGGGAGAATTCGCCGGTAGTTGTTGGTTGGCCGGCAAAGTCTCATTGCGACGCAGCCGGGACTGCACTCCAATCTGTCCGCTGGCGCTGACTTGGCGACTCGCGTTCATTTGAAAAGTCAGGTCTGGAAATAAAGCAGCTTGTTGTTCGCGCACGACCGATCGACTTTGTTCGACTTGCTTCTCGGCGATTTGCAAAGTTTGGCTGTTGCGGCGGGCGATGTCTATAGCCTGCTGCAAGGTAATTGACTCTGTTTGCTCGATTCTGACATCCTCCGGCTTGGTCGGAAACTGCAGCGGATTCGGGTTGGGTTCTAGGGAAGCCGGAGGGTTGGTTTCTAAAATGCCCTTCGGGGTGACTGGGGGGAAACTTTCGATGGGAGTGCCGCGGGGAGTTAGTGCTGGCAAATTGGGCGCCGGAACACTGTTTGGGCCGCTCGGAATTGGCTGCTGAGAGACTGTATTTGCGGGCGTTCCAGACTGCGCCTTCTGTGCAGGCGCATTGGAAGGGGAAGCCGGAGCAGCCTGTTGGGGCTTTGATGCTTGCTCGGGCTTGGTTGGCTCAGTTGCTGCGATATTTGCTTCCCCTTGCGGAGCCGCCTCGGAGGTTGGGGGGTTAAGGGCGATCGACTCTTCGGGCTCTGATGCTGGTTCTGACGCTGTGTTCGAGGTCGATCGAATATTCGGGCCTAATTCGAGCTGATTTAAGCTGGCAGAGCTGTCGAGAGATTGAGCCGGGGGCTGGGCCGAAGCAGTTTGTGCGGCGTTGCTGAAAGTAATTGCAGCGCCCACTCCGACCACGACGATTTGACGAAAAACACGCATAATTTTTTAATTACTGCAATTCTAGAGACAATTTTAGAGCAAGATTGAGTTCTCAATTTTCGAGTCTGTAGCCGGGACTAAACATTTACAAGTCACAATTACCTACTCATCTTAAACTTTTGAATGCTTGATTCAAAATTTAGAATTGAACTTCAGCAGTTGCCAGACCGATCGCCCCTGAGATTAGTTCCTCTACTCCGCTCACCGGCAAAATCCGGGTTTTCAGCGAGCTAGCTAGCTGTTCTACGGTCATGTCATCGAGAAAACGAGGTTCACCCTGTTTTAGCATAACCGAAGGCAGCAAGATGCCATCTCCCAAGTCTCGCCCCTGCAAAGCTTCCAGCAAATCTTGCCCAGTGAGCAAACCCGTGACGGTGATACTTTGTCCCCAGTAGCGGCTGGAGAGTGCGGCCATGTTGACCGACAAGCCGGGAATTTGGTTTAGTTGTTGTACGATCGGCTCAAAAGCCTTTTCAACAGCATTCCCCACCACCCAAACCAACTGGCGCGGCCCAATAACCGGCAGCGGTTGCAGCTTAGCAAAAGCCGCTTCAAACTGCCCAATAAACTGGCGGATAGAACCCACACCGTTACCAATTTGGGGATAATCTTCATAATCAGCCGCCGACGGCAAATCCAAACCCGCGATTAAAAACCATTCATCAGCCAGCCAAATACAGCCAGATTTTGAATTCTTTTTCTTGGCTTTTCCGCCACCTTTACCCTGACTCAAAACCCCTTGAATTTGATGCACTTGCGCGATGACTTCCCGCGCTTTTTCCGCAGTTACTGCAATTAATTCATCTTCGGCTGGGCGAAACCGAGTTAAACCCACCGGCACTACAGCCACCGATGCTACAGCCGGGATATTTCCGGTATGAAACTTTGCCAAATCTAACAAAGTGCGTTCCAAATGTTCGCCATCATTAATTCCCGGACAAACCACAACTTGAGCGTGAATTTGCAAGCGGCGCTCTTGAAACCATTTAATTTGCTCTAAAATTTTCCCAGCCCTGAAATTTTTCAGCAACCGAATTCGCACGTCCGGTTCAGTAGCGTGCACCGAAACATAGAGAGGAGAAAGCCGCATTTGTTCGATTCGGTTCCACTCTTTTTCAGTCAGATTGGTGAGAGTCAAATAGCTGCCGTAAAGAAAACTGAGGCGGTAGTCATCATCTTTGAGATAAAGAGTTTCGCGCTTTCCCGGAGGCTGCTGGTCAATAAAGCAAAAAGGGCAGCGATTGTTACACTGAATTAGTCCGTCGAAGAGGGCTGTTTCAAATTCTACGCCCAAGTCTTCGTCATACTCTTTTTCTATTTCTAATTTGTGAGTTTTGCCTTTGGCATCTAAAACTTCTAGTTCCAGAAATTCGTCGGCGCACAGAAATTGATAGTCGATCAAGTCGCGGGGTTTTTGGCCGTTGACGGCGACGATGGAATCTCCGGCATCAAATCCCATTTCTGCTGCGATGCTGTCGGGAATAACTTTGGTAATTCGGGCTGGTTTGGTTGAGGATTCGCTCATAGGATCGCGCTTGCATTTTCAAGTTTGATAAATTGCTATTCAAAAATTAATTTTCTATTTTAATCAAGTCTCAACTCATATCATAATTTATACCATTTGTCAAGCAGGATGCCTAGTAAAAAATATGTGTTTGTGAAGTGCGATCGACCCACAATCCACAAGCTTTCAAATGATTTATTGTATTTATTAAGTCACATTAAATCTGTATCATTAATTGAATTATGACAATTTTATGGCAGTTAGCGTAAAGGTAAAAATCGCACTTGTCCTTCCCATTCTCCTTCCAGACTGCACTCAGAAATCAGCAAAATTTCCTCAATCGCCAAACCCACTGCAACACGGCGGCTGACTTCAAATAACCCTGGCATCGCCAAACCTGCTTCGATTCTATCGTAGGCAAAGTTTGTCATGGTTGCTACATCATGAGTTAGTACAACCCGCCCTTGCAGCGCAGCCCATTCTAAGACTGTTGGATCGTCTGCTTCTCTGAGTCCTATATCTTGAACGCGGACAATCTCAACATCGGGATTCCGCCGCAAAACACCCCGAACAATTTGATTGTTAAAGTTTTCATCAGCCAATAATCGCAGCATATAAAACTACCCTTTTTGGTTGCGTCTTGCTAATAAGCGATCGCGTATTCCAACTGGGTTAAAACGCTTTTCTGCTTCCTGCTGAACTTCTGCGGCAAGACGTTGACGTTCCATCAGATAAGCATCAACTTCGGATTGGTGTCGCAAGTAGTAGCCGATCGCAAAATAAATATCCGAAAGTTCAAGAGACGGGTACTGTTCCCGGATTTCTTCTGCTGTGGCTCCTTCTAGAAAAGCTGTAAGGACTGTATCTAAGGTGACTCTGGTTGTGCTAATGCGGATGACACCGTTTGCATCAGCCACAAGCGGAATTGGTTCAGCCGTAGGAACGAGTAGCATTTTGAGATTGAGGGCGGTGTGAATTTTCTATCTTCAGCATAGCCGATCGACACTCCCGGCTCTAATATATTTTTTCTGCACATCCTCCTGCAATCTGCACCTGAAAAGTTATTCCCGATCGCATTGGCTGCCATCCGAGTTGCACCGCTTGCCGTATCCATTGTGCTACATCAGAGGGTGTTACTGGCATAAATGTACAGTTAGTTGTTGGATTCCAACCTTGAGAATGAGCTCTATCGGTGATAATAACTAACACCGATCCCGATCTATCAGCGTGTTCGACAGCAACATGAAGATTTCCCGATTCTGCTTGCATATTAGCAGCTTGTCTTCGGATTAGCCAGATGAAAGGCTCCCCATCAACTATAATTTTTCTTGTTCCTTTTTTCGGTATTGACATAGTTTGCTTCCAGCCAGTTTACTCATGGGATTATAACGAAAAGACTAAAGCATCTGATTCTTCAGAAGTTGTGCTAAACCCTCCTAAAGTTGAGAAAGGGGTAATGTTTTTCCAGTCATGGCTTGCTGCCAAGATTGGCGAAAGCTTGCTATTGAAAAATCTGTATCTTCCTCTGTTGTTGCAGCTTGAGTTTCCAGAGAATGGGTGCGTTGAATAATACCGGATAGTGTTTTAAGTAGTTCAAGCTGTTCAGTCAATGACAGTGACTGAGCAAGATCGATCGCTTGTTGAAGTTGTGAATTCATAGTAAATCCTCCTGGTTTTATTTTACATTAGTTACCCACGATCGCATACCACAAACTCACCATCAGACACAAACTCGCTAAATGCTGAGGAATCAAAGATTTAATCGATCGCTTAGCAATTTTTTGAGTCACAAATATCGTCACCAACAACGAGACAATCAAAGTAAAACCTTGCAAAAAGCTAATCACCGCTGGATCTCCTACAAAACTAGGCAAATCATCTCTAATTTGTCCGAAAGTGGCAAAAGTTACCGGAATCAATCGCCCGCCTTCCTGCAAACCCAATCGCCAATAGTGAGCCAAACTACCGCCCCAGACTAGGGGTAGATATCCATAGGCAAGAAAGACAAATGAGAGAGGTTTATAGGTTGTAAATGGAATATTTTTTGCTTGTCCCAATTGGTAAATTGCCTGCATGACGGCGTAAGCTACTAACGGAATCAGCGGCGGAATAATTAACACCGCGAGCGACATTCCTAAGTGAGGTAAAAATTGCTCTAAATTGATGCCCAACCCCAACAAACTATCGATTTCCGGCAAGCGATGGAGATAGATACCGCCTAATAATAGAAATAACAAGGCAACTTCATAACCGTGAGGAACGTGGGTTGTCCATAATTCGATTCCCGGAGGACGCACATTTAATTCTACCGATCGATGGGGACAAGCTTTTAAGCAAGTCATGCACAAGACGCAATCTTTATTATCAGTTAATTGGGCCGGATGGGAATAAATTGGACATCCATTAGTGGTTAATCCTTCCCCCAAGCCCGGGCCGCCTTTATAGCATTGGTAGGTGGTGCATTCCGCCGCGCAGGTTCCTTGTTGGGCGCGCAATTCGACGATCGAAAGTTTAGCAAATAATCCATTCATCCCTCCGATGGGGCATAAATATCGACACCAAAGCCGCCTTTCAAAAATTAGCGAAAAAATTACCGCGCCCGCCGTAATCAGCAATAACAAACAACTGGATAAATAGGCGGTATTTTCTAAATTCCACAACTCTTCCCAGAGAAAGATTAGGGTAAATAGTCCGAATAGAAACCAACCACCCCATTTTTCGGCTAATTGGCGCGGCCATTTTTTGAGAGTTCGCGGGAAAAATTTTAGCGATAGTTTTTGGACGATTTCTCCATAAATCATAAAGGGGCAAAAGGCACACCACAATCGCCCGACTAGGGGAAATAATAATAACATCAACGGCCACCACCAGGCCCAGAAAATGTTCAGAGCAAAATTATGCTCTCTATCTTGGGGAGCAACAAATAGGATAATTACTACTAATGCAAATACCCAACTGGTAAACCAATAATTCACGCGATCGGGATACCAATCACTCCGTAAAAATTGCCTAAATTTAGGATAGATATTTAATAAATTCAGGCGAAATCTTTGTTTTTTTGCCGCTTGGGCCCAAAATACTTCTTCGGTTAGTACCTGACTTCCTTGGGCTTGAACTAAAGCGCGATCGACCATTCCCTGCAATTCCTGCAAATTACCGGGGAAATCGTAGGCTTGCAAGCGGCGAATTGCTTCTGGTGTGACTTGGGGCTTGACTAATTTCTTTTTGCGACCAATGATATTGAGATAATAGTTGACTTGTGCTTCTAAATCTGTTTTTCGCACCCGCAAGGATGGGACTTTAATCTTGTGTTGTGTCAGCTTATCTAGCTTGGGCTGCACAATTTCTGAGATTAAAATAATGCGGGCATTAGTAGAACGCGGTGGCGGTGGTATTTGTCCTTCTTTGACTACTAATGTATAGGTTCCTTCGGTTAATAGTTGCTGAATTTGGGGGCATAATTGAGCTGGTAATTCTTGCACGTCATTGAAAATTAACGTCCCTTCGCCCAACCATTCCAACAATCCCGGTTTGCCGCCCAAACGCCCGAATAATTCTGCTCCATTAGCCTGCAGCAAGGCACTTTTGATCTGAATAACTGGCTCGTTGCGGCGGTGGGAACCGAAATGAATTAAAGCTGCTAAATTATCTTTTTCTAAACCAGGTTCGCCAGAGATTAATACCGATCGATTGTCACTCGATGCTGTGCGAATTTGTTGGCGCAATTTCACTGCATAACGGCTATTTCCAATTACTCCGCGTTTCGCCCTTGGTACTAGATAGCTGCGGAGGGCGTTTTGACGCTCTCTTTCGTAGGCGATTTCTGATTCTAGCTGCTCTAATTTCGCGGCCAAGCGTTGAGCGTAGGCTTCGGTGATGCGTGGATATCTTTCTAGCAAACTGCGCCAGCGCGAGGCACTAATTACCCAAAATTGACATTCTGTACGGGCAATAATTCGACTATCTGCCGGTTGCGATCGTTGGAGGGCGGATAAATTGACGATCGCCCCCGGTAACAAACTACTCCCCCACATTAAACCGGGCTGTTTGCGCCGGTAGCGATCGGCTTGTCCACTTTCTAGGATGTAGAGATTGGTGACGGGCGTATCTTCGATTACCACTCGAAATCCCGTGGGAAAAGTTGCCATTTCCATTTCCAGCGCGATCGCCTGTAAAATCTCGCGGGATAATATGCCTAATTCGGTGTTTGATTCGAGCCAGTTAACTAATTTTTCGGTAGACATCGCTTAGCCTCGGCGAAAATAGAATTGTGCTGCTTGGTGTAGGATGAATTATTTAATTTTAATTGATTTTTGCCACCAGTAGGAGCATCTCAGTTTTACATTTATAGTGCGAGCGTCCCCGATCGCGTATTGTACTACTCGCGAACTCTTAAGCTCGCACGCTCAATAAAAAAAATCTTTTTGCCAAACTGAGATTCTCCCTTTACTTGTTAACTATCACTTTGCTTTTTCCCCCACAATCACAGCGATGGGAACCGCATAATGAATTGCATCGCCTCGCAAATGTGTGCCAATCCCCAGACTGTCAACACCAATATCATCTCTAAAAATTTGTCGCAGCTTATCGCCGTCGCCTGGGTTTGGGAAAGAAGCGGCTAACTGCTGTTCTAGTTCTAATTCTACTTTGTAAAATGCCAATTTGACATTGTGAAGGTTGGCATCAGCGACTAATTTCGGCAACTCTTCCAGAGTCAAAGCGCGAGTGTGAGATGGATCGCGCAGTTTTTCAATATAGTTGTAAGCATCAACTTTTTCCGGCGGCATTACTACGTCAGCAATTAGAACGCGATCGCCCGCGCGACACACGCGAACCATCTCCGAGAGTACAACATCGGGGCACAAAAAATGATGGAAAGCGTAGCGACTCAGCACAATGGAAAAACTATTATCGGGAAACGGTAGCGTTTCGATATCGCCTTGCAACCACGAGAGATTAGTCAAGTTTTTTTGCTCGGTCAAAATCTGGGCTTGTTCTAGCATTGCTGGTGTTAAATCGATGCCAGTAACGCTGCTGGAAACTGCCGCAAAAGCACAAGCAACAATACCGGGGCCGCAAGCAACATCTAGAACTGTATCCTTGTCAGATACGTTGGCCATTTTTATCAATAAATCTAGAGATTCTTGATTTGTGTGGCCGTACAAGTTAGAGAATGGCACAGCCTGACGGGTGAATTGGTCGATGATGGATTTTTGATGTGCGCTCATAGTTTAATTCTATCCTTTTTTGCTGCTATTTTGTAGAGCAGGAGCGGCTTAATTCGCTCCTACTAAGCTTATTTCACCAGTTAACTATTTCTCAATGCCCCACCTGCAAGCGCCGTCAAAATAGCCACGCCAAAGGCGAGTCGATACCACACAAATACCCACGTATTCTGAGTTTGCAGGAACTTCATCAGCCACGCGATCGACAAATAAGAAAATACAAAGGCAGAAATCGTTCCTATTATCAAAGCGACAAGTCCAGCTTCGCCGATTCCCGAACCCAAAGCACCCTTCAATTCCAATAATCCAGCCAGAGTAATTGCCGGAATTCCTAATAAAAAAGAAAACCGCGCGGCGGCGGCTCTTTCCAATCCCATAAACAATCCTGCTGTTATGGTGGAACCGGATCGCGAACACCCCGGAATCAACGCCATTGCTTCACCTAATCCCATCACAATACCGTCTTGGACGGTTAATTTTTCATAAGTGCGATCGCGCGTGCCAATTTTTTCGGCTATTGCTAACAGCAGCGACATGACGATCGAAGCAATGGCGATGCTAGCCAAACTCCTCAGCGGCGAGTTGTCAAAATCTGGAACCAATATCTTGATTAGCAGCCCAAAAAAGACTATCGGTATTGTTCCTAAAGCAATCCCCAAAGCCATTTTAAACTCTTGTGATTTGTAGTCGCGCTGCACCACAGCGTTGACTGCACCCAAAGTTATATTTGTCAAGTCTTTCCAGAAATACCAAAGCACGGCGACAATGCTGCCTAACTGAATCACAGCAGTATAAACAACCCCCGGATCGCCCCATCCCAGGGCGATCGGCACTACCTTCAAATGAGCACTGCTACTAATTGGTAAAAACTCCGTTAATCCCTGTACAATTCCTAAAACAATCGTCTGCACCAAATTGAGTGGAGCGGGCCCGCCAACCTCAGCAGCGGGGGTTTGGGCGAGGAATGCGTCAAGCAAAGCTATCATTAGTTGTCTGTTTCTAGTTATTAGTTGAATCTTACATTTTTCACTATTTTTAGAAGCTAGAAGTCTAGCCCACAAAAAATAATTTTTATTGTGGTGCGGGAACTTCCAGCCCTAGGCTGAAAAGCCAAAATAGCGATATTCTGTCAGTTGAATCGGCTTGTCTGTAGAGTAGCATCTCAGTTTTGAGTTGGTAGTTTTGTCCCGCCCGAAGGAGAATATATAATCCTCCATCGAGGGGAGGGTACTATAACAACATACTTTTTGCATTAATTGAGATCCTGGCGGTCGATCGCAACAACAAGCAAATTATCATAGTCTATTCCAAACTACTTTAACCTAATCAGGAGCATTTGCATACATTTGCTGATAAACTTAAAAAAGTTTTTGTTTTTGATGAAGCCAGCTTACAGCAACTGCCAACAACCTATGATATTTTCTGCATCCAAAAAATTAACTGTTAATGCTGATTCTGGCATCCGCTTGCTGCGGCGAATCTTGTCAGCCAGTATTTTAACAGTGGCGATCGCCTTTAACTTGATACTGTTCGCCGGCACACCGCCAGCCTTCGCAAGTCTCACGGACGATCGCTTCGACGGCACTATCTATGCCCTCTACGCCGGCAACGGTTCCCTAGTTCCTCCTAAAGTCAAGCTTACAGATTCTTTCAAACGCAACAAACCGGCATTGTTAGTGTTTTACACAGACGACAGCAGCGACAGCAAGCAATACGCGATCGTCGTTTCTCAACTCCAAGAATTTTACGGTCGCGAGGCAGATTTTATGCCGATAAGCGTTGACTCTTTGCCTCCGCAACCGTCACCAGAACTCACCGAACCCGGTCATTATTACGAAGGTTTTGTACCTCAAACCGTCATCCTAGACCAATCTGGAAAAGTAGTTTTTAACGAGAAAGGACAAATACCGTTTGAACAAGTAGACGATGCCTTTCGGAAAGTATTTGATTTGCTGCCCCGAGAAAAATCCCTCCCGCTGAAACGCCGTGTAGTGAACGAACTAAACGTCGAATTGTCGAAGTAATATCTAATTGCCGACTGCTAATTGTTGCTGCAATTTTAAATGATTCCAGAAAGATATTTTTCGGTGTCATACTGGTGTAAGGTGCGCTGCATGGCAGGCAGAAAAACCGGGTTAATTCATTCTCCTTAAAGCTATAGCCAGCCAGGGTTTTACTGAACCAAAATCTTATAGTGAAAGTCGTCGGGAGCATCTGGTGTTTTGCATTTAATTATAGTGCTGTCCCCGCTCGCGAGGATATACTTGCGATCGGGATGCTCGCACTATAATAAAAAAATGCTTTTTACAAAAATGAGATGCTCCCAAGTCGTCGGCGGCTGACTATAAATCAGTATTTTAGTCGGCGACTGACGACTTTCGCTTGCAGACAGGAAATTTATTCCCTGGCGGGTTTAGTAAGAATTAATTGGCCCTGCCTAGAGAAAGTTTGGCCGAGAGCATCCGGTGTTTTGTATTGATCTATAATAGTGCGAGCGTCCTCGCTCGCGTATTGTAATCGCTGATTGCAATGCAGGAGATGCTCCCGTCTTGCCAGTCTCAAATGCTTGGTTGAAAGTTGATTTTTTCGTTTGAAATTTTGCAGTAAAATTCCGCTGTTATTATAATATAAAAGTGGGCTGGCGGTGATTGTAACTCTGGGCTGGAGTTTGTAACTGTGGTGACAATATTATGTTAATCAAAAATTAGGAGATGCTAAAAACCTAGTATAAGTGAATTTAACAAAAGAAGCGTAAGCTAACAATCCAATGTGATGAAACTCTGGGCAATTCTAGTGGCTGTATCCTAAAGAATAAGTTGTGGAGATGGTGTTATGGCAAAGATTTTGACGATCGCGGATGCTGCGACTTTTGAAGTCGTGCAAGAGTTACTGGAGAGGGAGGGACATCAAGTGAGAGTCGCCCTCGACGGTAAGGATGGTTTAGATTTGGCGAGGGAATTCTCCCCGGATGCGATCGTTTGCGACGGGAATTCGCCTCAAATCAACTGGTTGGAGATGTGCCGGTTGGTGAAAGCCGAGCGAGAATTGGCGGCTACTTATTTTGTGCTGCTGACAACACCACAGCAATTTGCAGAAGTTCAAGAATTGGAGGGGCTGATTGACGATTTCCTGTTTAAACCGATAGTTAAGCAGGAATTGTTGGGGCGGGTACGCGCGGGGAAGCGAGCGCGGGATTTGAGGCTGGAGTTGGATTGCACTCAGCAAAAATTGCAACTGTCGGGCGATCGAATGCTGCAAAATGAAAAAATGTCTAGTTTAGGGGAATTGGTATCTGGTATCGCCCACGATATTAACAACCCCATTACTTTTATTTACAGCAATCTCACTCACGTCCAAACTTACGCTACCGATTTAATAGAACTGCTGCGATTGTATCAAAAATACCTAGTCAATCCCGACTCGGAGATTCTGCAAAAACAGCAAGATATGGATGTAGAATTTGTACTCGACGATTTATTAAAAATTGTGAGTTCCATGCGAACCGGGAGCGATCGCATCCGGCAAATTATCTTATCGGTACAGGATTTTTCCCGCAGCGATCGCTCTGGCTGGCAGTTATTCGATATTTCCGACGGTTTAGAAAACACTCTGTTATTGTTGCAGCACCGCTTACCGGCCCGCGAGGGGAGGCGGGATATCAAGGTGATAAAGCAATACGGAAATCTGCCGCAAATTGAGTGTTACGCAGGTCAGCTCAATCAAGCTTTTCTGAATATTATCAATTACACGATCGATACTTTAGAAGAGTCTAGTCAAGAGCTGGACGAGTCGGAATTGGTCAACTTTAAGCCGATGATTGTGATTGGCACTAAGGTGATAGATACTCAGCGGATTGCTATTGAAATTGCTGATAACGACATGGCAACTAGCCCAAATATTGCCGCGCAAATTTCTGATTCATTTTTGATAACAAAACCTATAGAAGACAGCAGCATATTGGAACTTGCTGCCAGCTATCGGATAATTGTAGAGCAGCATAAAGGAGAGTTGAAGTATGTTTTTGAACCTGGCAAAGGTACTAAATTTACGATAGAGATTCCGCTCAGACACACTTAATTAATAGTTGCTGTCTCAAATTGGGTAACTGGGAAATTATGCTTTCAAAGCTGTCTCGTTCGCGAGTATAATCATCTCCGGTTGGTCGATCGCAATTAATAAGGTTCGTAGTGCGGACTTTAGTCCCTACTAAGTCCCACAGGTGATGGGTTAGACTGGGAAATCCAGAAAATACTTTAATCTTAAATACTTTCATAATGTAAAATTTTGTATAGTAAATGAGCGAAGTTATAAAAAATAGACGATAGTTGATATTTAAGAGATTTCAAACCTTCGCGAAAATAAGTTTAAATCAGGTAATAAAATGGTAGTAGCAGCACCTGTTCAATCCGGCAATCAGTCGATTTTTCAAGCTCGTTACGACAACTTTATCGGCGGCAAGTGGGTAGCGCCGGTGAAAGGGAAATACTCAGAAAACCTTTCTCCAATTACGGGAAAATCAATTTGTCAAATCCCCCGATCGAGCGCCGAGGATGTAGAATTGGCACTGGATGCCGCCCACAGCGCGAAAGACAAGTGGGGTAAGACGAGCCCAGCAGACAGGGCGCGGGTGTTGCACAAAATAGCCGATCGCATGGAAGAAAACCTCGATCGCCTCGCCATCGCCGAAACCTGGGACAACGGTAAACCAATTCGCGAAACCAGACTAGCAGACATCCCGCTGGCGATCGACCATTTCCGCTACTTTGCAAGCTGCATCCGAGCCCAAGAAGGGTCGATCGGCGAACTCGACGGCACAACAGTCGCCTACCACTTCCACGAACCCCTAGGCGTCATCGGACAAATCATCCCCTGGAACTTCCCCATCCTAATGGCCGCCTGGAAACTCGCCCCAGCCCTCGCCGCCGGTAACTGCGTAGTCCTCAAACCAGCCGGGCCCACCCCCGCCTCAATCTTGGTACTGATGGAAATCATCGCGGACTTAGTACCAGACGGCGTAATCAACGTCGTCAACGGGCCAGGTGCCGAAATCGGCAAAACCCTCGCCACCAGCCCCCGCATTGCCAAAGTAGCCTTCACCGGCGAAACAACTACGGGCCGGCTGATCGCGCAGTACGCCTCCCAAAACGTCATCCCGGTAACACTAGAATTAGGTGGCAAATCCCCCAACATTTTCTTTGAAGATGTCTGCGCCCAAGACGACGAATTCCTCGACAAAGCAGTCGAAGGATTTGTGATGTTTGCTTTCAACCAAGGCGAAGTTTGCACCTGTCCTTCGCGGGCGTTAATTCAGGAGTCAATCTACGATCGATTTATGGAAAGGGCGATCGATCGCATCCGCCAAATCAAACAAAACAACCCCCTAGATCCGACAACCGCCCTAGGCGCGCAAGTCTCCATCAACCAGATGGAAAAAATCGCCGAATACGTCAAAATCGGACACGCCGAAGGCGCAGAATGTCTAATTGGTGGCGAAAGAAACATCCTATCCGGCGACTTGCAAGAAGGCTATTACTTCCAGCCAACAGTCTTCAAAGGAAATAACAAAATGCGAATTTTCCAAGAAGAAATCTTCGGCCCAGTATTAGCTGTTACCACATTCAAAGACGAAACCGAAGCCTTAGAAATTGCCAACGATACCCTCTACGGCTTAGGTGCAGGAGTTTGGACTCGCGACATCAACACCGCCTACCGCATGGGCCGAGCCGTTCAAGCAGGCCGCGTGTGGACAAACTGCTATCATTTGTATCCCGCCCACGCAGCCTTCGGCGGCTACAAATCATCTGGAATCGGCCGCGAAAATCACAAAATGATGTTGGATCATTACCAACAAACCAAGAACTTATTAGTCAGCTACAGCCCCAAAGCTTTAGGCTTCTTCTAAGCAAGATAGTCTTGGACGCACGAGTATCCAGAAACCGGGTTTTTTGCGAAAATCCTTCGCCGCAGTCTGCAGATAAAGTAAAAAACCCGGTTTCTTGGCCGCAGTGTACAAATCCTAAGATAAATAATTTCTTCTTCCTTCTTCCTTCTTCCTTCTTCCTTCTTCCTTCTTCCTTCTTCTAAAATGGAAAATATCCAAAAAGTCACCGCAACAGAAGCCGCCTTAAAACTAATAGACTATCTCAAAACACAGCACGGACAATTGATGTTTCACCAATCCGGGGGCTGCTGCGACGGTAGTTCCCCCATGTGCTATCCCGATGGCGAATTGATAATCGGTGATGGCGATGTATTGCTAGGAAAAATCGGCGGCTGTCCCTTTTATATCGCAGCGCAGCAATACGAACATTGGAAGAAAACGCAGTTAATTATTGATGTAGCATCCGGGCCGGGAGGCAGCGATTTTTCCCTGGAAGGGCCGGATGGAGAGCGTTTTATTACTCGTTCCAGCTTGTTTGCTAATATTAATTAGCCTGTTTGTTAAAATCCGAGCGTTTATGGAGTAAGATTAAATGAACCGCGAAGGCGCTTTAGGCGAAGCCGCGCGTCAGCGCTAGAACGCGAAGGAAGAGAAAGAAAAAGATACAGTTTTTGTTGGGGCTACAAACGGATTTCTTCAATAAATGAGATTCCATCGAAAATGCCATTTTTAAATGCTTGAGTGCTGCGAACTCGCTGATTTTCGCTGAGTAATGTCATTGTTTCAACGAAGGTTATCAGTGCGTTATCTTGGGTTTTAGTGGCTCGAAAGCAAACGGTTTCTTGGCCTGCATCCCACGCAATTGCCGCAAAATCAGAATAACTGCTAGAAGACAGTTTCAAAATCCGATTTTCAAACTCTCCTTGAAAATTAAGCTGGAGGCGAGAACCGTCTGAGTATTGGTAATTATTAACTTGTCGGTAGTGACTTCCTTCAATCGTTATGGTAAAATTACCGAAGAAGCTGCGAGAAAACTGTCCGCGAGTATCGGTTTTAATGTACTCGCCTTGCCAAGTGCCAATGTGACGTGTGAAAATTTCAGGAACATTTTCTAAATCAGGAGGGTTAGATATATTTTCTGACATCGGGATACTCCTATTTGCTATTTCTAGCGGCGACCTATTTTCAGACTCATTTCACGGCTAGTACGTTGATATTCGTGGACTATTGGAAGTCTTTCGGTTTGGAATTTTTCTAGCGCTTCGGGAATATTCGCACTCTCTGCGAGATGTTTGGTTAAATACAAACCATCTTCCCAACCAGAAGTCATACCTCTAGCGCGTGTGGAACTTTTCGCGTGGGCCGCATCTCCTATTAAGATAACACGACCATCATAGATTTTTGGTAGGGGGTCAATGTCGTAGGAAAAACGACAGACAATGTTTTCTAAAGGGGTTGATTCAATCAGTTTTCTGGCATCGTCTGGGAGTTTTGCTAGTTCTTGGGGAGGAATGATAGTATTATTAGGTTGCAGTTTCCCGATTTCGGAGTCGGTGCGTTCTTTTTCGATAAAGAAACCCCAATGAGTGCGCCCTCCACCAATGTGAAAGAAGTTGGCATAAATTCCCCTACCGCGTACATAAACAAAAAAGTTGCCTTCTGGACAGAAGCTATTATCTTCGACTATTCCTCGCCAGACGATATCGCCTAAATAGAATAGTTCTACATCTGGAACTATAGATTGACGAACTTTTGAGAGGATTCCATCGGCACCAATTAACAAATCGCCTTCCCATTTAGTGCCGTCTTTAAAGTGGGCGATCGCGCTGTGCTCGGTTTGGGCGATCGATGCTAATTCTGCATTAAAATGAAGGCATTCTGGGGGTAATTCGTCGAGGATTGCTTCTAATATAGCTTTGCGGTGTACCAGCATTCCGGGGAGTTCGTTTTCTTCGTAGGTGACGGGATCGGAACTTATGACACCGCCGCGCAGGTTGCGAAACTCGAATACTTTGACAGCATCGCCTGAGTCGATAATTTTTTGGGTAATTTTCGGGTTTCCTTGATGCAGTGCTTGCATACCTGGTTGTACGATCAGGATACCGCAGCCATCGGTGCGCGGATGGGGTGCTTTTTCAAACAAATCAACCTGAAACCCTTGTTGAATCAGCAGAATTGCCAGATACGATCCTGATGTTCCTGCGCCGATAATACCTATCCGGGTCTGGGACGGAACCATTTGTGCTGCTCCTGATTTAAGATGGTCGATCGCTCCTCAAGGAATATTATAATTACTTGACACTCCTCGGCCTAAAGGCACGAGGATTCTTAAGACATTTGGGTCTTAATATCCCATGCAAGTGTGGGTTCCTTTCGCTGACTACGTTTGCAGCGTAGCTGCGTAGTCATATCTCCTCAAAAATGTTTTGGGCGTAGACTTTCCCCCAGTCCGGAGGTAGGTTTTTACATCTTGTCTGATTTATCTATTCTACCATATTTATTTGTTAAGATGGATTTGTTATTTTACTTAAAAATGGAAAAAAGCCGTCCTCAAAGGACGGGGTTTTCAACCCCATTTGCTGATAAAATAAGATTTGGGCAAAATCTCAACGGGCGATCGAGCTTTTGCTAATAGCGACAGGTTTCAAGCTGTCGCTAAAATCAGCATTGGAAGCGATGCAGGATTAATAATTAATATCATGTCAGCTTTAACGATGGTATTGGTTTGAGCCTTCGGATTTTAGTCTTTTTTTCCCTATAACTAACGTCCGAACGATCGAACCGTTTTGATTGCGATCGATCGACCGGACATAATATAATCGGTGAATTGAAAATTATCGAACTAAGGAACGAAAAGTTAATAACTTAAGCATCTACTACGCTTTTCTCTCTCCACAAGTTGCGAGGTAAAGAGAAGCAGAGCCTCCGCACCTGCATTACCAGGCTCTGCCTGGTAACGAGTAATAAAAAAAAATGCTTTTTTCCAAATTGAAAATTATCGCACTCAAAACTTAAAACCACATTAAGCTTTAGGACTGGTAATTAAAGCCAACTCAACTTTCCCATCAGGCTTTTGAGTGACTTGTGCATCCAAACCCGGGCCAAAGAATTTAGCTATTTTTTCTTGCTTTTCTTCCCAAACTTCGATCGGTATCAGCGGCGAATAAAACTCTAGAATTAACCCGTAAGCACCATCCACATCTACTTCCCGCAACCCTTGGAGGACAGGCCGTTCCTCGTCTGTCGGGGCCAGCCCCAAGCGCTCCAGAGCATCATCTAAGTGCGCGGGTTGGCCGTAGCGAAATCGGGTGATATCTTTGCGGACTTGGTTTTGAGTCTCCGTGGCTTGACTTTCTCGCAGAAGGAGAACTTCGGGAGAGGTGGGTTCGGTGAACTCGGCTGGTTCGAGTTCGGCTGCTTTCAGCGCCAATCCTCCCAACAACAGCGGAATTCCATAAAAAAAGCCGGCTAGATTTAAGGTAGGTTTGTCGGTGAAGTAGGCATAGAACCCGACTACTGCTAGGATACCGCCCACAACTAAGGCTAGGCTTGCTAAAGAAGTTTTACGTAACATATTCGTGAGGTAAGTAGTCCGACAGAAACAAGATACTTTAATTATTATCGGGCAAAAAGTATGGAAAAAATTTAGTTTTTTTGCCAAAACACCTGCGAAAACTGCTAGCGTCAATAAGGGCGGGAGGGCTGTGCGCGCACAATCTTGTCTCTCGCCGCCAAAACTTATCCCGCTTTCCCCAGCGGCCTTGCGACTGGTAAATATCCGTGTAAATTGTGTGGCGCGGGTTCCAGAAGGCAATCGAGATCGGCAGTATCATTAAAGTATAGAGATTTGAACTCGCGATCGACCATCTTGCCCTTTCAACCAATTTTCGGACATGATCAAAGACGAAGACAGAAAAACTGCGGTAACAAACAAGTCGGTTCTAGAGCAGATTAACTCGCTCAAACGCGAAGATGAAAGGCTTTATAATATCTTAGCGATCGATGTCTGGGCCCTAGCCAAGACGATGGACGAATATCAACCGGGATTTTGGTCGGCTTTTATGAAAAATCGCGAGAAAGCTCTGAAGCGATTTTTAACTGAAGTGATGAAAAACAAACCCGCAGATTCTAAGCGTCCGCCTTTTCTGCGTTGAAGTTTAGCTAATTTTTTGAGGTACAATCAAAATATAACACAGATTCAAAAACCCCGATCGCGTTCGTCACTTACAATATAAAAAACAGTGAAGGACGAACTCAGAAATCCATGTCGGCGAATTAAAAATTCTCGTCTGTTCGCAGGGGGAATGTCAAATATTTTTGTTAATAGTAGCAAAGGCGAAAAACAATGGATGCACAGACAATTAAAGAGCGCGTAGCAGAAATCGAAATCAAGCGGGAATCTCTCGTGCGGCTGTTAGACCGATCGGACTTGGGAGCTCTGAGAATCGATGTCAGTCAGGCGATCGAGGAAATTGACGATTTGTTAGAAGAATTTAAGCGTACTTTTAACAGTTAAGCAGTCAATAGTCAATAGTCATTAGTCATTAGTCATTAGTCATTAGTTGTTAGTTGTTAGTTGTTAGTCATTAGTTGTTAGTTGTTAGTTGTTAGTTGTTAGTTGTTAGTTGTTAGTCAACAGTCAACAGTCAACAGTCAACAGTCATCAGTAATTAGTCATTAGTTGTTAGCTAAGCGGCAGCGCATTTAATTTTTATAGTTATGTTAGTAAAAATTTTGTGGCCCCCAGAACCCGCCATGACATTGAAAATTAAATGCACAATAGCTTAGGTAACAAGAACAGACAACTGCTAACTGCAAATTTTACTAACAACTAACAACTAACAATCAACAACTAACCACTAACAACTAACAATCAACAACTAACAATCAACAACTAACAATCAACAACTAACCACTAACAACTAACCACTAACCACTAACCACTAACCACTAATTCATCGCCATATCCATCAAAATCTGTTGGGAACTAACCTCCGGGTTATTAGCAGGCGGCCGCCGCTGAGAATAGTGTCCCCCAGGCTGCAAATCCCAGGCTTGACGGTTATCCGCCAACATCACACCCAAAATTTCTTGTAACTCCATCACTATAGTCGGATCTTCCACTTGGACGATCGCCTCAACCCGTCTTGTAAGATTGCGCTGCATCCAGTCAGCAGAACCAATATACACCTCTTCGTCGCCACCGTTGAAAAAATAAAACATCCGCGAATGCTCTAAAAAGCGGCCGATAATACTGATAACCTTGATATTTTCGCTAACACCCTCAACGCCCGGACGCAAACAGCAAATCCCCCGCACAATCAAATCAATTTTAACTCCCGCTTGCGAAGCTTCGTACAAAGCAACAATGATTTGAGGGTCAACTAAAGCATTCATTTTAGCAACAATCCGGCCGCAGCTACCCATGCCGCTATCACCATTCGACCGACAGAATTCTGCCTCGCGGCGGATTAATGCTAAAAATCGATCGCGCATATTGACCGGCGCAACCAACAATTTTCGATAAGATATCTGCCGCGAATAACCGGTTAAATAATTAAACAAGTCCGTCAAATCCGCACCCAAATCTTCGCGACAACTCAACAAACCCACATCAGTATACAGTCCAGCCGTTTTCGGGTTGTAATTTCCCGTGCCGATGTGGACGTAGCGGCGAATAAATCCGTCCTCGCGGCGCACTACCATCACAATCTTGGTGTGGGTTTTTAGTCCAACCAAACCGTAAACAACGTGCACTCCAGCTTGTTCTAACTTGCGAGCCCAATTAATATTATTTTCTTCGTCAAACCGGGCTTTAAGCTCGACTAAAACGGCTACCTGCTTGCCGTTTTCCGCTGCTTCAATTAAGGCGCTGACGATCGGCGAATCACCAGAAGTGCGGTATAAAGTCATTTTAATGGCTAACACGGAGCGATCGTGCGCCGCCTCAGTAATAAACCGCTGCACCGTCGCCGCAAACGAGTGATAAGGATGGTGCAGCATCACATCTCCCTGGCGGATAGTCGTGAAAATATCCTCACCATCCTCAACATTCAACATCGATTTGCCTAAAACTGGCGATTGCGAATTCCGCAAGCGCGGCGGCACCACCGGAGTCCACGGGGGGTCTTTCAGTTCCGGCACCGGCAGCCCGACAAAAGACATCAAATCCTTGAGGCCTAGCAGCCCCTCTACGACGTAAACATCCTGCTCCCCGAGATCCAACTCATCCTTCAACATATCTCGCACAGCAGGCGGCATAACCGCTTGAATTTCCAGGCGCACCGCAGAACCTGTAAACCGACGCTTGCGGAGTTCCTGTTCTATAGCCAGCAGCAAATCCTCCGCCTCATCTTCCTCCACAGTCAAATCAGCATTGCGAGTAATGCGGAACGGGTGATATTCCTGAATGTCCATCCCCGGAAACAAAGCCTCTAAATTGTGCGCGATTACCTGTTCTAGAGGTACCCCCGTCCACACAGGAGACTTGCCTTTTTGCTGCCACTGCAAATCCCCCGGTAGCTGCAAAAATCGGGGCAAAACCTGCGGTACTTTGACGCGGGCAAACAATTCCTCGTGGGTGTTCGGGTCTCTGACAACAACTGCTAAATTGAGGCTGAGATTGGAAAGGAAGGGGAATGGGTGGCTGGGGTCAACTGCTAGGGGTGTAAGTACGGGAAATACTTGTTCTGTGAAGTAGCGGTGCAAGTAATTGCGCTGTTCTTGATTGAGGTCGATGTAGTCGAGAATGTGGATGCCGTTTGCTACTAATTTCGGCCGCAGAGTTTGGTCAAAATAGGCGTGTTGCTGAGTAACCATCGGCAACAGGCGCTTGTGAATGCCATCTAGCTGTTCTTGGGGCTTGCTGCCGTCGGAGGTCAATTTGCTGACTTTTGCTTCTACTTGCTGCTTGAGTGCCGCCACGCGCACCATAAAGTATTCGTCTAGATTTGAGCTAAAAATAGCGAGAAATTTGAGTCTTTCTAGGAGGGGCGTGCGGGGGTCTAGGGCTTCGTGGAGCACGCGGTTGTTGAATTCCAGCCAGCTTTGTTCTCGGTTGAAGTAGTATTGCGGGTCGCTGAGGTTGATTTCGGTGTAGGTTTTGGTGGTGGTCTTTTTTGGCTTGGACATGGTTTGGGAGTCTTGGGGGAGGCGGGCGTGATGGCTTTGGTGAATTAATATTGTAGGTTAAAGGATTTGTTCGTATCTGTTTTTGCTCGATCGCACTTAGGCATTGCACAACCCGAAAATCCGCCAGAGATTTCAACCCCTACCGAACTTTCGGAGTGCCGAAACCCCCAAAATCACGCACCAATCCCCCCAATCCCATCCTGCACCGCCTGCAACAAATCCTCTCCATCCACCGCCAAATTTGTTAGCGGCAATTCCAGCGGTGTATCGGTAATTAAGGCAATGTGCGGTTTTTGCTCCAGGTTTTTGAGCTGCAGAATTAATCCCTTGAATTCCGGGGCGTTGCGGATTGCGGGGATGTCTGGCTCTGCGGGGAAAATTGTTTGATATAGTTGGGTACAGAGTTCTATTAATTATTCTAGATGCTCATAATTTACACCTACTAATCGCTGCATTTCTTGGTTGTTTTTTTTTAAGTTCATTTAATAGACCTCTCATCTCCTCGCGGTCAAAACAACTAAGGATCGAAAACTTAATAACTTCAGCAACTCCTACAGTCCTCTCTCCCGTAAATTGCAAGATCGAAGGAGGCTCTTCATCGCCCCATAACAATTACCAGGAAGGGTTTAGTAACGAGCAATCACTTAAATTATTAAATTCTAATTCCTAAATTTATAGTATTTGACTACAACAATTTTCTAGTTTTGAGAAATAAATCTAAGAATTAAACAACTATGGTGCGCCTAGCGCACCATACATGATTTTTACATTTTCCTCTTCCTTATTCCTGATATAACCTTTCTCAAAAAAGTGAGGTATGCCCTATGCCCGGTTTGGCCTATGCCCTATTGCCGACAGTACCTCATCTTTCGCTCGAAAGGCTATATCAACTTTTCCTATCAACCATCAACCATCAAATATCACCTCTTCCTTCAAAACATCGGCATCAACTCAAGCGGGCCAATTCCCAGGTCTTTAGCAGATACCCAGCGCACCTCAAATAAAGCGATCATATCCTTAAATTGAGGCTGACCGCGAGAAGCACCCATCAAGCCTTTAGCAATCACCAAACCGCACCAACCGTTCGTTAACTGACAGCGGCGCTCCCATTTTTTGCGAGCTTCCTGATGCACCGGGTCGTTTTCATTAAACTCCCCAAATAAATAGAGTTCTCCATTTTGAGCTTGCAAAATACCCAAATCGTACTGCTCGTCTTGAAAAGTATCTTCGCCCGGATTAAAACAAATTGCCTTGACCCCTCCAGCTTCTTTCAAATCCTGAATCATAGTTTTTGCCTTCGGATTGGAAGTTTGGATCATCACCACAGGCAAACCGTCTCCGTCGGCATTAATATCAACTTCTGCACTTTGGTGAAACTGGGCATTTCCTCGCAGAAACTCTACCGTTTGCCAAGGTACGACACCGAGACTCAAGAATGAATTTGGCGGCACCAAATCGTCCCGCAACAGTGGCATTTCAAATTCATCATCCTCATCATCATCGTCATCGTCGAGCATCTCTAATAATTCGACAGATACCTCGGGCATTGTCGAAACTTTAACGGATATCTGCTGAATTTCTCCATCAGGCTGCGGAACGGGGATGCGGTAGCGGCTGCTGAGAGTGGGAAATGTATCTGCTCCCAATTTCCGGCGACTGTTGCGGAAAAAGCGATGAAATGCTTCGAGAGCAACTAACATCGTCAGAGCTTCTTCTTCGTAAAGAATCGATCGCAATCCTTCTAAAGGATGCAAATTACCAAAGTTCGGTTCAATTTCCGATGGAGGCAAATCGGCTAAATCAATTTCGTCGTCTTCATCATCTTCATCAAAATCGGCTGCACTTTCAAAGGTGAGAAACAAACAGTCCTGTCCTAAAAAAGCCTGTTCTAAATCTTCAAAAGATTCATCGTTGACGACTCGCTCTCGAAACCGCTTCAAGGATTCTAGAGAACGGTACAGCAAAACTCCGTAATCCATTCTGCCTTGTCCCAATACAGACACGTAGAGGCTGGCAACATCCCACTGATTGATTTCAATAGATATAATTTGGTGTTCTCTCAAAGTCCGCCACGGAGCATCATGCCAAATTTGAGCGGCTTTTTCCATGAGAACTTCGGCGTACTGAGGGGGTAATTCGGGAGGTCGATTCACAGCGACCTCTTCCATTCCCCGAAAGATTTCGTCAATTAGGGGCAATTCCGGTACGTAGTCAATGGAAATTGCCAAATCTTGAAGTACGCCGCGCAGGTAAAATTGAATTTCTCGGTTTTTGACTACTATTTTTTGGGGGCGGACTGCGGGAGCTGGACTTTGGGGATGTTCCATTGCTCGCAGCAGAGCCCGGACGATCGCCTCTGGGCCGGCATCTGGCCCTACCACGTCCATAGCCCTCACGACGCCTTCAGAGCCGTCCACCCAGAGAATGCACTCGCCACCAGCTTCGGGATCGTTGTCGTCCTCTAGCATCATGTGCGAGTCAGCATTAGATAAGGGTCGGCGGTCGCCCTCCCACACGCTGGGAATTTGAGGTAAGTTTTGTAACCGACGAAGAGTAGAGCGATTCAGCGCTGCCATAGAGTAAGCCCGTTGGGTGAAGCATTGTTGCGGTGCCGGTAGCCGGTCAACCGCTGCTTCTCAATCATAAACCCTATGGGGGGAGAGGACATCAAGCAGTTGGCAGTTGGCAGTAGTCATTAGTCATCAGTCATTAGTCATTAGTCATCAGTCATCAGTCAATAGCTTTCCTGTCAACCGTCAACCGTCAACCGTCAACCGTCAACCGTCAACCGTCAACCGTCAACCGTCAACCGTCAACCGTCATCAGTCAATAGCTTTCCTGTCAACCGTCAACCGTCAACCGTCAACCGTCAACCGTCAACCGTCAACTGCCAACCGTCAACTGCCAACCGCCAACAGCCAACTGCCAACTGCCAACCGACTACTGACTAATTCCCTGTACAATAGAGGGATAAGATTAAACTCTTAGCATTAGACAGTCTCAGGAGTTCGGCAAATTATGACTCAAGCCATTTCACAAAAGCGAGGGATTCAAATGACGGACTCTGCTGTCCGTCAAGTTTTAGCTCTTCGAGAAAAACAAGGTACAGACCTCTGCTTGCGGGTAGGGGTGCGCCAGGGCGGCTGTTCTGGTATGTCTTACGTGATGGACTTCGCAGACCCGAGCACTGTGAAATCCGACGATGAGGTGTTTGACTACGATGGTTTTCAGGTAGTGTGCGATCGCAAAAGCATTCTTTATCTCTACGGCTTGGTGCTAGACTTCAGCGATGCCATGATCGGGGGCGGGTTTAAGTTTACCAACCCCAACGCTACTCAGACTTGCGGCTGCGGTAGTTCTTTTTCTACCTAAACTTAAAATAGGGCGTGGCACCGAAAGTTATTAATTGTGCCATGCCCTGTTCGATCGATCCAACATTCCCAATCTCATATTCTCAATCTCAAATCGCATGACTCCAGAAGAATTGTTTAAAGAAGGTTTCGATCGCTACCAAGCTGGCGAAGCCCCTGCCAATCTGATCCCCGTGTTCAAAGAAGTGTGCGAAAAAGCTCCCAAAAATGGCAACGCCTGGGCTAGCCTCTCGTGGCTGTACCTCTTGGAAAATAAACCCACATCTGCTCAAAAGGCCGCCAAAACAGCCGTTAAACTGAACCCTCACGACCCCCAAGCTCGCATCAACCTGGCAGTCGCGATCCTCGACCTCAAAGAAAAAGGAGTGCGTCCCCACGTAGAAGTCGCTCAGCAACTTCTGATGGCTTCCGAAGAGTTGCTGGACGAAGTTAAAAAAAATTTTGAAGACGGATTAAGCAGAAAACCGGACTGGAAGAGTCTCGCCCGTGTCAAGCAGTGGCTTTTAGAGCCGTGACTGCGGATAAAAGCCGAGTTGTGAGCGGGGATCAAGGAAATAAGGTTGGGAATTTATTACGATTTCGTAATAAATCAATAAATAACTTTATGGAAAACTCAGAAAGTCAGTGCTAGTATTTGAAGACTTAGACGATCGACAAACCCGCTCAACGGTTTTTAGACTTGACTACCATAAATAACTAGGAGTTGTAACGATATGAGCAACGACAGCCACGTTAACATCAAACCAGCTACCCGCAACCACAAAGGTTTCTTTATTCAGCCAGCTTCTTACAAATTGATGAGCATCGATAAATCCGGCTGGGCCTTGATTTGCATGGACAAAGCAGTTTGTCACTATGTAGATCCTGATGACTTGCAATTGCCGAATAAGTCGGGAATGTCTGAAGGTTAATCTATAAGTTTTGAGAGACATTAAAATGCTTTATTTGAGTAGCTGCCCTCCCTGGAGAGGCAGCAACTTTTTTTTGAGAAGTTATTAGTTATTGGTTATTGGTTATTGGTTATTGGTTATTGGTTATTAGTTATTGGTTATTGGTTATTGGTTATTAGTTATTGGTTATTGGTTATTGGTTATTGGTTATTGGTTATTGGTTATTGGTTATTAGTCAGTAGGGGCGGTGGATGGTGCGTGCCCGCCCTCCTGCCGTCATCAGTCATCAGTCATTAGTCATCAGGAAGAAGGAAGAGGGAAGAAGTTGTGTACGGGATGTAACGGATCGAAATAAGTTGGGCAACGGATTTTGTAATGGATTTAATGGATAGAAAAATTACCAATTACCGATCGCCAATTACCAATTCCCGATTCCCAATTCCCAATTCCCGATCGCCTAAT
Organism: Microcoleus sp. B4-D4; assembly: GCF_036705185.1. Classification (NCBI taxonomy): domain Bacteria; kingdom Bacillati; phylum Cyanobacteriota; class Cyanophyceae; order Oscillatoriales; family Microcoleaceae; genus Microcoleus; species Microcoleus sp. B4-D4. The sequence goes on along the minus strand of NZ_JAUBTX010000001.1, from coordinate 312,902 downwards.
TGTGAGATTTTAAGGCAAACAGCATTTCAAGCTTAGCAGTTGTCGGTTCTGTCGAAGTTGTCGCTACGCTAACTCCTCGGAGAGAATTGAGCAAATCAGCCACTGGTGGCGAAACTAAATTGGGCTGTACTGCGAGTAAATAACGGTTGGCCCAAGACATGGCTTTTTCCATATCTATGTAAAAGTAACCTTGGTTGGCTTGCGGTAAAGAAGTGGCGATCGCCTGAAAACTCGGACTGCTGCTTAGCGGTTGCGGTGGCGCTGTCGTGATGACATCAATTAAAGGGCCGCCGAAAGCGACAAACATAGAATTTTCATTCAGCCAACCGTGGCCGAATAAAGTGCCTTGCTGCGGTATTTTCCACTCTGTAACTTCTTTTCCCTGAATTTGTCTGGGGGCGACGCTGACTGTAGGATTGCTTTTGGCGATCGCATCGAGTTTTTCGAGGGTGGCTTCTGCTGCGGGGCGATCGCTAGTTTCAAAAATCATCGCCGCCCCCATCCCCAACTGAGACAAAATACCTCGATCCGAACCGATCGCCCCGATCGCAAATTCCCCATTCATCCACCCAAAAACATCGCGATCCGCATCCAAATCCAACCGCTTAAAACTATCGCGAACCTGCTGAATACCCCGATCGACTTCCGGGCTATCTTTTGCCTCTGCCGTCGCCTGCGACCAAATTTTATCCAGTCCCTTACCGCCGACTAAAGCAATAGTTTCGCCGGGAAATCTCGACAACAATTTCGACGAGGTTGGCGAATTTTTCTCAGGTAATTTAGGGTCTAGCTGAGCGATGGTTTTTACCCTCAATCCCGAACTGTCCGCCCCTATTCCCGCAACCAAAGACTTGACTTGTTTGAACTGCTGCATCACGGTCAAAAGCGGTTGCCAATCATCGGAAAAATTAGCTTTCAACTGCTGCATGGAGGCTGAATAATCAGCAATGTAAATAGTTGCGATCGGATTCTTTACCCCAGCACTCTCGGAAAAAAACTTAGTTGTACTCTGCTGGGTAGCGAGGGAAGGTGCTCCTTTAAAAGTGTCGATCGCCAATTCCACAGGCTTTCTCAAAGGAGCCATCACTAATTGGTCGTTCAGCAAAGCCACACTGTAGCGCTTGCCGGTTGGCTCTGCTATTTCCGAAATTTTAACTCCTTTATACTCAGTTTCTTGAATTGTTGCACCTTGCTGAGATTTTAATTTATTCGCAAAATTCCAAGCGCTAATTTTATTTTTCACGCTGACTACAACCAGCAGTTCAGGAGCCTCGGTTTTGGCAGCAGCATCAGGCGGCAGCAAAGCCACCATCACCCCCCCCAACCACGGCTTTAAGTCCCTGTCAAAGTCGATTTGAGTGCCTGCCAAGCTTTGTTCTTGAAAGGCCTTCAAACCCTGACCGACCAACTTTTGAGCGCCCGGAGTACCAAATTGCTGCAACTGAGCCAGCGCTTGGGGATTGGGGGAGATGAAGGCGGCCATCGTTGCTTCGTCGGGTACAACTTTGGCACTTTCTTGAGGGTTTGATATTTGTTGGCTCAAACCCTGGAAGTAAAAGTAGACCGCGACGCTACCTGCTGCGACGGTGGCGGCAGCAATTAGAAGCTTTGGTTTTTTTGCAGGCATTGTTTTTGATTCTCGCGTCCTTTATCAGTTTAATGAAAATCTAGTTGGCTGGTGTGGAGGCGATCGAGGCTGCTCTTGATTTTTGTATAATTCAAAACAAGTTTGGACGATCGTGTAAACTGCTGTTGATATCAAGTGCGGGAAGAAAGATGAAAGTAGCGATCGCGGGAGCAACGGGATTTGTAGGTAGCCGGCTGGTGGAGAAACTGCAAGCCGCCGGACATCAAGTGGTGGTTTTGAGCAGGGATGCGGCGAAGGCTGGGCGAGTTTTTCCGCCTTCAGCTTATCCGAATTTGGAAGTTGTCGCCTACACTCCTGCGGAGTCTGGTGATTGGCAAAACTCGATCGCGGGCTGCGACGCTGTTGTCAATTTAGCTGGGGTGCCCATTGCGGAGGAAAAGTGGACTCCGGCGCGCCAGCAGGCGATTTTGGACAGTCGCAAACTGACGACGGAAAAATTGGTAGAGGCGATCGTCAATGCTAATCCTAAACCATCGGTGTTTGTTAGCGCATCGGCGATCGGCTATTACGGAACCAGCGAAACCGCTGAGTTTGACGAAACGAGCCTCGCGGGAAACGATTTTTTAGCAGCAGTTTGCAAAGACTGGGAAGCAGCCGCCCAACCTGCAAAAAATGCCGGTACAAGGCTAGCAATTTTGCGGCTGGGGATAGTTTTGGGAATGGGAGGTGCGCTGGCAAAAATGCTGCCACCTTTTAAACTATTTGCTGGCGGCCCAATTGGCACAGGAAAACAGTGGTTTTCTTGGGTTCATCGCGAGGATGTGGTTGATTTAATTTTGTACACCTTGCAAAATCCGCAAGTTGAAGGTGTTTTGAATGCCACAGCACCGAATCCGGTGCGGATGAATGAATTGTGTCAAACTTTAGGGGAAGTTTTAAATCGGCCTTCTTGGTTGCCCGTGCCAAGTTTTGCTTTAGAATTGCTATTGGGAGACGGTGCTAAAGTTGTTTTGGAAGGGCAGAAAGTTTTACCAAAACAAACTTTAGCTAGCGGTTTTCAATATCAGTATCCGACGCTTAAATTAGCACTCGAAGAGATTTTATCGGGAAGTTAGGAACCTACGGAATAGAACCCGCCGAATAGAATTCGGGGCTAAACAAACAAAGTCCGCCTGCGCGGACTCAAAAATTCCCTCGTTCCCAGGCTCTGCCTGGTAACGCATATCCAGAGGCTCCGCCTCGCTCCTTCCCTCGTCCCTTGTTCCCAGGCTCTGCCTGGTAACGCAGATCCAGAGGCTCTGCCTCGCTCCTTCAAATAAATAAATCATCCGACTCAAAAATCAATCAAATCAACTACCAACAATCCATCGCGATCGAGATAATTGCGATAACTAGAATATCTCCAACAAGCTGGAGCTTCCACATAGCTGCGCCTGACAGGATTATTGTAAATGTACTCCAATTTTTGCAACAGCATTTCTTCGTTCAAAATAGCTTGTGGGTGAAACCCTTCTTGCCATAGCTGGTATTTTTGGTTTTTTTTGTGTAGTTTTTTATAGAATTCGAGTTGATCCAGGATGTTGGTAGTTTTATTTTTTTCAAGCAAGTCAATTATGGAGCGAGCAGTAAATGATTTAAAATTCCTCATTTGCGTTGACAGTTCTGAAGAAGTTACGATTAAATGCAAATGATTTTCCATCAGTACGTAACCGTGTAAAGCTAAGCGCTTCTCCCGTTGCATAAAACTTAAGGAATCTAAGACTATTTGTACTATTTCTGGCTGAATGAATACAGGAATCCAGTTGATAATTGTACAGGTGACAAAGTGCGGTTGGTTCTCGGAATATATTACTTTGTATCTACTTCTTCCCATTATGGCGATCGAGGGTTTTTTAGATGGTTAAGACGAGGCGGAGCCTCTGGATATGCGTTACCAGGCAGAGCCTGGGAACGAGGTAAAACTAGGTAAAACTAGGTAAAGGGTTAAGACGAGGCGGAGCCTCGGGATATGCGTTACCAGGCAGAGCCTGGGAACGAGGTATTCAGGGCGGGCGAGACACCCCACTCATTGTTCGATCGTTTTTCGATCTACAGTTTAAATGCCACAACAGCTTATCACGCTGATCCTGATACAATCAAGTGAGATTAAAAACTTAAAATTTTTGTAATTCTACCATGACTAGCGCTACTGCAACCCTTTTAATTTCCTGTCCCGATCGCAAAGGACTTGTGGCCTTACTTGCTAATTTTATTGCTTCCCATAATGGCAATATTATTCATGCGGATCACCATACTGATTTTACCGCAGGATTGTTTTTAAGTCGTCTGGAATGGCAATTAGACGATTTCGATTTAAAAACCGAAGAAATTACACCAGCTTTTAGTGAACTTGCCAAGGATTTACAAGCAAATTGGCAATTACATTTCTCTTCAAAAGTTAGACGGATTGCGATCTGGGTAAGTCGTCAAGATCATTGTTTGTTAGACTTGATTTGGCGGCAGCGCTCTCAAGAAATCTGGGGTGAAATTCCGCTGATCATCAGTAATCATGAAAAATTAAAACCTATTGCTGCACAATATGGTATAGATTTTGAGTATATTCCCATCACTAAAGAAAATAAAGCTATTCAAGAAGCACGACAGTTGGAAGTTCTTAAAACTTATAACATAGATTTAGTGGTTTTGGCGAAGTATATGCAAATTTTAAGTCAAGATTTTATGATAAAATTTCCAAACGTGATTAATATTCACCATTCATTTTTGCCAGCATTTATAGGGGCAAATCCCTATGAAAGGGCTTATGAAAGAGGGGTAAAAATCATTGGTGCAACAGCTCATTATGTTACGCCGGATCTAGATGCTGGCCCAATTATTGAGCAAGATGTTGTGCGCGTGAGTCATCGCGATGCAGTGTCGGATTTAGTTCGCAAAGGTAAAGATTTAGAAAGAGTTGTTTTGGCAAGGGCGGTGCGATATCATTTACAAAATCGTGTTTTGGTTTATGGCAATCGCACTGTTGTTTTTGCTTGATTTTTGAACTTTACTCGCGTTTTTTAGGTGACTTCAAAGGTAAGGTGTTTTTTGCGACAAAGTAAGTCGCTTTGAGGCAAAAAAAACCGGGTTTTTTATTTTATTTTGCGACTATAAGCTGTGGATTTTTGTAAAAAAACCCGGTTTTTGACTGTGCTTGCGTCTAGCAGTTTCATCTAGAAAGATGCGCGTCGGCTTGAGACTAAGCAGAATAAAATCAGCAATCTTGGGAATGCGAGGTGCATGAAAGAGCTCCTCGCATTGTATTTCCTCGTTCCTCCTCGTTCCTCCTCGTTCCTCCTCGTTCCTCTTCGTTCCTCCTCGTTCCTTTTCGTTCCTTTTCGTTCCTTTTCGTTCCTCTTCGTTCCTCTTCGTTCCTCTTCGTTCCTCCTCGTTCCCAGGCTCTGCCTGGTAACGCATATCCAGAGGCTCTGCCTCGCTCCTTGAAACAAATCATCCGACTCAAAAATCAATCAAATCAACCGACAATAATCCATCCTGACCCATATAATTTCGATAACTAGAATATCTCCAACAAGCCGGATCGTCAACATAGCCGCGCCTAACAGGATTATTGTGGATATACTCCAATTTTTGCAACAGCATTGCCTCATCCAAAATAGCTTGCGGGTGGAACCCTTCTTGCCATAGCTGATATTTTTGGTCTTTTTTGTGTAGCTTTTTATAGAATGCGAGTTGATCGAGGATGTTGGTAACTTGATTTTTTTCAAGCAAGTCAATTATAGAGCGAGCTGTAAATGATTTAAAATTTCTCATTTGCGTGGACAATTCAGAAGAAGTTACGATTAAGTGCAAGTGATTTTCCATCAGGACGTAACCGTGTAAGGCTAAACGCTTCTCCCGTTGCATAAAAATTAAGGAATCTAAGACTATTTGTGCTATTTCTGCTTGACAAAATACGGGAATCCAGTTGATAATTGTACAGGTGACAAAGTGCGGTTGGTTGTCGGAAGATATTACTTTGTATCTGCTTCTTCCCATTGTGTCGATCGAGGATTTGTGAGTGGGTTTGGGCGAGGCGGAGCCTCTGGATATGTGTTACCAGGCAGAGCCTGGGAACTAGGGAAATGCTGGGGTTTGTTTGAGGGTTGGGGCGAGGCGGAGCCTCTGGATATGCGTTCCCAGGCAGAGCCGGGGAACGAGGGAAATGCTGGGGTTTGTTTGAGGGTTGGGGCGAGGCGGAGCCTCTGGATCTGCGTTACCAGGCAGAGCCTGGGAACGAGGGAAATGCTGGGGTTTGTTGGTGGGTTGGGGCGAGGCGGAGCCTCTGGATCTGCGTTCCCAGGCAGAGCCGGGGAACGAGGGAGTTTTTGTTGAAATTATCACAGGATCGTAATAATGGTGTCAATATAAAAATCTTAATACTCATCTACAAATTGCTCGTGAACCCATAGAAATTCGCGCCGTCTGTTCTGCACTCGAACCAAGCCACCAAAACCAGGATCTTTGGCTTTGAGCAGCGCGTGTAATTCTCGCAAAATTGAGCCTTTCGCCATGATTGCTGATTCGCCTTGTTGCCGATCGAGGAAATTACTTTCACTAGACAAATTAGTAGTTAAATCGCTTCCTTTCAAGGTAGATTCAATGCTTTTTTGTCCTAAATCTAGTTCCTCTTCAATGCCTTTGTAGGTGGCTTCATCTAGCATTAGCTTGGTTGCCGAGGCTGCGACAGGTAAGACTAGACTCAGGGTTCCGGTCAAAATTTTGAGATAGGGGGCTGCTTTGGTAAACCATTCGCGCGATACTTCCAATTCATACACTCCCTTCTTTTTGTCGTGAGGATTTAAGGCGGGAAGCGGTTGACGAGAGTGTTCGCACCAGAGGGTAATTTGCAATTTTGTACTTATCCATTTGGGGCGATCGAAAAAGCTTGGATCGACAGGCTTGAAACTGAACAGGCGCGGGCCATCTTTCGCTTCATCGCTGAGCATTTGCATCAGTGACGCAAATTCCTCATCGATTTGGCTGAGAATCTTACGCTGATCTTGAGACAATGACTCAAAACGTTCTTGACCTCGACGATCGACAATCACTAAATCTTTGCGGATGATTTTTAGCTCCTCTTTGACAATATTTTGCAATTGCTGAATGCCGATTTCTGGCGATGGGGGTTGAGCAGTCGGCGCGTTATTCAGCAGACGATCGATGTTTTGCCATTCACCACAGCCTGAAATGGGACAGGGATACTCATGACGATTCTTCTTTTTGCTCTCAATTAGTTTCTCAACCTCAAATAGCCCGTTTCCCGGCGCATTCATACCGCAAGGCGAAATACAGGGAACCATCACATTACATCGCAATCCTTCCCAGAAATTCTCGACTAGCCATTTAATCTCTTCCGTGAGATAAGACAAGAACCGTTCTGGATAAGCTGCCCGCACGGTAATTTTTACATCAGTGTTAACATATTCCAGCAAGGCCCGACCGTTGTAGTCGTTGTCAAGCATCAAACCCCGTTGCCAATGGATACTTTTTTCGTAATTGCAGCGCCCCAGTGAGTATTTGTGCAAGCGCACAATCAACTGATAAAACAATCCTTCTGCTACTGCAAGTTGTCCTCGCTCGTCCACAATCCGGCAGATTTGCACTTGTTGTCTGTCTCCGGCTTCCGGTTGCTCTCCCCAATTGGGCAATTCCGGGCGTGTATCGCGTACAAGTTGAGCAATCAAGCTGGTATTGCTGGGTTTAGCTGGGTCGAGCACCACCTGGTAGGACAAATCGAAGCGTTCCATCAGCTTGAGAAAGATGGGATGTAGTTCTTTCTTGTAGCCGTCCTCGCCTGGAAACGGGGGATTACTCCATAATTCGCCCAGATGCTCAAAATCTACTAAACCATTGCGGCGGCGGGTTGTTTCATCATCGAGTACGAAGCTGATTGCCTTTGCTAGCCAGTCGGGTTTGAGGATGACGATATCGCGCAGTGTGGGATCGTAATCGTAATGGATCAAATACCCCAACCTATGGGAAATGCGAAGGAAAAGTTCTGCTTGTTCCTTATCGATTCCGTGTCGATCGCAGATGGCAAGGACATCATTGTAGGGCAGATAGGCTTTGTCGTTTGTCTGCAAGATTTCCCGCACTCGCTGCCACTTGGCGGGAACGGAACGTCCCATTTCGGGAAGAGATGCGGCGACACTAGCAATCTTTTGTTTTAATTCTGCCAGCCCGGTGCAGGAGTTCAGAAGGTCAGGTTTGCTGTCTACATGGAAGAAGTCAAGCACCGTATCGCTGCCGAATCGATCCTGAATTTCCTGTCTGTCAATGTCCGGTTGTCGCTGTCCGGGGCCGCCGTGGGTTGCGACAACTAGCACCTTGGCATCCGGTGCGCGATGCTTGATCAGGGTAATCCACTCTTTGACAAAGCCCTGCTGGGGGCCTTCCCGCGGCTTCCACACCACCAGATACACGGCTGGTGCACTGAAAAACAACTGGTGCGTCGATCGATAAACCGGTTGACCGCCAAAATCCCAACCATTGAGTGATATCTCTGTGCCACTGTCGGGATGGGTGACAATAACTGGCTTAATTTCAATTCCGTGAGTGGTGGGACGACTTTCTAGCCATTCATCGTCCCGCAATGCCCCCAACAGACAACTCTTGCCCACCTCACCTTCACCAATCAAAATCAGCTTGGCTTCATTCAGCGTGATTTCTGCTTCTGCCTTTGCCCGCAGGTATTGCAAGACGGCTCCAGTGCCTTGCTCATAGGCAGCAGCGAGGTCAGGATTCAGAGGATTGTTGCTGAGGTAAATCCCTTGCAACTGGGTGAGGGATGCGAGCGCCTCTGGCAGTTCCCTCAGTTGGTTGTTGCTGAGGTTAAGCTCTTGCCACTGGGTGAGGGATGCGAGCGCCTCTGGCAGTTCCCTTAGTTGGTTGTTGCTGAGGTTAAGCTCTTGCAAATGGGTGAGGGATGCGAGCGCCTCTGGCAGTTCCCTCAGTTGGTTGTTGTGGAGGTTAAGTAGTCGCAACTGGGTGAGGGATGCGAGTGCCTCTGGCAGTTCTGTCAGTTGGTTGTTGCTGAGGTCAAGCCTTACCAACTGGGTGAAGGATGCGAGCGCCTCTGGCAGTTCCGTCAGTTGGTTGTTTTGGAGGTAAAGCACTTGCAACTGGGTGAGAGAGGCGAGCGCCTCTGGTAGTTCCCTCAGTTGGTTGTTTTGGAGGTAAAGCACTTGCAACTGGGTGAGGGATGCGAGTGCCTCTGGCAGTTCCCTCAGTTGGTTGTTGCTGAGGTTAAGCCTTTGCAAATGGGTGAGGGAGGCGATCACCTCTGCCAGTCCGCTCAATTGCAGGTTGCTAAGATCAAGTGTTATTGCTATCTGTCGCCGTGCCCGTTCAATGCGTCGCTGTGCTTCCCGATCGCCCTCAGTTTCTAACATTGCCAATTCCTTGTTTTGATTTTTTTATATAAGTACGATCGCCTTTTGAGATGACTCGGGCGATCGCCAGACATGATTTGATTTTGAATATTGCTTAATCTCACTTCAAAATAACATCAATATTTTGTCGATCGTGAGGTTTGAGTAAAGGAGAGAATGGAGGGTTTGTTAGAGGGTTAAGGCGAGGCCCAGCCTCTGGGAATGCGTTACCAGGCAGAGCCTGGGAACGAGCTAAACCGGGTTTTTGATACCCGCGCGATCGTGCGATTTGAGCAAAATCCCCACATCGGGCCCAGCGGGGATAATGCAGCCTGGATTCAACGGAAACAAATTGCCGTAATAATCGCGTTTTACAGCCTCCAAATCGCAAGTACCCGCAACACCCGGCAACTGATACAAATCGCGCAGATAAGCTCCCAAATGCTCGTAATCTTGAATGCGGCGCACATTGCATTTGAATAAGCTGTAGTAAACGGCATCAAAACGGAATAGAGTAGTAAAAAGCCGCACGTCTGCTAAAGTCACCCGATCGCCGCAAAGATAACGATTCATCGAGAGCGATCGATCTATCTCGTCTAAAACAGCAAACAATTCACTGCAAGCCGAGTCATAAGCAGCTTGAGATTGGGCGAAACCGCAGCGATAAACGCCGTTATTCACCGATTGGTAAATCTTCTCATTCCACTCGTCAATTTGCGATCGCAAATCCACAGGATAAAGATCGATTTGAGGATTGCTAGCAAACTCGTTAAACTCCGAGTTTAGCATCACAATAATTTCCGAACTCTCGTTATTGACGATCGCCTTTTTCGAGTCATCCCACAACACCGGCACCGTACACCGCCCCTGATAGCCCGGTGATGCCAACTGGTAAATTTGTGGCATCGTATTGCAGCCAAAAGTCTCCGACTCCAGCACCCACATCCCCCCTTCCGAAGGATAGACAACAGACACCGATATCGCATCTTCCAGCCCTTTAAGTGCTCTCGTCACCAGAGTGCGGTGCGCCCAAGGGCACCCTTTACCCACAAACAGGCGGTATCGTGCCGTGGCGGGCCCATAAGGGTTTTCTGGCGCTGTCGAGACAAAATTGCGGAAACTGCTGCTGGGGCGAATGTATGCTCCGGTGCGATCGGGCGGCGCTAGTTTTGACATCATTAATTGCCACATTGATGTCCAGACAAATTTGCCAAGCTTGACTGTTACTGATGAAGGGAGCGATTTGTTTTTCACAATGCGATTAAAAGAGGTTTGCTAAACATAATCTGCTTATTTTAACTCACAGCCGAAGGAAGAAGGAAGAAGGAAGAAGGAAGAAGGCAAAGTAAGCAATGGTTTCCCTCGTCCCCAGGCTCTGCCTGGGAACGCATATTTAGAGGCTCTGCCTCGCTCTTTTCCCTCACCTGGGAACGACTTTTCTAGTATCTGTCAGAGGCTATTTCGGCATAAGCTCGATCGATCAATTGGCGAGCAACCGTCTGAATTCCCGTATGTTCGTAATAATTGGTAGTCATGTCTAAAAACGCGGCGACATAATCCAATTTGTCATCGGTAATATCAATGTATTGCTTGAGATTGCCTAAAACTAGGGCGGGAGTTAAGCCGCGAGACTGTACTAAATTGTTCATCCAACCTTGCGCTGATGCGAAAGTTGTTGTCACAAATCCGAACTTTTGTGAATTATTTGCGCCGGGAATTAGGTTGCTGATATTTTGAAATGTTGAGTTTTGCTGCAAGGTTGAAGGATTTAATCCGCCTAGGGTATTTTGCGCTACTCGAATGAAGTCCGGGCCGAGGGGAATTAAACCGTCAGCGCATACTAATGCAGCCATCCGCATTAGAGATTCGTCTTTGTATTGTGATAAGTAATTGGAAAAGCTTCCCGCGTTGTTAAGGGAAATATTGTTAAGCTTGCAAAAGACTATGAGTTCGATCGTCACTTTGACGCATAAGTCGATCGTTTGAGTGGTGTCAGCCTTGGGAGTGAGGCGGCTCAGAAACGAGAGAAAGCCGATTTTTTCGCCGATTTTATTTGCCATAGCGGTTGCGCCCAAGGCACTGTCGGCGCTGTCTGCAAGCTGGTAAAGCTTGACTGCGCCTTGATAGGGCTCGTTGGAGTTGGCGTAAAGCTCGATCGCCCTGCTGCGAATTTTTTGGACTAATGCGCCATCTGTTTCCCCCGTGAGCGATCGAATAGTATTATCAAAACCCGTGAGATTGTTCCACTCGCCGGGAACCACAAAATCCAGGGATTTGAGCATCATCACAGTAATCCCAGAAGACGGCAAATTGTCAACCAATTCCACAATATACTTGCTCATCACAAACTCCTGAATAGCCAGATTTAAAAGTGTTCTTCCAAATACTCCAACTTCCATAAATCCGATTCCAGATTTCCGGTAAAATCCGCAGAATTAAGTAGACAAGTGCCAATAACAATTAAACAGCGAGAGCCAGTTTTGCACTACTCCTGTTTTTTATCTCCTCTCTAACTCTGCGTTCTCTGCGGTCTCTGCAGTTCATTTAAAAAAAGTTAAGTTTCATTATACATACCGACTAAAATCGTGTAGATATGTTAAAATTGATAGCGCTAAATAGAAAAACATAAAATATGACTGTTGCAGTTAACAAAACTCCGGGATTAGCATCGCGTTTAGTAAATGGCGTACTCTCCATCAAACCTTTGGCCGCTCTAGCCAAACACCAAGCGCGGGAAATGATGATTGGAAGAGCCGAAAAAATCGGAGTGCATTGGCGGCAGGAAGCCCAAGCACTTTTAGCCAGGAATTGGGATGCAGAATTGCTCAGCGTAGAAAATCCCGATCTTGTTTACCCGAAATATTATCTAACTTCATTTCACGCCTACGAAAAAGGTAATATGAGTTGGGAAGCTGCCACAGAAGTTGAAGTTGCAGCCCGTGCAGTTCATGCGGGAATTTGGCCAGAAGCTGGTGCAGAAGGCGATGCTAAACTCCGCGCCAGCTATCACGAAATCGTTAAATCTCAAATTGCCAAAACACCGCAAGATATTGTCGATTTGGGATGCAGCGTAGGAATGAGTACCTTTGCGCTTGGGGAGGTTTACCCGGAAGCAAAGATTGTCGGTGTTGATTTGTCCCCTTATTTTTTAGCAGTTGCTCAATACCGTTCTCAACAAAGAAAATCTGAATCTTTAAATCAAAAATCTCCGACTTGGGTGCACGCTGCTGCTGAATCTACTGGTTTACCTGCGGCTGCTTTTGATTTAGTTTCTATTTGTCTGGTTTGTCACGAGTTGCCGCAGAAAGCTGCGAAGGAAATATTTAGGGAAGCGAGGCGTTTGCTGCGTGTTGGCGGACATTTGACAATTATGGATATGAATCCTCAGTCGGAAGTTTATGCTAAAATGCCTCCTTATATTTTGACTTTGCTCAAGAGTACGGAGCCTTATTTGGATCAGTATTTTGGGTTGGATATTGAGCAGGCTTTGGTTGATTCTGGTTTTGGAATGCCGACAATCACTTGCAATACAGTCCGACACCGGACTATTGTTGCTGAAGCAGTAGATAGTTCGGTTTGATGTTGGAAAATCTTGGTAGTTGATGACATTTTTCAAGTGTCATCAACTATCTATTAGTCCCTCTCTGCTGGGACTTCATTTGTATAGGATCGGTTTCAACCGCCGGACTTTTTAAATCTGAGATTAACATATCGCGCTATGCTACCGTAGATACTTTTTCGTACTCTTCACTGTGTTTTTGCACTGCATCCCAGATATCAACTTTTTGCTGAAGATTTAGCCACAGTTGAGGGCCATTCCCCAATGCTTTCCCAATCCGAATTGCCATATCTACTGTAATTGGTCTTTGACCTAAAACAATTTCGTTGACACTACGGCGGGATACACCCAGTATCTCAGCAAACCTGGTTTGAGTCATTTCAATATCTTCAAGCACATCTGAAATGACCTCGCCCGGATGTACAGGTCTGACTTTCCTCCCTTGAATAATGTTTTGTATGTCTTTCATGCAACTCTCCTTTCGGTTTAAGTTAAATTTTTAGATTTTGTTTTATGGGCTAGTGATAATCTTCGAGAGCTATATCGTATGCGTTGTTATCCTGAAATGTAAAAGTTATACGCCAGTTACCTGATACCTTTATTGACCAAGTTCCCTGTCTATCACCTTTAAGCTCGTGTAAATCATAGCCTGGTATTCTAATATCATCTATAATTATTGCTGTATCTATTACTTCAAGTCTTGCTCTTGTCCTTTTTTCAAGTTCTTTAGGAATTCCTTTTGCATTACCTTCCCTTAATAATCTTTCTAATGCTTTATTTTTAAAAGTTTGTATCATGTGAAACAATCCTTCAATCAAGGCTGAATATCCAGTTCATAGCACTTATATATATTAATTAAAAGTTTTTGTAACCTTTAAGATTACTTTACCAATGTAACCTATGAGGTTACAAATGTCAAGCCTAAAATGATCGCAAAAGCAAAAATCGCTCCAATCTACTAACAGGGCTGGATCTGGGAGAAGGAAAAAGCGATCGTAGCGGCTGAGCTAAGCGGATGGTGTTGGCGGTTAATGACGCTCCAAAACTGGATTCGATCGCAATAGCGGTACAATTAAGCCTTAGACAACAGGCTAGAAGATTTCGATCGAACCCTAAAAGAAGGACATCTTCATGAACCCGACAGCCCCCTCTCAAAAAGTCCTCGATTGTTTGCAGGTTATTTTGGATGCCACGGCATCGAAAAATTACGAGCTTTTTACCACAGTCGGTGATTCAGGCTACAAAACGAGCATTACACAAAAAATGTTTGACGATGTTAGCGATCAGCTCGCTTCACGCCTGGAAAAGGGATATTCAATTAATTATTTTGGTGAGATAAAACAAGGTAATTATCCGATTTATTTGTGGAAGCTGAGTTTTGAAGATGGTGGAGATGAATTTGTGGCCCACATGACTATGAATGGAGACAAAGTTGCTGGGATTTTCATCGAATAATATACAGCATATTCCATGTAGATGTAGAGAGCGAGAAACCGGGTCTATTGAACAGAATTAGTTTATAGGCGAGAATTGTAAAGAAACCCGGTTTGTGGGTGTACTTGATAAACCTGGAATACGCTGTATATTGCTTGACACGGCGTTTTACTGAAGTGAATCTAATGCCGATCGCCCACAACGGTTAATCGAAACCGATCGGGCGGTACAAAGGTGATTCCCCGGCGGGCGGGACGAATTGGCCGATCGAGATTTGAGACAAATTCGCGCGCCGACAACACTGTTGCTAACACCAGCTTCATCTCAAACATCGATAGCGCCATCCCGATACAGCTTCGACTCCCGCCTCCAAACGGTAAATATTCAGACGCGGAAAACTTGCGATCTAAAAAGCGATCGGGATTGAATAAAGCCGGATTTTCGTAGGTTTCAGGGCGGCGGTGCGCCAAATACACGCAGGGAATTAAAATGGTTCCCGGTTGATATGTATAGCCTTGAAGTTCGATCGCCCTTTTCACCTTGCGCGGCTGCGAAATTAAGGCAATTGGATAAACCCGCAGCGCTTCCTTGCAGACTGCTGTTAAGTAGGGCGACTGCGAAAGTGCGACGGGATCGGGATTTTCTCCCAATTCATCCAACTCGCGGCGCAACTTCGCGAGAGATTCGGGAAACTGATGCAGCCAGTAAAACGCCCAAGTCAAGGCAGATCCGGTGGTTTCGTGTCCCAACAGCAACAGCGTCATCAACTGATCGCGCAATTCTCGATCGCCAATGGATTCGCCTGCTTCGTCGCGCGCCATCATCAACACTGACAAAATATCCGTGCGAGACGCATCGAGAGGGTGCGATCGCCTTTCGGCAATTTCTGCATAAATCAGCGAGTCAATCTGCGCCATTTGCTGCAAAAACTGCCCCCACGGACTCCAAGAACCCAAATTTTGCTGCAGCGGTTCAAAGAAAAATTGGATTGAGTACAGCTCAGAGGTAATTGCTTCTAAAAGTTCGCTGAGCAAGTGTTTGAGCTGTTCGTAGCGCTCTCCAGGCACCAATCCGAAGACGACTTGCAGGATTACTTGCAGCGAAATTTCTGACATTTCTTGCCGCACGGCGATCGCATCTTGGGCTTTCCAATTCTGTGTTTGCTTTCGCGTCAAATCCACAATCAAGTGCCCTTGACTGTGCAACTGTTCTCGATGCAGCGCCGGCATTAATAGCTGTCGCTGTCGCAGGTGTCGCGCCCCTTCGTTCATAATTAGCGATTCTGTTCCCACCAGCGGGCGAAATACGTTGGTGACTTTGCCAAATTCAAAGGCATCGGCCAAGGTGGTAAACACTGCCTGAACGGCTTCTGGATTGCCCAGGAACACGACGGGGGGCGAAGCGGGCCCCAGTACGCGGGCGGTAAATGTATCGCCGTATTTGGCTTGGTTGCGGTCGAAAAATGCGATCGGATCGGCTACCAGCGAAAGAGTTTGGAACAGGGCGGGAGAACGAGATCCGGTGGGCAATATCATTGCAAAAATTAGCGATACACAATACTTCTAGTTTATATCGATCGACCTTGCACCTGAAATTAATCTGCGATCGATGTCAAAGGCAAGTAGCAACAATAGTAATGCGATCGGGATCGATCGCAGATTGTACGGCTAGCTTCCCCGCCTAAACGGGTAAAAGTGTTGGCGATGTTTGGTTTGGCATTATGCTCAAGAAAATTAAATGAATTTAAGATACAATTGCTGTAAAAACTGGTAGCCTGTTGGCTGAATTTGTTATGACATTAACATCCCGTGTTGTTCATAGCGACCCCGATATTCTGGGGGGAACCCCTGTTTTTGTTGGAACTCGCGTGCCAATGATAACCCTACTTGATTATCTTGAGGCTGGTGATTCATTAGATGTATTTCTAGATCATTTTCCTAGTGTCACTCGGGAACAGACAATCGCAGCCCTTGAATTAGCCAAGGAAATGAGGTTCTTAAAAGTTTTTAGGCGACGCAGCACAACAACTCCCGCGCGCGATCGCACAGATGTTATGTGTTAGGAGCGGAGGTAGTCTGCTGCGGGTGATTGACACCGTTAGAGCGCTCTATTCCTGCGAGGGTAGTTCCGCAGATTGTACGGCTAGCTTCCCAGCCTAACATGACTGTTTTACGCTCTACTCCCCAGGCATAACCACCGACTTCTCCAGATTCTCGAATGACTCGGTGACACGGAATTAGATAGCCGATCGGATTTTTACCGATCGCATTTCCGACAGCTCTAGCAGCAGTTGGGCGTGCTACCATTTGAGCTATAGTTTGATAAGTTGCGATCGCCCCAAACGGCAATTTCAAAAGTGCTCGCCAAACTTGAATCTGAAAGTTAGTGCCTTTTACCAACAGCGTTAGTGGTTTTTGCTCGCTGAGAGTTTCTGACTTAAAAATCAGGTCGCGCCATGATTCAGTTGCTTCCTCATCGCAAATAATTTCAGCGTTTTTCCATGTTAATCGCAGTCTTTGTTCGGCAGTTTGTTCGTCTGCTGTATCCAAGAAATAAAGATTACAAATACCGCGAGTAGTTGTAGCAATTAGAGATTTGCCAAAGGGGGTATCATGAATACCATAACGAATTTGCAAACCTGCTCCGCCTGCTTTGAACTCCCCTGGTGACATTGCTTCTAAGTTCACAAATAAATCGTGCAATCGTCCGGGACTCGATAGCCTCACGTCCAATGTTAGGTCTAGAAGGCTTTTCGTCTGAGCGATTTTTGACTTGGCATATTCAACTGTCAGATATTGCAAAAACCGCTTGGGGCTAATGCCTACCCATTGAGTAAATAGCCGTTGAAAATGATATTCACTAAGTCCTATGTGTTGGGCCACAGTTGCCAGATTGGGCTGGTTTAGGTGGTTTTGTCGCATAAAGGCGATCGCCCGAGCAATCCGGTGATAATCTTCGCTAGCACAGACACTCGCATTTTTCATCGAAATCATCTAGTCTAAGTCAAGGGAATTTTGATGTTTCCTCACTTTAGCCATAGAGTACGCTCAAAGCCACCCGTTTCTTGCGGTGAATGCAGTCAGTCGATTTTAGATTTTAGATTTTAGATTTTAGATTGAAGAGATTGAATAGATTGAAGAAAGCGACCTCACCGATCGACCCGGGAACTTGCGATGAGGATTCAAAGCTTTTTTCTCGCTCTGCGGAGGCATCGGAGGGCTTGCAACCAAAATGCTTGATTGTCAGTCGATCGCCCGAACTTTCGTCCTCAGCCTCCGCGCAACTGCGTCACCAAGTGAACTAATTCCGGTAAAATCAGCTTTTCCACAGCTAGTTTCACACCATTGCTAGAGCCCGGAAGAGAAAAGACTAATTTACCTTGATACACGCCTGCAACTGCGCGAGAGGCGATCGCCCTCGAACCAATTTCTTGGTAGCTCAAAAACCGAAATATCTCCCCAAATCCCGGTAAAATCCTGTCTAGCAAACTCTCCATCACATCGTAAGTCGTATCGCGGGGAGCGATTCCTGTGCCGCCGTTAAAAATGATTGCGTCCACATCTTCGCGTTGGGAAAACGCCTGCATTTGCAAGACAATTTTTGCCGCATCATCTTTAACAACAGTGTAAGCTACCACTGAGTGCCCTGCATCTTTGAGCAGCTTCTTCGTTAACAAGCCGCTATTATCTGTGTCAGCAGAGCGCGTATCGCTAATAGTAGTAATCGCACAATTTACCACTATTTTTGATAAATCTGGGTGAGGAATTTGCGTCATAGTTTCTGGTTCTAAGTAATCGGCAACTGGCAACGGGCACTCTGCCAATCACCAATCACCAACTACCCATTATGCCTTGCTAAATGCTAAGCCGTTTGCTGCGGAGTAGCGTTCCATGAAACGCATAAAACGCTCCCATTCTTCAGCACTTCTCATCAGATAAAGAGCTTCTAAACCCGCAGGCTGACCATTTACGAACTTAGCATTAACCTCGCGAGTCATGATTTCGCCTTCTTCGTCGATCATGTACATTCCAGTAATCTCTTGGGTACTGGTGCTGCTGAGAGCCTTGGGATTTGCAAAGATAAATGTGGCCGTACCTTGAGCTCCGCTTTTAGAACGGGTTAGGCGAACTTCTGGCAGCACATCTTCGTCAATACCACGGGAAAATTGAATTTTAGCCATAATTTCACAGTCGAACCTTAAGGATTACTTAATTTCTTAACTTTTCACTTTAGTACATTGCGAGCCTTTAAAAAAGGGCTCGCAATGTTGAGTTCGACAATCATCAGACGATTCGGGTAATCCCAATCGCCTTAGACGATGTAGGGAGAGTTAATTGCCTCAGCCCGGTTTGTGGCTACCAGGGTTTGGTAAACCAGCGCGGATATCTCGCCGCGGGTGATGTCGCGGGCGGGGGAAAGCTTGTCGCGGGCGGGATAGTTGACTACCATTTTGCGCTCTGTGGCGGTGGCTATCTCGTCGGTGGCAAAACTGGGAATCAATGCTCGATCGGCATAAACGCTCAAAGAATTGGGATTGCCGCCAGTCAACTGCAAGCCGTTTACTAAAGAGACGATCGCCTGAGATCTGGTCAAATTTTGCTCCGGGCGAAAGGTGAGATCGGGATATCCAGCCAAAAACCCACCTCGATTCGCTTTGACGATCGCCCCATACGCCCAAAAATCCGCCGCCACATCCTTAAAAACCGTCGCTTCACGGCGCGGTGCCAACTCAAACGCCTTCGCCAGCAAAGCCGCATACTGAGCTCTAGTTAAACTCTCGTCAGGTTTAAAAGTGCCGTTGGGAAACCCGCTGACAATATTCATCTTAGCGAGGCGATCGATAAAATCCTTAGCCCAGTGGGTGCTGGTGTCGCTAAATTTTACCCCGCCAGGAGTCGGAGTGGGAGTCGGAGATGGTGTCGGAGTCGGCGTTACATTACCCAAATCAAATAAACCTTTCACCCGCGCCGGATTGAGCTGATTTCCCAAGGCAGAAATCTTTACCCCAGTCGCGTTTTGCAAGTCAAATTCGCCGTTATCCCGAAAAATATTGCCCCCCAAATCTTGAGCCGTACCGATATCTGGCAGCGATTTCCCCACAGCAGTCAAACCGTCTTCGGTATTTTTTTCAATGCGATTCTTCCGCACAACCGGCTTAGATTCCCCTGATAAAACAATACCGGAGCGATTTTCCAAAATTTGGTTATCAACAATCAAAGGAGCAGATTTATCTTGCAGAGAAATGCCGAAACCGGTATTTTGAAAAACATTGCGCCGCAGTACGCCTTTAGCCGTTTCCGCCGCAATTACGCCAGCCGCCGAGTTTTGTACAAATTTGTTGTCTAGAATCGCAGGATTTGCCGAACCTGTGATAAAAACACCTTCGCGCTTGCAAAGCGTGAAAGTGCAGTTAGCCACTGTGGGAGAAGTTGACTCAATCCAGACTCCGGTGCCGCGACTCTCCAAATTAGTGACTGTTACGCCGCGCAATTCGGCATCGGTTGCTAGCAATATTGTGATATTTTGACTGGCTGCGGTGGGACTGACAAATTTGCCGCTTCCTTGAATCAGAGTGCCGCTTCCTTTGTTAGTTTCGCTACCGATAACTTTGACTCCAGAGGGAATTTCCAAGGGGAATTTTTCGCCGCTGGCTGCGCTGTAAGTTCCCGGTGCTAGCTGAATAATTGTTCCCGATGCAGCGCGGGCGATCGCGCGGGCGATCGTTTTCAAGGGCGCCGATTGGCTGCCGGCGGCTCCATCACTACCTGTTTGCGGGTTGACGTAAACTGTTGCCATGTTTTTGTCCAAGAAATAAATTTGCGATCGGGTCTTTGTGTACTTTTCATTCTCTACTAAGCTGACCCCGGATCTATATTTAGCTCGATCGGGAAGACAACCACAGGGGAAGACAACCACAGGGGGATTGACCCTACAAAGAACTATATTTATCGTTACCAGCAACAGCAAATACCCGATTTTTTAAACAAGTCAAGTATCTGCATCTTCTATTTCAATCGCAGACAGTCGAGATTCCCTGCCCAAAAACCTTAACCGCTTCAGCCAAATCAGTTTCACCCATTAAAATGCAGCGTCTTAGCAAATCGATATCCAGCGTTTCCAATCCTGAGAGTTGACTCCCAATTACTTCCTCGTAGCCATCTTCCCGGAGGTGATAAATCCGCAGCGTGCCATCTTCCCAAAACCAGATTTCTGGCACGCCCAAAGCTCTATATTTTGGCAACTTGCTCAATCCACCGCTAGTATAAACCACCTCGATCGACAAGTCGGGAATCAACTTAGGTTCCCCCAAACAAAACGATTTGTCTGCTTGAGTTGAAGCTTCTCCGATTTTCTCCTGCGTCATGGAACCAGAAGGGTAAAACCTAATGCCTTGCGCTAGCAAAAAAGTTGTCACCAAGTAACCAATAATTTCCGAAAAATTTTCGTGTTGGAATCCCGGCATTAGAATTTCGATTGCACCTGCAAAAAAAGACAACTTTACACCGGGAGAGTTTTCCGAACCCTTCTGGATTAGCTTGAATTGTTCCCATGTGCCATTGAGCACCACTCGTCCATCGAGAATTTCGCGATCGAGAACTTGTGTCATTGAGCCGCACCATTATCTGCTATGGGAATTATAGCGCATTGGGCGATCGCCCCTACAGAAGATCCGTGCAGCAATTGTAGGTGAGGAATCCGAACAGTTTTTCTCGTTTTTGAATAGAACAGGATCGACGCGAGTCTTAATTTTGAAAGATAGCCCTGAAGGGCAGCAAATGGGATTAGCAGCAGATTCGGTATTAATTTGGCTGGTTCACTCCTAGCTACCCCCGATTAGAGAAATTACATCTAATTCTGGTATTGAAAAGCGTCGGCACTCGGCAACGCTGATGGTGTAGCGAACATCGCCAACGCCATTTCGCAGATCCGCTTCAATAATTCTGGGAAAATCTCCCTCGACTTTGAAATAGTTAACTTCTCGTGGGGTATAGCCAATTTGTTCATAGTGGGGAGTATGTATATCCAGATAGCCAACTTCAAAAAGGAGTATTTCTAATTGTTCCTTGGCTATATGATCGTTTTCGAGAAGCGATCTAAGACTGGCGACAATCTTCGGTAGAGATTCACCTCGTTCTTGTCTGGCATCAAGGGATAGGTGCAGTAAAATCAGTGTGCCAGTGCCAGTATCATCTAGTTGCCGTTCGCTGGATATCGCTAGTTTCTGATGCTGTTTGGCTACAGTAGTTTTGACTTCAACAGCACAGTGTTGAAACTGGAAATCTTGTTGAGTTCCTTTTGCACCTGTCCAGCATTTGACTCCTTGGCGAGAGCCCAGTTGAGGAATGACAATATGCCGCAGAAACCAGAGTTCACCATATAATCCTTGCTGTTCCGCTTGGCTCAGTCCTTCGGCGTTATGTTTTTCTAAGAATGCTTGCCATCGCCGCAGACGGGTAAAGAATGCCACTACAGCGTTTTGCTCATCCGCAATCGGGGCAATTGCATCAACAATATCCTGTACTAATGTTGTAAAGATATCGCTGTAACGCGAGTTAATAAGTACCAGTTGCAGGGTGGCATGGGAATCCTCATCACCTTGCAAGACTACACGCCTAACCTCAAAGCAGTTGGAATTCGGAAAAACAGTGGCTTTCGCGATTGATTTTTGATTCACCCGCATCATCAGCAAACGCGCATTAGAAGGTCTTTCAATAGCGAGATAAACATCGTATGTAACCTCTGGCAATAGGCGGCGGGTTATATAGCCAGAGGTTACATTTGCAGTATCCTCTTCCAGTAGTTTCCAGGTAGTTTGCACTGTCATGGCTGACCAAATTCCTCTTTCCAGTACACATTATTAACCTTATATTCGACCATCTGAGCTGTCTTACTATCGGGAAAACTGATCACAAAACCGATGACAGCAATTTCAGAATTGATTACTTCTGGATCTAGTGGATAAAGCAGCAGTAAGCCGTTTATTGGGGAACGCTTGGAACGCAAAACTTTTCCATCAGGCGTATTACTAGAACTTGGTGGTTTACCAGCCTCTTCTCGCATCTTCTTAGTGATTTCAAGAATTTCATCACGAGTTTCTTGAGAGAGATCGAGCCATTCATCGGTTGGAATCAGGAGACGAGAATTGCTGAACCGATATTCGTGAGAAGATTCAGGAGAGTCATCCTTACGAAAAGTTAAACCAACCTCATTTCCGGCAATAGTTCTCTTATTTTTGGCTCGATTACTTGATATTAAAACAACTGTCCATAAGACGAGTTCATTGGGGAGTTGAGCCTGGATGTATTTGACAAGGAGTGAAGTATTTGCCAGTTTACAATTATCGTGAGACTGATAACCTGACAGAAAATCAATGACTTTTTCTGGAGGAACCTGCTCCCAGATATAGTTATTCTTTTCTGCTCTGGTATATGAGCCTTGGCTTCTCAGTAGTTCTTCTGTGACCTCAAGATTTTTCAGATTTATATTCTCATCTTTGTGTAAAATTGTGGTCTGGCTGAGGGTTCTGGTGTAGGACAGCCGCATGACAGTGCCGGTCTTCATCTTGTTAGCCCCAGTAATTACCAAACCCTGCGGGTGTGTGCGAACTTTTAGACCGAATTCATCAGGTTTCGCTCCGGCATCAGCCATATAGTCAAACTCCTGCCGGAGTTCCTCACTGGCAATAGTGATATGTTCGTACCATTCTATCAACTCATCAGTTGTGTACAATCGGCAAAGGTCGAGATATCCCGGTCTATACCCAAACCATCGACCCATCTGCATCAGCGTATCGTACATCTTTGATGCTCGGAGATAATAGCTGACACTTAGACCTTCCAAAGTCAGACCACGAGACAATTTATCACCGCCGATCGCAATAACGCTTAACCCTTTGTCTTTGTGTTCCCAGTAGTCTAGTACATCTTTGGCTGTGCCGTTTATTTTCTTAACCTGAATCTTAGAGGCAGCCCGGTGCAGTAAAAGTTTGACTTCTTGCCAAGAAACTGAAGTTAGTTTTGGATCAGCTATAGATGAGAGTATGGATGAAGTCGTTGGCACAAAGTCATCTTTCCATAACTGCTCAAATTCTTCCTCTAGCTTCCCTGTTACTTTGCCATCGCTGTGTCGCAATCCTTTTTGTAGGGAAGTCAACTCGTCTTTGACTTGCTTTGCTACCTCGGATTGGACAGCCGTAAAACGGGCGACATGAACTAGCATTGAGTTGTGTTCGTTCTCCTGTCCTCGCACAATTCTTGCAGCGCAACAAAGAATAAACGCCTTAATTGCCTCCTTTACAGACACTGGAAGTTCACCAGGAACATGGTCTTTTTTGTGTTTGTCGGGCATCCATTCTTTTTGGTCTTCTAGTAGATGTCTCGGAAAATTAGGTTTTTGTCCAGACCGGGCAAGGGTTTCTAATTCTTTTTTAGATATTAATGGTCTGATGATAGGCAAAGCTTTTGATGCTTCACGACCAATAGCCGGCTCGGTGTCCAGTCCAAATATCTGCACTGGGCCAATGTAGTTTGATGGTGCAGGTAGGTTGATAATGAAACTACGTGGAAAGAGATCGTCTCCATATTCTGGATTTTTTTTATCTATATCTGGGTGTATGAAGATATTAGCAAATGGTGTTGCTGTGTAACCCACATAAGCACTATTTTCAAAACTATGAAGCAGCTTCCTAATTAATCCATTGATTGCTGAAACATCATACTCTTCCTCAACTTTGCCATTTTCATCCAAGAGTGGGAAATTTGTGTTGATCGAGGCATTGTCTGCCTCGTCATCAATGACGAGTAACGGAACTCCTCTAACGATACCTTTTCCTGATTTTTCATCTTTATCCCCATGACGCAAAGCCCACTGTAGGAGATTTTTGAGTACAGTTGTATTCTTTTTAACAACAAACAATAGTGGATTTCCTCCCCCTGCCGATACCCCAAACTGACCTGCTATTTTTTTATGAAAATCACCTTTATTAGCACTGTTTGTAGCTGAATCAGCAATCAGCCTCTTCCCAACAGGAATTAGCCCCGCTCCAATGGAAGAACTATCTTGAGCCGAAGCTCTATGTACTTGTGAGTCATATCCCAGAAAACCTTCGTCTAGACGTAGCTGTGTCTGGCTCCGCAAGTTGTCCTGCATACCAGCAAGCACAATAATCAGTTTGTATCCTGCATCAACCGCCTTGCAGATCAGACCAGTATAGTTTGCTGTTTTTCCAGACTGAACCTGTCCAACAACCATTCCTCTCCGATCCCAAGATCCTGAACGCAAAGGGTTCTCTAGGCGTTCAAGAATAGAGCTTGTCAACTGATCTAAACCTTTGGTAGTTGCTGGTGCCCAGCCCTTGTCTTCCTCTAAATAACGTTCATAACGGTTCCAGAAATCCCAATTGATTTCACTGTTGCGGTCAGCCAACCAAGGGATGTGACCCTCTTTATTTTCTAGTACAGTACCTAGACCCATCCAGATGTTAAAAATACCTTCAAGTTCCCGGACGAGCTTTTCCTCATCTACCTCAACGGTACGGCCCTGTTGGCTAGTTCTGGTTGAATCAACGGCGATTTTGACTTTTTCCTGAATGATTTGTCTGGTGGGTGTCTGTTCACCCTTCAACAGAACTTGAGCCACCTGACGAGCTGTATCGTAGTCGTTCATTTTAGGATTCTCCATTTGTCTGCTTTTAGTTGTGAAATGTACTTGAGGTCTACCTGAACCTAGATTAACCCCTTTCGGACTGAGCCTCGTAGTAGGCTTGTACTTGTTTTACAATTGGTTTGGCGATCGCTTCAGCTAAAAGAGATTGACTTTTTTTAGAGTTCCCGGGTTCTGCTTGGGAATGCAGATGCTTTGGCTCTGCCTCGCCTTAATTCCCGGTCTATTTCACAATACAAGACGCATCCAAAACCACTACAACTTCATTCTGAAAAACAGCACAACTTGTGATTGCTGAAGCTAAGGCGGGAATTTTTCCTTGTTTGAGAGAAAGCATCGCCTCTTGTGCAGTATCAAACTGATCGAGCCAGCCGTAATCCTCTAAATACTCAAGAGTCAACGCATTGCGATTGAGCATCCAAAAATCAACTCCATAGCTATTAATGAAGTTTTGCAATACAGCTCGATCGGGAGTGTACTGAGCGCGAATTAAATCTCTAACTCGCTGCCGATATTTGCTGTAGTAGCCTTTTTGATAAGGCACGGCATATTCCTTTGCCACCAAAACCGAACGCTGGCTAAATGTTGGCAAATTGTCCGCCTCTGCCGCGATCGAAGCAATCAGGATATCTTTAGGTTGTTGTTGAAAAAAGTTGTACAAAGGCGGCATTTTACCTTCTACATAACCGACTGTCGGAAATGTTTCAACGAAGCAAGGATAAAGCACCACTGCGACAGCAATTATCGCTATTGTAATTAGTGCAACTAGATTTTTCAAATCAAGTTTTGTTACGGTTTGCGATGCCCAATGACCGACTCCATCAATAATTAACGTTAGGGCGATCGCACTTATCAAAACAATAATAAATCGCAAGCTGTACGCCGTATAGCGCCCTGGTTGATACAGCTTAAAAATGGTAGCGTGAGCCGCAAAAAACATCGCCGAGGATGCTAAAAATAGCTGAAGCAACAGCCAAATTTTGCTTTGAATCTGTTTGGCTAAAGGAAAGCGCGATCGCCAAAACAGCAGCAGCGGAAATAACAGCCCGACACAGTGAGTTACAGGCGTAAACAGCGACTTGGGAAACATCCCGCTACCCCTAGCCGTCAGCCAAAAATCTACCGGATTGGGACGAAAAAAAGCATTTCTACCCTTGGGCGCAAATTCGGCCATTTGCTTCGCTTCTGCTGCGGTATAAGTGGGGCCAAATTCAGATTTATCTAAGGCATAGGGCAGCATTACTAAAAAAATAACTCCCAAACCTGTACTGCAAAATAGGTAATTTGTGCGATCGCCCGACAAGCGCAAACGGCCGTTTTCCCAGCCTAGCAGCCGCAAAACTAAAATTCCGGCAGCAACCAAGGCGTAAGGAGGATAGAATAGTCCGATTAGAGCGATCGCCCCCAAACATGGCAGCAACGAACTGCGCGACAAATAATATAAAAAAGCTATAAATATCGGGTAGACAAAAGCTCTTGGCGTTGTGGAAGCCAAATCGTCAGTCATCCACATATGCTGATTTAACAGCAAAGATGCGATAAATCCAGTCAGTGGCACCGGCAGCATTTCTAGGCAAAGCCCAAAACAGAAATAAGTGGAGATTAAGCCGAGAAATAGCGGCAATATTTTGTGCAATAATAGGGGGTGAATGCCAATTGTTGCTGCTATCTTGTAGAGCGTGCTGTATCCTGCCGGGGCGACTGATTGATAGTAGTTAGCGATGAAATCGTTGGGGAATAATTGTCGATCGACAAACCGCATCATCCAGAAAACGTGCTGCCTCGCATCGTCTTGCACCACATACTCGGCGCTGAATGCTTGCTGCATACCTAAAACAGCATAAACTGCGGCAAATGTCAAGCTAAGAGTCAACCAAAATATTGTGTGCGATCGGGATTTTTCATCCACAGTCGCCGTCAGAAACTTGTGCAAGCGGGCTATTAATACCATTTAAGATTTGAGATTTGAGATTTGAGATTCGGAATAGCTGATTCTCAAAAGTAGAACTATAT
Source organism: Microcoleus sp. B4-D4 (assembly GCF_036705185.1). Classification (NCBI taxonomy): domain Bacteria; kingdom Bacillati; phylum Cyanobacteriota; class Cyanophyceae; order Oscillatoriales; family Microcoleaceae; genus Microcoleus; species Microcoleus sp. B4-D4. The sequence goes on along the minus strand of NZ_JAUBTX010000001.1, from coordinate 286,240 downwards.
CATAAGCTGTTGTGCATCTAGATTCTGTATTGTGATTGAGGGGGAGAGGGGGAGAGGGGGAGAGAGGGAGAAAATTTTTGATCGATCGTCGAAATATACAATGTTTATTTGCACAACAGCTTATCTGGTCAATTACCCCTCAAAAAAACAGAAAATCGCCAGCTAACAATCATTTTTCCGGCCGTTATATCGTTTCCACTTGCATCGGAATGATTTAACCACAGAGTACACAGAGTACACAGAGGGAGAGGATATATATCTGAATCATTCCGATGCTACCGGATTTGATATTAGATGGGTTCCCAGACTCTTCGACAGCAACCGGTTACAACCTTTCAAATAAAACAATGGTAAGGTGCGCGTTGCACACCCTACAGATCGAGTTTGCGTGTCTGGGAGTATCCTTTCTATTTTTAAGCTGCAAACGAGACAAATAGAGAAGCAATACCGATCGCGATCGCGCCAATCCCCATTACAAAAGACCAGAAACGGTGATAACTGCTAACCGTCGTACCGCTATCGCTTTCAACCCGAATCAAATCCATCCAAGGCGCGACACCTCGGCGGAACCAACCCAAAGCGCTAACATCCATACCAATCAAACTTTTAACCCGTTTCATCCCAAACAAAAAATTACCAATCGGCCCAAAACGAGAAGCATAGCGCAGATAAATCATTCCCGTTTTGTCTTGCAATTTTAGATCGGAACCAAACGCATAACCCGCGTCGCCGCGACCAATTAATTCGCCTTGCAGTTTCGCAGGTTGACCGCGCAAAGGACTTGCATAGGGGTCAGACATTAAGGTTAAAACATCCAATTGTTCTGCTTGTGCGTAATTGGGGAACATTACCAAAGCTTTGAGCAAAATTCCCGCACCCAAACCGATCAAAGGACAAGCAACTATCATCATCGGATTCGCAGCAGACAGCGAAATGCCGATCGCAAAACCCACCGCCAAGCCCAGAGTTTCCGCACTGTACAGCAGCAAATCGAACACAAAATTGCCGTACAATTTCCGCTTGCTCAAATTGCGGCCTTCCCCAACAATCCTGCCCATATCAAACTCAATATTCAAACCCAATTGTTCTGCGTAGTTACTCAAAGCGCGAACTCGCTTACCAGTTAGCGGGTGAGTTGAATTCAACTCCATCCACCAAGCCCAAGGATTAAACATATCCCACAGAAACACTCGCCCAATTTTTTCGGGTTCCGACGCAATCCGGTAAGCAGTACCAGTAGAAGTTGCAGCTTTGGCATCGTAAATGCCTAAAGCGCGAGTTCCTTCTAACAAGCGGCTGGGTTCCGTTCCTCTTTGTCCTTCTTCCAAAATACCGTAAGCAATTTTTACCAAAGCGCGCGATAAAGCGTTGGGATTTCCGGTAGTTTCGGCGGCAAAATGGTCGGCAAAATATTCTCGCGTCCGCGACAAATACAGCAATAAATAAGTGCCGGCGATGTAAAATAAATAAGCAACTGCAGCTACAGTACCCGCCGCATCTTTAGCTTTGTCGCCGCCCTTACGACCGAGACTTTGAGCTGTTGTGTAAATTAAGTAAGTAATTTGTACCAAAGTGGAAGCTAAAGTCATTACTGCAAAGTCCCAGTGGACGATGTGACCGAGTTCGTGGGCGTAAACAGTGGCAATTTCATCGTCGTCTAAATAGGTGAAAAGACCTTGACTGACGACTAAGCGAGCGCTGTTAGGAAAGGAACCGTAGGTAAAAGCAGTGGGGTTTTGATCGTCGATAATTCCTAACCGTGGCTGAGTCAGTTTTTTCTGTTTGCAAACCTTCTTAATAACTTTCGCTGTTTCGGGACTGAGGTTTTCAATTTCTGCTAGGGAAACCCAGCGAGTATTGTACAGCCAATTTTGGGTTAAGTCCATCAAGTAAGGCGATAGAAAAAAAGCTGCTATGTTAAAAATTAGGGTAATCGGAAGTGCGATCGCCAATCCGGTGACTGGATCGGGACTGTTGAGAATCAAAACTGAGGCTAACGATAGCGCCAACACCATACCAAATAACATGGTGATCGTGACACCGGAAGCTAAAACGAGGTTTCCGCCAGTTTTCTGTATAAGTTTAACGCCGGCTTTGGGCGATCGCCCTGCCTTGCGTAAAGGAGCTTGAGATGGCATAATAATCTCCTAATGTTATTGACAAATGGAAATTTCGGCGGGATTTTATCTATACTTCACTGTTTTAACCTATAATTGCCGAGGGCTGTTAGGAGTCTCAACAAAAATATAGAATTTACTCGATCATTGTTAAGATGGAAAACCGCCTGCTAAATTTATTTGTGGGGATTCAATTCTCAACTCAAAACCGAAAACTATTTAAAACTTACTGCCATGTCGATTATTGAAATTGCCCAAAAAACCCGCGCATCTGCTAGAAAATTGGCAGTTTTGTCCGCCGATCTCAAAAATCAAGCGATTGAGGCTGTTGCTAAAGCTTTAGAAGCTGCTGCTGCGGATATTCTAGCGGCGAATGCTGCTGACTGCAAGGCGGCCCAGGCGGATGGAATTGCAAAACCGCTGTACGATCGCCTGAAGTTGGATGAGAGCAAGTTGAAAAGTGCGATCGCGGGCGTGCGAGACGTTGCCAAACTCCCCGATCCCATCGGTGCCGTGCAAATCCACCGCGAATTAGATGCAGGATTAATTCTGAAGCGCGTAACCTGTCCTTTGGGTGTTTTGGGCATTATTTTTGAAGCGCGTCCAGAAGCCTTAATTCAGATAGTATCCTTGGCAATCAAATCGGGTAACGGAGTTATTCTCAAAGGCGGCAAAGAAGCAGTCCGTTCCTGCGAAATCTTGACAAAAGTCATCCATCAAGCATTAGCAGAAACAGCGGTTAATCCCGCAGCCGTGCAGTTGCTCACCACGCGGGAAGAAACAATCGAACTCCTGAAAATGGATGAATACGTAGATTTAATTATTCCCAGAGGTTCTAATTCCTTCGTGCGGTTCGTGCAGGAAAATACCCGGATTCCCGTGTTGGGACACGCCGATGGGATTTGTCATTTGTACGCAGACAAAGCAGCGGATATTCAGAAAGCTGTAGAGATTTCTGTAGATGCCAAAACTCAATATCCAGCCGCCTGCAATGCCATTGAAACTATGTTAGTTCACAAGGATATCGCCCCCATTTTCCTGCCCGCAGTTGCCCAAGCTTTGCAGCAGAAAAAAGTCGAATTGCGGGGAGACGAACTAACTCGCCGCATCTTAGAAAATATTGCCGAAGCGACAGAAATAGATTGGTCTACAGAATACAGCGATTTGATTTTGTCAATCAAAATAGTAGATTCTTTGGAAGAGGCAATTAATCACATCAATACTTACGGATCGAGACATACAGATGTCATTGTTACCGAAGACAGCGAAGCGGCCGAAACTTTTTTAAATGCAGTCGATGCGGCGGGAGTTTATCACAATTGTTCGACTCGATTTGCTGACGGTTTCCGCTACGGTTTCGGTGCAGAAGTGGGGATTAGCACGCAGCAAATGCCACCTCGCGGGCCTGTTGGTTTAGAGGGTTTGATTACCTATAAGTATCGAGTTGTTGGAGACGGTCATATTGCTGCGAGTTATGTCGGGAAAGATGCTCGGGAATTTACTCATCGGGATTTGTTATGACGTTTGTAGTGAAGACTTCCGTCTTTATTAAACGGAGTTAACTAATGTCAGTCTCTATTTTTATAGACTACAAGCTCATTAATGATACTCAGTGGCATACTATTGAAATGTCACCTGAGAATTATTTTGATTTATATCTAGATGAGAAAATCAGATGGGATTGTGTCCCAAAATACGATAAAGTAATTGATTACTTAAATGTAGATCGTAAACAGGTACTAAATACTAGACTAAGGATAATTGATGATGAAGCAAGTGTCACCAAAATAATTACAACTACATTCTGGGATCAAGGTGAAAATACAATTGCTGAACGACTCGTTCGAGGTTTAGAAAAATTGTATTGGCTGATGGTCATCACAACTAAGGTACAAGATAACCCTGCTGTTTGGGAAATTTTGAGGTTGCAAAAAGAAAATGATGTCCCTATAGTAGAGTTTCATTCTTTTATAACAGATAATGAAGATGGCTCTGAAACTGAGAAAATAATTTATCCCATTAGGGAGGACTGATTTTTCCAACAGTGGTATAAAGTCGCACTGATGATGATTAGAGTTGGTGTATGTCAGTAGTTGACTTTTTTTATAAGGTGACAGGGATAATGATAGTAAATGGTATAGAATTCCTAGATGAGGATGCTGAATTTTTCCCAAATGGCTCCGTTCATGATGCTACACTTGCCAGCGATGCCGTGATTCAGGGCATTCCCTGTTTGGGCGATCGTAGTTTAGTTTTTTTTCCTTCCGAACGGCTTAAACTCTGCTGGCTATCCCAGACAACTGTTTTGGATGGTATTCCTTGTCCTGGTGACCGTATAGTCTACTTGCACGAAAATGGTAAGTTGCTGAATGCTTCGCTAGCTTGCGATATTCAAATAGATGGAGTTTTGTACCCGTTAGATAGCCGTCTGACTTTTGATGAAACTGGCAAATTGTTGGAGTATTCCCAGAAACTAGACGCAGATAGATATATCGAAGGATTTCCTTGCAGTTCGCAGTTTGTTGTGTGGCGGTATCCCGACGGTAAACTTAGTGTAATCGTGCTGTCTGCTGTGCATACGATCGACGGGCAAGAATATCCACGTGGTGCCGAGGTGTATTTAAACGAAGATGGAGAGGTCATCGACTGGCAATTAGTAAATCTGGATTCAGAGAAGCGTTATAAGCAGAAGGTTTATGGTATATTTGAACTAGACTGGGAATAAAAAAACGCGATGTATAAAGATTTATAACATTCAGAAAAGAGAATCGATAGTGCAGGAATTACCTTGGGAAAAATACAATAGTGCGATCGCCCCGATCGCGATTTGCCGATTCACAAATTATCGATCGCACTCGCGATTTCAGAAACCCGGTTTCTTTCTATATTTCTCGTTACCAAACGCAAAACTCGTAGAAACCGGGTTTCTAGCCCCATGTGTAAGCCCTGAAACTGTCCCAAGTGATGTTTTAACGCATAAAATTTATATCGACTATAATTTAAACAGTCAAACTCCTCTCCCCATCTAGCTTTATGACCATTACTCAAGATGCAGGTGTCAAGAGCAAAGCCTTTGATGATTTAATTAATTCATTTAATCTGATCAGAACCCTCTACACCATCCCCGATTCACGGGAAACTTTTAAATTCATCATCGATCAACAAACAATTACATCCTTAATTATTGAAGCTCACGATCAAATTACCACCCTATTTCCTGGCGAAAGATTAGAATTAGAAGTCAAAACAGACCCGGAAATAGCCGGAAGTCAAACTCTTTGGATTAATATCTATACTAAACTCGAAGTCGATGAAGCTTTTGATAAATTAATGATTCTGGATGAGACTTGGTGGATAGAAGCTGTAAGCTCTGTGACTAACAATAAGCTGCATATTAATCTAGAATGGGAATCAAATGAAATTTGATTTGTCTGAGTATTTGAATTTAGCAACCGAGTTAGCGGCTTTGTCGAGCGATTCAGACGATGTTGAAGCTAAATTACGTTCTGCTATAAGTAGAGCTTACTATGCAGTTTTCTGCTTGTCGCGAAACTACTTGCGCGATATTGAAAAAGACCCCCGACTATCTCGCAAAAACAGTTCAAACATCAATGAGCATCAATATGTAGCTGAGGAATTCATTTTTCACAAATCTAAAAACAAAGAAATGATAAAAACGGGGGAAAATTTAAGTAGATTAAGAGAGCTTAGAAATAAAGCTGATTATGCAGATACTATATTTAATTTACAAAAAGATGTCAACTATGCTTTAAAATTAGCTCAAAATATTATCTCAGCATTAAATAGTTTAAAACAAGATACTCGCTCTTAAGCAAAATGTCTCTTCTCCTTCATCTATCCTGAAAACAAACGATCGATCGCCCTCACAGCCAAAAAAACTTAGCTACAATAAGCTATACCGTCCCCCGCGACTCCTCAACTCGAACAATTTACCGTTGTTTATGTCTAACTCATCTCTCCTCGCCCCTGGTTCCACCCTCGAAAAACGCTACCGCATCATCCGCGAATTGGGCCGCGGCGGCTTCGGGCGCACTTACCTCGCAGAAGATATCAACCGCTACGGCGAAAACTGCGTGCTCAAAGAATTTTCTCCGGTTGTTCAAAGCCCTAAAGCGGCCGAATTGTTCGATCGCGAAGCGAATATGCTTTACAACCTCCAACACCCGCAAATTCCCCGCTTTCGAGAACTGCTTCGCACCGATTTGGGCGGTAATCCATCATTATTTTTAGTCCAAGACTACATCCCCGGCGAAACCTACGAACAAATACTTATATCTCGCCAACAGCAAGGTAACAATTTTACCGAAGCTGAAGTTACTCAACTGCTATTTCAAATTTTACCCGTTTTAGAATACATTCATTCCAAAAATTTAATTCACCGCGATGTTTCCCCCGACAACATCATCCAGCACACTGCTGATAAACTGCCATTTTTAATTGACTTCGGTTCAGTCAAGCAAATCGCAGCAACCGCCCTATTTCAGTTTAGCGGACAATCGGATACTGCGATCGGCAAACAAGGTTATTCGCCCGCCGAACAAATGCGACTGGGAAAAGTTACTCCCGCTAGCGATTTGTACGCTTTAGCAGTCACGGCTTTGGTGTTGCTAAGTGGCAAAAAGCCTCAGAAATTGTACGATATCCATAACAAAACTTGGGATTGGCGATCGCACGTCACAGTCAGTCAAAATCTCGGCACCGTGTTGGATAAGATGCTAGCAGAACAACCGGGCGATCGCTACCAGTCCGCAAAACAAGTCCGCGAAGCACTCAAAGACCCAAAATTATCCCAAATTGGCAGCATAATCTCCCAAATGGTGACAATGAACTTTGTCGGTCGCCCCTTCAAATACAGCACTCAAACAGCCACCAACAACAATACTCCTGTTGTCCAAAACAATCAAATTATCAACAGCAACACCAGCAAATTCAAGTTAATCCCTTGGAAAATTCTAGGGAGTTTAAGTGTGGTTTTATTACCGGGAATTCTAGCTTTTAGTGCGATAAAATCTGGTTTGACTCTCCCCAAATTACCGGAAATTCCTAAATTTCCAGACCGATCGCATTCTTCAGATCCCTCCTTAGATGCAGACATCGCTCGTCAAGAAAATATTGGCAAGCGCCGCAAAAATCTTAACATCGAGCCGGATATTTTTTATAATAAAGTAGATGAATTGTTTTACAATAAATATCCAGAATTACAAGGTCGTACATTGACAGAAAAGCCCGAAGATGCACCGATCAGGCGGAAATGGTATGAAGTTGCTGAGAAATTTCTGGATAGATTGGAGAAGGGAGAACAGTTTTGATATTTAAGATAGAATTAAGAGTGATTGAACCGCAGAGGGCGCAAAGAGCGCAGAGGGAGAAGGAAAAGGGCAAAAAAAGAGAGGGAAGAGAAAGAGAACTTTATCTGGTTTAATACAAATTGGTTAGGCAACGCACTTTTAGTTTTTTTCACAATGGATTGTATTCAACTTACAGGAATTCGCTGCTACGGCTACACGGGCTATTTACCTGAAGAGCAAGTATTGGGCCAGTGGTTTGAAGTGGATGTCACTCTCTGGCTAGATTTATCGCCCGCCGGCAAAAGCGATAATATTGAACAGACTCTCGATTATCGAAGTGCAATTACTCTGATCCAACAGCTTGTCAAAAACTCTAAGTTTTTATTGATAGAAAAGCTAGCAGATGCGATCGTCCAAGAGCTTTTAGAACTACCTTTAGTCGAAAAAGTTAAGCTCCAACTCTCCAAACCGGCCGCTCCGATTCCTGACTTTGGCGGCAGAATTACTCTGGAAATTACTAGAAGTCATTAGTTATTAGTCCTTAGTCCTTAGTCTCTAGTCATCAGTCTTTGATCTGCATTAGTTTGTCACTAATGACTGATGACTCATGACTATTGATTAATTCACGGCTTCCCAGGCTCTAGCGAAAGGAATGTAGATCCAGAGGCTTTGCCTCGTTTGGAGAAAGGGAGGCAGAGCCTCCGGGTAGGCGTTACCAGGCTAGAGCCTGGTAACGAGTATAATCTGCATCAGTTTGTCACTAATGACTAATGACTAATGACTAATGACTAATTACCACTTCAGCAAATTAAACTCTTCCATGTCTACGGTGTTGCGGTTGCGGTAAATCGCCAAGACGATCGCCAAACCGACTGCAGCCTCAGCAGCCGCTACCGTGAGTACAAACACCGTAAATACTTGACCTTTAATCTGTACGGGGTCAAGATAGTTGGAAAAACCCATCAGGTTGAGATTGACTGCGTTTAGCATCAATTCGATCGACATCAACACCCGCACTGCATTTCGGCTGGTAATTAAACCGTAAATCCCAATGCAGAAAAGTGCAGCAGCTAATAAAAGGAAATACTGGAGTTGCAGTTGCATAAATTTTTTGAGTTGCTTTCAGTTAAAATTACTACAAAACAGACAGATCGGACTTCTTGCATAAATCCATGAGGTGCTTGTGGCGCACCCTACGCAAAATTAGGTGCGCCACAAACACCCTAGAATTACTTTGTTTCGGGTGAAGAAACATCACCTGCTGAAACTAACTCGCGCGGCCGTTCTGGCAAGCTGAAAGCTGGTGTTTCTGATTGTTTGCTTGACAGTTCATCTGCAAAGAAATCGCGGCGGGCTAAGACAATTGCTCCTACCATTGCCATCAACAAAAACAGTGAGGCTAATTCAAAAGGTAGCAAGTAGTCTGTGAAGAAGTGTTTGGCGATCGTTACAATCGAACTTTCAGCCGGTGATCCTGTTATCGGCACGATCGCCCAAGGAGTAGACACTACCATCGTACCCAAAAGCGCAAACAAACCAGCACAAACCACTGCCGTTGCTACTTGACGCACCCAAGCGTTGGAAATTACGCGGAAGTCTTCTCGTTTGTTTACCAACATGATGGCGAACAAAATTAAGACGTTAACTGCGCCAACATAAATCAATACTTGCGCTGCTGCTACAAAATCAGCATTCAGCAACAGGTACAAACCCGCAATGCTGGTAAATACTCCACACAGCAAGAATGCTGAGTAAACGATGTTGGAGAATAAAACTACTCCTAATGCTCCTGCAATCATCATTACAGAGAGTATGCCAAATGAAACAAGTTGAACCCCTTCGGCTAGATTCACAATTTTTAATCCTCTGTTAGTTGCTAATAGCTAATTGGTAATTGGGCGGAGCGAAGCGGAGGGATTGGGCGGAGCGAAGCGGAGGGATTGGGCATTTGTTATTTGTTATTTGTTATTTGAAAAACTACTAACAAGTAACCACTAACCGCTAACTACTAACTATTCCCGCAATGCCCCATGCCCCATGCCCCATGCCCCATTACCTACTTTTCGACAATTTCCTCTGGACGGAGACCTGCGCGACGATCGGTGTAGGAAACTTCGTGGGGGTCGATCGCACCTTTAGGCAAATAAGCAAATTCCCGCATGGGTGTCACCATCGGATCATCTGTAACCTTGTAGGGCAAACGTCCGAGAGCCACGTTATCATAATTCAACTCGTGACGCTCGTAAGCGGCCAACTCGTATTCTTCTGTCATCGACAAACAATTAGTCGGACAATATTCTACGCAGTTTCCGCAGAAGATACACACGCCGAAATCGATACTGTAGTGCTTGAGCTGTTTCTTCTTAGTTTCTTTGTTAAATTCCCAATCCACCACAGGTAAATTGATCGGACACACCCTAACGCAGACTTCGCAGGAGATGCACTTGTCAAATTCAAAATGAATTCTGCCCCGGAAACGTTCCGAAGGAATTAGTTTTTCGTAAGGATACTGCACCGTAATCGGCCGACGTCTCATGTGGTCAAAAGTAACAGATAGCCCTTGACCGATATACTTGGCAGCTTGAAGAGTTTCTTTGGCGTATTCGCCTACTTGATTGAGGAATTTTAGCATTGTGTTCTCTCTCTGTACTTGAGTTTTTGGTAATTACTAATTGATAACAGGTAATTGGTTAACAGCTAATTTGTGTTAGCTATTGCCTTTTACCTATTATCAATTAACCGCCAAAAGCAAAGGGAAAGGCAAGCTTCAAAGCTGCGGTTAATAGCAAATTAACTAAAGCAACGGGAAGCAAAAACTTCCATCCCAAATTGAGCAATTGGTCGATCCGAACTCGTGGCAGAGTCCAGCGCAGCAGAATTGCCAGAAACAGGAAAAAGTAGGCTTTCAGCATGGTCATTGTAATGCCCAGCAAGCCAGTAAGTACCTGCAACCAAGGGGTCGTTTCGCTCAATCCCAGGGCATTGGTGAGGACTCCGACAGGAATGGGAGATTCCCAACCGCCGAGATACAAAACTGCTACTAGCAGGCAAGAAAGGACGAGGTTAACGTAGGAAGCGATGTAGTACAGAGCAAATTTCATGCCTGTGTACTCAGTCTGATATCCTGCTACCAATTCTTCTTCTGCTTCCGGCAAGTCGAAGGGCAACCGTTCGCATTCTGCGAGGGCTGCGATCCAGAAAATTAGGAAACCGGCGGGTTGTCGCCAGACGTTCCAGCCGATGATGCCGTAGCCGGCTTGTTGCTGTACGATGTCGATCGTACTGAGGCTGTTGGACATCATCACCACTGCCAATACTGCCAAAGCTAGGGGAATTTCGTAGCTGAGGGATTGAGCGGCTGCTCTGAGTCCGCCGAGGAGGGCGTATTTGTTGTTAGAAGCATAGCCCGACATCAGTAAGCCGATCGGCTGAATGCTAGAAAGAGCAATCCACAGAAATATTGCTGTCCCCATGTCGGCGATCAGCATATGCTCTCCGAAGGGCACGATCAAGTAGGACAAAAACACTGGAATCACGACAATCACCGGCCCGAGCGTGAACAGCAGCGCGTCAGCTTTTGCCGGTACAATGTCTTCTTTGAATACCAACTTCAGCCCGTCGGCAACGGGTGCTAGGACTCCCAGAGGGCCGATAAATTCGGGGCCGATCCGCTGTTGAGCGGCGGCGGAAATTTTCCGTTCCAGCCAGACGCTTGTCAGTACCCCGAATACAGCACCGACAACCATCAGTACCATCGGCAAAGGTAGCCAAAGCACTTGGGCGATGTCCGCCGGTAAGCCCAAATCGATCAGGGCTTCTACGAAACTTCCTTGTAAGTCAATTCCTGGGTTCATGTTTCCAGATCAATGAGCGATCGCCATATAATTTTTCACCAGTCCTTCGTAGGAGCAGGCTTAGGGAGCGGGTCTTTGTAAAGATTTTTAATGCTTTACCGCCTATAAGTATATCGCCCGACAGCCCCGCAGAACGCACGGACGGGGTAAAGTTCTAATTATCTGAGATCCCAGGTTGGCTAATGAGCGGTAACTTATGGTTGATGGTTGACTGTTGACTGTTGACTGTTGGGTGTTGGCTGTTGGCTGTTGGCTGACTGCCCGTGGCTGTTTAGTGCTAGACGCATAAATACCAAAGAAACCGGGTTTTTATGCGTTTCTGCCATCTGTAACGAAGTATTTTGGCAAAAACCCGGTTTCTGGACTACCCGTGGTTGTTTAGTCCTATGAGCGAGATATAGCCCAAACAAAAGGGCCCAGAGTTAACTCTGGGCCCTTTTAATGTTGTAAAGTGCCTTTCAAATGGCTTAAACCATTGATTTTACGTCACCTTTGCGATGGAACTGGGCAGAATCGAACTGCCGTCCAAAATGGGTATTTACCTTCCGATCGTTCACAGGTTTATCCCCTCTAATCCTTGGGGCGGGAACCATCTTTATCCCAAATGGGGGGATTTTCTAGTGATTGCTTTCCCGGCTAGACGACTAGAAACGTTTAGCTAGGGCATCCGTTGGGGGTTGTTATGCTGCTGTTAACGGAGTTAAGCTGCATACACTCTAAACCAAGCTCAAGAAGTTTTTAGGCTACAGCTACGGCTTTGCGAGCGAAAGGAACGATGTTGTTCGCATTTACTATTTTGTTTGAGCCGATATTAGCGAGAGTAGACTCCCTCTCGACCTGCATCACGGAGCAGCTTTCGCCACCCTGTCGAAACCATTACAGCCCCTCGTGTTCTCTTATCATAGCGAATATTTTGTTTAACGTCAATCGATTTTGGATTGAAGATTTTGGATTGGGGATTTTGGATTGGGGATTTTGCACAAGTGGTCGATCGATACATTCACCGCAGATTTCAGGCGGATAAACACTGATTGACGCAGATAATTTCAGTCTGACGCACCGAACTTAGGTCGATCGTCCTGGATTAATGCAAATTTTCGTCCCAAACGCCGATGTAAATCCGATCGCGCTCGTTGCGTTCGATCGTACCTGAGAGCGAACCCTTCCTAAAAGAAAACCGATTAGTCCGGCGCTGCTGCACATCTCGGAACCCCTGCAAAATCTCCCGGCTTGCGCCGCCCACCATCCCGTTTAAGGCGGTTTTGACTACCAAATCGTCCACCGACGGGGCAAAAGAACCCTCTGTTTGCACTAATTTGTCGGAATCGCGATCGTAAATGTAGCCGAGAGTAATTCGGTTCGGCAATATTTCGTAAAGTGCGGTGCGAGTATTGGGCCAATAGCCCCGGCCTTGAGAGTCCGTGGGTTGTCCCAATTCCGCTAAAATCTGACTTTCCGGCGTACCAACGGCATATCCGGGGATTGCGGGATTCCTCCGATTGCTGGTTGTCGGTTGGTCGCTGGGTGCGGGCGATCGATCGGGCGGCAACTCTTTATCAACAAGTTTTTCTGTTGGTGTGGGTTCGACAGCCTCTGGAGAAGGCGAGAAAGGTGTTGGAGAAGGGGCGGGTGTTGGAGAAGGGGCGGGTGTTGGAGAAGGCGAGAAAGGTGTTGGAGTTTCCGCAGCAGGCGGCGGAGTTTCTCTGGGAGTCGGAACCGGTGCGGGCGTGGAAGTGGGAATTGGTGCGGGACTTGATCGCGCGTCTGGATCTGCAGGGGCCGAAGTGCGATCGTCCTTCGCTACGGGTGCGGGTTCGGAAGGTTGCCGGTTGAGGAAAACCCTCGCAACACCGACCAAACCTGCAACTAACAGGGCGATCGCCACAAACCCCAAAATCCACCAAATCTTGCGATTGCTGCCCCCAGAAGACACCACAGCAGGCGCTGTTCTCACATTTGCAGGCGACTGAGCGCCATGTCCCGGCATCACCGCCACCGTCGGCCCGGTGTCCGACCCTGCACCCAGCCCGCGCAGCAGACCCAGCCACTCATCCACGCTAGCAGGGCGATTTTGAGCTTCTACCGTCATCCCCCGCATCACAGCTTGACTGACAGCAGGACTCACTTGAGGCCGCAAGTCGCGGGGTGAAGGCATCGGCTGGCTGGTACGCAAAATTGCAGCCACTGGCACTTGTGCTGTGAGCAGAGTATAAAGCGTCGCGGCCAGACCGTAAACATCTGTGGCGGGGGTATATTTTCCTTGGGCGAAATACTGTTCTGGCGGCGCGTAGCCGTCGGACACCATATTAGTGTGATTTTGGGTTGCACCTGCTGTAAACTCGCGGGCAATGCCGAAATCGATCAGCACGACTTCTTGGGTATTTTGGCGCAGGAGGATATTTTGGGGCTTGATATCTCGGTGTAGCAAGCCTTTTTGATGCACTGCTTTCAAAGCAGCGCCAATTTGAGTTATGTAGAGAATTGCTAGATTTTCTGGCAGCGGATTGTTTCCACCGACTACCTCGGCCAAATTCTGACCGGCTATGTAGTCCATTACCATGTAGGGCTGCCCGTCTTCGACAAAGAAGTCGCTGACGCGGACAATATTCGGATGGATGCAGGAAGCCAACCGCCTCGCTTCGTCTTGAAACTTGCGATCGAACTCAGCAAAATTGGGTTGCTGGCGCAGAGATTCGTTGAGGGTTTTAATGACTACAGGCTGTCCTAAATAGCGGTGATTTGCCCTGAAAGTAATCCCAAAGCCGCCGCGTCCCAGTTCTTGTTCGAGGGTGTACTTTCCACCCTGTAAAGTTTTGCCGATTAGCGCATCCATAGTTTCAGGCGATCGCACATCAAATAATATGGCTGATTATGGCACGTATGGTCGGCCTAGTTACCAGTCTCAAGGGCGATCGCACTCTTCAATTGGTGTTGCCATTCCTTCTCTAATCGATTCCCGCATTCCCGGTACTGACAGTAGATATAATGTTTCCTGTACCGATGCCCAGTCAGATTCAGATAATAACACTGCATTGCTAGTCTGTCCTGCGATCACGATCGGTTGATGCGACTCACTTACCGAATCGATCAACTGCTGCAACTGCTTTTGAGCTTCCTTGATTGGAATCATAATCTTCCACCTGTCTAAATACACTTTTCTAGATGATGTTGGCGGGCTGCAGACACTGCTACAACTGCCCTAGCAATCTATCGTAGTCTGTGTGCGAACCAACCCAAAACCAGATTACAGTGTCTCCATCCAACTGACCAACTGCTCGATAGTTTTTACTAATTCGGGCTGAGTAGATTGGTAAGTCAGGATGCACCTTCTTGAAACGCAGGCTTGGATGACTTGGGTCTTCCTTGAACTGGCGATACGCCCCCCGTGTCTGCTGTTGAACTTGTTCGGGTAAATCAGCAAATAATCTACGGAACTCGGTTGTAGTGCTTGACTTCACAATGTTTCTGGATCGAGTTCTTGGGTTTTGCCTGCACGATACTCAGCCATTGCGGTAGCTGCTAGTTTAGCAAGAGCATCTGGGGAACGGGAGAATGCTTGATCCCAGCGCCTCTCGTCTTCAAGTTCTTCCAGAATCATTGAAGCGAGGGCATCTTGCTCGCTAGCAGACAATGTTTTCAACTTGGCGATCGCACGTTCAAGTAACTCAGTCATGGCTACCACGCTTTTACAATTAAAATGGCATCCTATCCATTATTGCTTGTTTCAGGCAAGTTGAGCGTAGTCCGAACACGATCTTGGAATGCTGTTAAACTACCCTTAATTATGAGCGATCGTTCCCTTTCTGACATCTTGAGCCGCCATCATTGCATTGATATGGGTAAAGATACGATCTAATTCCCCAATAGCGTCGAGTTCCGCTGCCTCTTCTGCCATTAGTCGATCTGCCTTCTTCTTCTCTAACAATTGTGACCTGCGCTGTTGGAGCGATTCACTAAATTTGAACAACTTCCACCGATCGACTTTTTCAATGCAAATTTCATGGATTAACGAGGAGGGTTTGTTGAGAATTGAAACCATTATAGGCGCCGAGCTTCGGGTTTTAGGTATTGAGTAGATTATAGCTTTTACAGTCCTAGACGCACCATCTACCGATTCACGGGCAACCACGAGGGATTGCCCTGCAAAATATCATATAAATCTGCTCACCGCACTCGCAATACAATGCGCTATCGAAATGCTGTTCTCGGAACCCTAGCGAGTTGGTACGCGCCGCGACTGTCCAACAATTGATATTGATTTGGCTGCAATCCTAATTGCACAAATTTTTCTGGATATCCCAGCAACAAAATAGAGGGAGAAGTTGGGTTTTTAGAGTCCTTAAGGTAATCAAGCGCCCCTTTGAGAGATCGGTAGTAAGTCACGGGTTCTTCGGTATAAAAAACCAGACTCGGTTTCCAGAAACCAACCATAATAAACTCTTCCCCCGGCAGTTTTTGTTGGACAACAACCTGCGCCAACTGTCTTAGAGGTAACTGGCGGTTGAGATCGACCAAATTGTAGACGGGAGTGAGACCAAAGATGATAAATGCTACTAAGCCGATGAAGTTGGCAACCAAAATCCAGCGCTGTTTCCGCTTCCAGAGTAAAAGTGCGATCGCCACTGCAGCAGTTATCCAAATCGCACCGCCCACAATCAGCAATCCCGACTGCTGAAGTGCTTGCGGAAAATTGGGCATTGCCGGATCGTCTCCCAGCCAGTGGTAACAGTAGAAAGTTGCTCCGGCTACAATTAGTAAAAATACAACATTGAAAATGTATGTGACTAACAGCCCTCGCGGTAAAGAATTCGGTTTTTTTTCTAACTTTCCCGGCCTGTTTTTGGGTTCGTTACCTGCAATAATATCGCTCCACAGCAGCGTTACCAAAATGGCAGCGGCCGGCAGTAATGGCAATACGTAACTGGGTAATTTGGTGACGGCGATCGTGAAAAAGCCAAAGATACAGCCGAACCAAAATAGGGCAAATAAACTTAATTGATCTCTTCGCGGTTGACGGCGCCAGTAACTGCGCTGCCAAAAACGGGTGCGGGCGATCGCCACCGGCAAATAAATCGACCAAGGTGCAAAACCAAGCAGCACTACAAAAAAGTAAAAATACCAAGGCGCTGAGTGCTTGTTGACTACTCCAGTAAAACGCTGGAAATTGTGATAGCCGAAAAAGCTGTCAATATAAGTTTGACCGTTGGCTAAAATAACCCGAACGAACCAAGGCAGGGCGATCGCCAGAATAATCAAGATTCCAGACACCGGACGCATTTCGCGCCAAAGTTGCCGAAAATTTCCCAAATAAAGCCCGAAGCTACCAATAATCAGCGCTGGTATGACAATTCCCACAGGCCCCTTAGCCAGAATTGCTAGGGCAATTAGTACGTAAAAAGTCAGATACCACTTATTGGGAAATACCGATGCAGAAACTGTGGAAAATTCTGCTTTTTCTCTTTTTTCTTCTAAGGTGTAACCGAGGAAAAATGCCAGAAGTGCCGAACACATACAGCCGACTAACAGCATATCTGAAACGCCAGTCCGCCCCCAGGCAATAGTTTGGGGATTTAAAGCTATTAAAGCAGCACCAATCCAAGGAGTAGAAAGAAAGAGGGGGGGAGGGGGAGAGAGGGGGAGTGGGGGAGAGGGGGAGAGAGGGGGAGAGGGGGAAAATATTCCCTCGGACTTCTCCGTTACATTTGTTACATCCGTTACATTTGTTACATCCGCTACATCCGCTACAGAATGCGTTGCCGAACTTCCTTCTGTTTTCGATAGGGTATAGAATCCGAGACAAGTAAGGGCGATCGCGCACAAAGCCGACGGCAGACGTACAGCCCACTCGTTAACTCCCAAAGTGCGGTAAGCCACCGCCATCAGCCAGTAAATCAACGGTGGCTTGTCAAACCTGGTTTCGCCGTTGAAATAAGGAGTGATCCAATCCCCTGTCACCGTCATTTGACGGGCGGCTTCGGCAAACAGCGGTTCGGTTTCGTCAACTAAGCCAATGTTGCCAAGATTCCACAAAAAAGCTACGAAGCCGATCGCGCCCAGCCACAACAGCGACAGCAACAAAGGCGCGATAGGGCGATTCCTAAACTCTGACAAATTTTTAATAACTTCCTTCACCCAAACTTCCTGCGATTTTAGATTTTAAATTTTAGCTCGCATAGAGAGTCTACCGAAAGATTCGCATTCTCGAAACTCGAAACTCGATCGAATCCGGTTCAACTCAAATCTTGCACCGTTCTCAACAATAGCTGAGCAACCCGGTTTCTCAACCAAAATCTCCGGCCGCAGCTAAGTAAATCCACCTAATGAAATATCAAATATGGCTCGCGACAAAGCTGGCTGTGTATGTCTTCCTCCGACTTCCTCCTTCCTTTTTGCATCTTCCTTCTTCCTTCTTCCTTCTTCCTTCTTCCTTCTTCCTTCTTCCTTCAAGGCTGCAAAATTAATTGCCATTCCTCCGCTGTGCTGTTCCAAGCGGGCGAGGCTGTCTCCCCGGCAACGTAAGGCCCCCAGTAGCGGCGGGAACCATCTTGAGCAAAAACCACCACAATGTCTCCCCATTTGACTTGTAACTTGCCATCCGGCAGCGATAGCATTAGTCCCTTGTCGCCTCCTTCCCCCGGCGCAAAATCCCAGTGTGCCGGTTTCCCGTAGGATTTCTCGGCTTTGCCTTTCGACAGCAGCGCTACTCGCACTGGGTGTTCGCTGCGGTTGCTGACGCGCAGAATGCCGGCGGCTTTAACATTTGCAGGGATTGAGGCAACTAATTCCTCTGACTCTCGGGGCGCTGCTATTGAGTCGGGTTCTGGCTCGTTGGCGGTGTCTGCCGAAGCTGTGGTGACTGGGGACACGGGGGGTATTGGGGGGAGTGCTGTGGCTGCGTTCGGCAGCTCGCTGGACTGATTTGCACCGTTGGAGATCGTGATTTCAAACCTTCCTAGAAAGATTCCTGTCATTAGGACGATCGACAATCCAATTAAAATCTGGTAAATTTTAAGTTTCATAAGTTTTATGCTTAAAGATATAGACGCACACCTGCAATTAGTCATAACTATTTTTCATCTAGAACCTGGGGCTGCTGTGCCACAAGATACAGATACGCTTAATTACTTGACTGTTCAGAGCGATCGTCTTTGCTAGCAAAGAGGAGGGCTTGACTTTCGATCGCGAAAGCTAATGTAGTCGTGGCGATCGCTCAATACCATCTTAAATGTTAAATTTTAAATTTTAGATGGGGGCCGACACACCCGGTAAACATTTGAAGTCGCTCTCGACCCGCATTTTTTCACTCATCAGTATAAATTTTAACTACTATTATGCAGAATACCCGAATTAACAGATTGCTTGACGTTCTGGGCGAGCAATTCGCACGCTGGGCGAGCAATCCTTGGCGGCGGATTTCGCTTTTGCTCATTAGCTTGCTGTTCGGCACTTTTTTGGGAACTGCTCTTTCGACGATCGCCGGACAATCCGCTGATTGGGATATTATCGCCGCCGCGCTGTTGGTATTGTGGACGGAATTGGTGAGCCTGCTGCTTTATGGCTGGCGGCGGCAAGGAACTCGTTATTTATGGGTGGAACTGCTGCAAGCTTTGAAAATTGGTGTTACTTATAATTTATTTGTGGAGGCTTTTAAGCTTGGTTCTTAACAAGTATTGAGTTTTAGAGGCCTTGCTTTCGAGTGTCCGCCCGATATTTTTAAGCAGATGGATCGATCGAACTTAAATCCTGTAGAAATTTTAGAAGCATGGATAACTGGCGATCGCCCGCTCAGGAAGATCGGCACCCGCGAGTTAGAATTGCTGGCAGTTTGGGAACTTGCGGATGAGGCGCGAGCGCGCGCTTTTAACATTACTCCCGACTCAGCAGCCGATGTTGTCCGTCACAAAGCCGATTTATTCTTTGCTCTGCTTGACGAACTGCATACTTTCCCTCAAAAGTCAACTATTTTTCTCGAAACTTTGTGGAATCTTTGGCTGCCGCTAGCAATCCAATTATCTACTGAAAAACAAAGTTTCAACCGTCCTCTAATTCAAGGCATTTTAGGCAGTCAAGGAACCGGGAAAACGACTTTATGTCAAGTTTTGAAGGTGATTCTGGGAAAAATGGGATATTCTACGGTCAGCATTTCTTTAGACGACCTTTACAAGACTTATGCCGATCGCCAACAACTCCAAAAAGCAGACCCGCGTTTAATTTGGCGCGGCCCCCCCGGAACTCACGATATTGACTTGGGAATCGCAGTTTTAGACAAGTTATGCGGTTCAGAAACTAGCGAATTAACAGCAGTTGACAATCTAAAATTCGATTTCCCGAAAACAGATATAATTAAAAATATAGAAATTCCCAGGTTTGACAAATCCGCCTGGGGTGGTGGGGGAGACAGAACTCAACCCGAAATTATTTCCGGTGCAGATATTGTACTGTTTGAAGGTTGGTTTGTCGGCGTGAATCCAGTCGCTGATGCCACATTGAACGAGTTTTTAGCAACTGCGCCGTTTCCGATTTCTACAGAGGCTGACTGTCAGTTTGCGCGCGATATGAATGCGAAGCTGCACGACTATTTGCCGCTGTGGAACCGATTAGATCGGTTGATGGTTTTGTATCCCCGAGATTACCGCCTTTCTCAAGTGTGGCGGAATCAGGCGGAACAGGAAATGATGGCGGTGGGTAAGTCGGGAATGTCGGAAGCCGAAATTAATCGGTTTGTTGAATATTTCTGGAAAGCGCTGCATCCTGAGTTATTTATGCAGTCGATGCTGGAGGGCGATCGGGTAGACTTGGTAATAGAAATTTTGGACGATCGCACTGTGAGCAAGATTTATCGGGCGATCGACTTAAAATCAAGCAATTAGCGACACTTAAAACTTCATAGGTATAACATTTTTCTAAAGATGTGCTGATGAAGTCTTAGCCCCCCCAAAGTATGGGGGGGCTAATATCTAGCGCTACTTTATGAAATTGGTATTATATCAAATCCTCTCTTCATCGGAATACTAAATTCACTGTTAACGGTTAACAGTTGACTGTTAACAGCTAACAGTTAACAGTTAACAGTTAACAGTTAACATCATGTTTGAGTGCAACTGGAATTGATATTATGTGTCGAGGATTGAGAATTTCTCAATTAACTGCCAGGAGTACCGCGATCGATCGCCTTCTCTACCAAATCGTCGGTAACATTCCCCGGTGTACCAGCAGGCTTAACTTCCTTAGCCATCGCCCGAAAATCATCGGGCTTGCTGCTTGAATTTGCCGATGTTGGGATATCTTTAGGAGCGGGAACATCAAATTGAGGCTTAGTTGCAGCGGCGGCAGCTTTGGCACCTGCACTTGTGCGATCGACTTCACTAACGCTGAATTCTTTGGAAGCTTCGTAGTCTGCCGATACATCAACATTCTGCAACTTTTGTTCTCCAGCTTCCACATTTTCAGTTATTTGCTGAGCGTCAAATGTTTGAGAGTTATTTGC
Source organism: Microcoleus sp. B4-D4 (assembly GCF_036705185.1). Taxonomy (NCBI): domain Bacteria; kingdom Bacillati; phylum Cyanobacteriota; class Cyanophyceae; order Oscillatoriales; family Microcoleaceae; genus Microcoleus; species Microcoleus sp. B4-D4. The sequence goes on along the minus strand of NZ_JAUBTX010000001.1, from coordinate 265,473 downwards.
TTCTTTACTGACTTCAGACATATCGGACTCCTTGCTAGTTTTATTTAAGAATTCAATATTTAAATAATAAATTAATTTCGCAGCCTTTTCATCTATCTGCAGATGTATCGGTGGCTTCTATCTTAAGGATGACTTTTGACTACTGGTGGCTAAACATTACGCCCGTATAAAAAACTCATCTAACCGCCAGCCCGTACCCCAAACCCTTATAAAATCAGTCATTTGCTAATCAAAAATCTCAAATCAAAAATCTCAAATCTTAAATCACATTACCTCTAGAGGATGGTGACTTGTACTTACAAATCTTGATATTTATATATTCTGGAAGCATTTTTAAGGAACTTATTTATGAACTCACCCGCCGAAACCAATTCTCACTCTCTCTCCAACGACACTCAAAAGATAGTTCAGAAAATCAACGGGTTGGGTACAGATGAAAAACTGGCGCTGCTCTACTTTATTTATGAAGAAATGGGAGATTCAATTACACCAGCAGCTCCCCAAGCCGCAGAGCCAGAATTAGCTCCCGTGCTGCTAGGTGATTTTTACAACCTTTCTGATGACGAACAACTGAATATAATGCGAGCTATTGTCAACCGCGATGACACGCCTTATTCTCGCGATTACGGAGCTTTAACTGCTAACAATCAGTTGGTGGTTTGGTATGCTTGGGCGGTTGGTATGGGGGACAAAATTGTCGATATCCCCGAAGGATATGAGGCAACTGAGGCTGTCAATGGCGTGTTGGGTGACATTGAAGGTCTTGATTTTGAACAGCAAATTTCGGTGCTGCGCGATGTAGCTAATAATATGGGCCACACCGATGTTAAACCAATTGCTACTCAGGCTGAAGTTGGGAAAACTTCTAGTCTTTAGTCGGTTGTTAAAACCGCTTCGAGCTAAACGCAGAATCCTGTCCGATCGATTAACCGCACAGATAGGTTAGTTTGCAGTGCGGAATGGGAGTCCGCTCCTGGATTGCGGAATCGCATTCCGCAATCCAGAAGCATTTTTTTTTGGTAATCGATCGCACATAATACGATCGCCAATATCCAAATCGGTAGCATCAGAATTGTATATTTGCATCCTTAAGAGTGCTGTCCCCGAATAGCGAAATCGATCGCTATTCGGGGACAGCACTACATAATTTTGATGCTATCAAAAAGGATCTAACCGGACTTCCTTCTTCCTTTTATTGCCTGCATTTTTTTATAGTTGAGCGTGAATTTTTCGCGGAATTTCGATCGTAAATGTCGAACCTTGTTCTAGTTGACTTTCTGCGGCAATTGTGCCGTCCATCATCTGAACTAAAGAAGTACAAATCGCTAATCCTAAACCGGTACCTGGATAAGCGCGGGCTGTGGTTTGGTCAGCTTGGCGGAATTTGTCAAAAATTTTGGGCATATCAGTTTCACAGATGCCGATTCCTGTATCCCGAACTGTGATACTTAGCCGATCGCCATTTAATTCCCGCACCTCAATCGAAATGCAGCCCTGATGCGTGAATTTAATCGCGTTGGAAATTAGGTTAACCAAAATTTGCCGCAGCCGCCACTTGTCATTAACTATCAACCGCTCCTGCAAGCAGACGCTAACAGACATTGCTACATTCTTTTCGGTGGCTTGAGTTCCAAATTCCCGAGCGGCATCCATTACTAAGTGCGCTAAATTAAATTCTTCTATTTCTAATTCTGTGCGGCAACTCTCAATTTTGGAGAGTTCGAGGATATCGTTAATCAGGGTTAGCAGGTTTTTGCCGTTATTTAAAATCCGCGATACCATCTTTGTTTGCGGCTCTGTCAGCAGTTGTTTGTGCTGGCGCAGCAGCAATTGAGAAAAGCCGATAATCGAATTCATGGGAGTTAGCAATTCGTGGGACATGGTGCCCAAAAATTGGGATTTTAACTTCGCTGCTTCTAGCAATTGCAATTTTTGCTGTTGAATGCGCCGGCCCTGATTTTCCAGTTCTTCCTGCTGGCGAATTAATAGCTCGTTTTGCAACTCTAAAAGCTGTTCTTGCTTTTTTAATTTTTCGATCGCCCGCGCGTTGTTAATCGCGATCGCAGCTTGTTTTCCCATTACCGCCAGCAGTTGCACAGATCCCTCAATTGCCGCGCACTCTTTCCCGGTGCCGATCGCCAACACGCCCAAACGCCCACTTTCTCCCGACTCGATCGCCGCAGCGATTGTCGCCGCCGGGAATCCCGAGTCGCAGTCAGAGTAGCACAGTTGCGACTCTCCCGTCGCAAACGCTTTCAACAGCAGGTTGTTTTGCACCTGCGGGGTTTTGCCTTTCTCAAAGCTTTGGGAGCCTCCGACAGCGGTGAGCTTGAGGCCGCTGCAATCGCAGTCGGGGAGCGCTACCAGGCAAAATTCAGCTCCGGCGATCGCCTCTAAAGTAGCGTCTGCGATTGCTTGTAACAATTCCGACAAGTTACCCGCGCGCTGGCTTAACAAATTTGTAAACCGCTCGATCGCCTGCAAATCTTGCCCCACCTGCGTTAGCGTCTTGTTTTCGCACAAATTTTCTGCTCGGAAGTTAGCTTGCGAGCACGCTTGGGGGCCCAAAAATTCTGGTTCTGCTTTTGTCCCGGCTTGAGTTGGTTCGATCGCGTCCATATCTGTGTAGGTTCCCACCCACTCTAAAATATCGTGACTTTCTGGGTTCGCGGGCGCTCCTCTGGCTAGGTTCCAGCGGTAAGTGCCGCAGCGCGCCAACAGACGAAATTTTATTTCGTAACTTGGCGACTGGGTTTGAGGAGTGTGCGTTAGCGAAGCCCGCCCCTGCGGGGGCTGCGCCAACGAAGAGGATCGGGCCAACAGACGAGGACGGTCTTCTGGGTGAACGCGCGCTAAATAGCCGAAACCCAAGGCTGCTGCTGCCGGTACCCCCGTATACTCCTCCCAGCCATGACCTAAATAAGTCGCCCAGCCCTTCGCATTTACTTTCCAAACTATGTGAGGAATTGCCGATCGCAGGCGATCGTCCTGAGTTTTGCAGTCCCAAACTTGCCGTTGGGGGGAAGTTATTTCTGATATTTTGTGTAACACTTCCGTGTCGGAAAACTCGGAGCGAAAAGAGTTATTGCCGTGATAGTGAGTCATAACTGGTTTTTATCAATAAGCACTCAACTCGAGCCCTAACATCGACTCAAGAATCGCGCTACTAGCTTTATTTATTTTGATTGCCCGAAAGCATCAAAAGTTTTTATAGTTTAAATGTATCTGAGTAGTGTTATCTTTACCTCTATCAAGGGGCGGACAATGGCATAATTCAGTTAAACTGTTAAAAACATTGAGAGCTTACCAGCAAAATAATGGGTTTAAAGCCTCCCTTTGGAGAGAGAAAGGAAAAATTAATTTCCCTCGCTGACCATCTCTTAGCGATCGAGTACGAGGTAACAGTCCCCAGTCAACAGTCCGCGGTCAACTGTTGAACCGTCCCGCGATCGGGCGCAAGCTGGCGATCGCAGCAAAATAACTTAAAAATTAACTTGCATTCTTGGCGACTGCATGAGTATGCTTAAACAAGATGTGCGGCTTGTCAAACTCTAAATCAGCACACATTCTCAAATTTACTCAGTTTGGCTGAGTCAGTGGACGATATTTTAAAAGTTTAGGGGACTATTGGAAGAAACATGAGTAAAATTCGCGTTGCATTGATAGAAGACCACGATCTGACAAGAGTCGGCATCCGCACAGCTTTACAACAGCGTGACACGATAGAAGTTGTCGGCGATGCAGCTAACGCTACAGACGGATTGAAACTGCTTCAATCTTCAAAGCCTGATGTGGCAATTGTAGACATTGGTTTGCCAGATTTTGACGGTATTGAACTTACACAAAAGTTCAAAAAATCGGTAGCGGAGTCCGATCCTGATACCAAAATTTTGATTCTGACTTTTCAGGACAATGAAGAAGAAGTGCTGGCAGCTTTTGCCGCCGGAGCTGACTCTTACTGTATGAAAGATATCAGCTTCGATCAGTTGTTAGATGTGGTAAAAGTAACTCACGAAGGTAACTCTTGGATCGATCCGGCGATCGCCCGCATTGTTCTGAAACAAGCTCGCACCAAGGAGTCTGCCCCGGAAGAACCGAAGGTTGAGGGCAAAAGAGTCACAATTAAGGCTGCCGAACCCGAGTTCACTCACATCATTGAAACTTACCCTTTAACCGAGCGAGAATTAGAAGTTTTGGAACTGATCGTGCAGGGTTACAGCAATGCTGCGATCGCCGAAAAGCTTTACATTACTGTCGGTACGGTCAAGACTCACGTCCGCAATATTTTAAACAAGTTGTGCGCTGACGATCGCACTCAGGCGGCCGTTCTCGCCCTCCGTTCTGGCTTGGTTGGATGAAGCGTTATCCAAAGGCGAAAAAGTAGTTAACATAGGGTGCGCGTGGCGCGCCTTACCCAGATCCTGTAGGGTGTGCAACGCGCACCTTACTGCCAGAAATATAGACGGCAATCTCACCATCGCCACCCCGATATTTTTAAGTATTAAAAAGCTATATTTACCTCCGCATCTATCCCAGTGCAGATATTTTTAAATCATTATTTATCAGTAAATACACCTTAAGATAGATGTCAAATAATGATATAAATACTAATAGTTAATATTGAACGATCGTAAATAAAACAAATGGCGATCGCACTTACCAATACTGGCGCGATTTCACTTCACAAAATGCAGAAGCCTGGGCAAAATACCCTGCTTTGAGGAATAGTTGAGCAGTTAAAAAAGTTATATCCGCAGACTGATGCCTGAGTTCGCTTAAATTTGCGAAATTAAAATTATCAACTCTTACTGACATATTCTAAAAGAGGTACTATGGCGGCTCCAATTGAATTCAAATTATTTGCTCCTTACAACAAAGGAGCTGCCTTGATGGGGTGTTTTTCTAATTGGGAAGAAATCCCGATGCAAAAGGATGAAGAAGGTAATTTCAGCACCAAAGTAGATTTGGAGGATGGCGTTTATCAATACAAATTCCGCGTGCAGTCGAAAAGCTGGTTTCTGGAAGCAGATCAGTGGATAGATTTAGTAGATCCCTACGCGACTGACATTATTGACGATGCGAGTCAAAACGCCGTTGTTAGGATCAAAAATGGCGATCGCATCGTCGATAGCTACGTCTGGAAACACGACGACAAACCCCTCCCTGCCGATCGAGAATTAATAATTTACGAAATGCACGTTGCCGACTTTTCCGGCGGCGAAGCAGATCCCCTCGCCCGCGGCAAGTACAAGCACGTAGTCGAAAAACTCGATTACCTAGCAGATCTCGGCATCAACGCGATCGAACTAATGCCCCTCAAAGAATACCCTGGCGACTACAGTTGGGGCTACAACCCCCGCTACTTCTTCGCAGCAGAGTCCAGCTACGGCACCACAGAAGAACTCAAAAACCTCATAGACGAGTGTCACGCCCGCGGCATTCGCGTCATCATCGACGGGATTTACAACCACTCCGAATCATCCAGCCCCCTCACCCAAATCGATCACGATTATTGGTACCACCACGCCCCCCGCGATCCAGACAACAATTGGGGCCCGGAATTCAACTACGAATTTTACGACGAAAAGTTAGGAACTTACCCAGCGCGCAAATTTGCCGGCGATGCAGTCCGCTATTGGGTTCAAGAATACCATCTCGACGGCATTCGTTTCGACGCAGCGCGACAAATTGCCAACTACGATTTCATGCACTGGATCGTTCAAGAAGCCAAAAATGTCGCCGGCCCAAAACCGTTTTACACTATTGCCGAATACATTCCCGAAGAGCCTAGCATCACCAATGTAGACGGGCCGATGGACGGCTGCTGGCACGACAGTTTCTATCACTCGCTGATTCCACAACTGTGCGGCGATAATTTTGATTTAGAGCGGCTCAAAGAGATAATCGACTGCAAGCGCCAAGGTTTCTTGGGCGCTACAAATGTAGTCAATTATTTGAGCAATCACGACCACGATCGCCTATTCTCAGAATTGGGCGATCGCGGAATTTTGGATGAAGCAGCATTCAAGCGGGCGAAGTTGGGAGTTGCGCTGTTAATGACTGCAGTTGGCGTGCCACTGATTTGGATGGGCGAAGAATTTGGCGAATACAAACCCAAAACAATCGAGCAATCTAAAATCGACTGGACGCTGCTAGGAAATGACATGAATAAAGGTTTGTGGGAATACTACAAAGGCTTGATTCACCTGCGTAAAAATAACCAAGCACTTTACACAGAAAACATCGACTTTTTCCACGAAGATCCAGACGCGAAAGTGTTTGCTTACACTCGTTGGAACGATGAAGGTTCGAGAGTAGTGGTAGTGGCGAATATGTCGGAAAATTATCTGGCAGATTACAGCATTCCCCACTTCCCGGCCAACGGAAATTGGCATGAATGGACTGGAAATTATGATGTTGAATCCGGCGATGACCATATTATAATTGACTTGCCGGAATACGAAGCAAAAGTCTTTGTTTGGCAGTAATATCAATTCCGCTTGCACTCATACCGGAATTGTTGACTGTTGACTGTTGACTGTTGACTGTTGACTGTTTGCTCGTTACCAGGCTCTGCCTGGTAACGCAGATCCGGAGGCTCTGCCTCCTTTGAGGAAAGCAACTTACAGGAGAAAGCAGTGTAGACCGATGCCCTGAGCCCAAGAAATACAGCATATTCCAGGTTTATGAAGTACAGCAGCAGGCAGCAGGCAGCAGGAAGAGGTAATAATAGCAATGATTTGGGCACTCGAAAATGCCCGATCGCGCTGTGACCGTTGCTGTACACCCCGCGAATGCCTGCCTCTGGTAGTACGTGCTTTGAAAATACACGCCTTCGGGCCCGACACCCATCCCACAAAACAATCAAAATCATCCCCCAATTAGGCAGCGCCCTTTTTTATTTTGCTTCCGGGTTGTTAATTTAAACTACATATTTTACTCAGTTGATTTTCCCGGCACAATTCGGTTACGGCGGCCACCGGTAATGGTTTGCTAAAGAAGTAACCTTGACCCATCTCGCACTGCAGCGACTGCAAAAATGCCAACTGTTCGGCAGTTTCCACACCCTCTGCAATCACCTGTAAATTCAAGCCCTGTCCCAGGGCGATCGCCACTTTCACAATCGTAGCACCGCTGCTGCCGTTGAGCAAATCTGCCACGAAGGATTTGTCTATTTTTAAATTATTGAGCGGAAAGTTTTTCAGAGACCACAAAGAAGAATAACCGGTGCCAAAATCGTCCAGAGAAATGTGAATTCCCATTTGCTGCAACTGTCGCAATACCGACACCGTAAAATTCACATCGGTCATTGCAATGCTCTCAGTAATTTCTATTTCCAAATACTCGGGATTTAACTCGGTTTCTGACAAAATTTTAGCGATGGTTTGTACCGTGTTAGGCTGCAGAAACTGGCGGCCTGATAAATTCACAGCTATCCGCATCGGCGGCAATCCCATTAACTGCCACGCTCGATTTTGCAAGCAAGCAGTTCGCATCACCCATTCGTCTATTTGGCAGATAAATCCTGTTTCCTCAGCTAAGGGAATAAATCGATCGGGAGCAATCAAACCGCGTTCGGGATGCTGCCACCTAATCAGAGCTTCCATGCCGACTATTTTGCCAGTATTTAAGTTTATTTGCGGTTGATAGTGCAGCACAAATTCTGAGTTTTTCAGAGCTTTGTAAAGCTGATTTTCTAAGTTAAGTTCTTCGGAGACTTGATTGCCGATCGCCCGCGTGTAAAACTGATAATTATTTCGACCTTTCTGTTTGGCTCTGTACATAGCAGCATCAGCATTTTTTAGCAAAGTTTCTGCATCTTCTCCGTCGTAAGGAGCCAAAGCAATTCCCAAGCTAGCCTTAGTATAGAGTTCCAGACCGTCAAAATCAAAAGGACTGCTTAAACTATGGATAATTTCCTTGCAAACCTTAATTGCTTCTTCAGGGCTGTTGATATTGTGCAGCAGCACGGTAAATTCATCGCCGCCCCAACGAGCGAGCGAATCCCCCACGCGCAAACAGTTAGTCAAACGCCGAGATACAGCTTGCAGCAACAAATCGCCCACGGGATGCCCGAGAGTATCGTTAACATTTTTAAATCTGTCCAAATCCAGAAAGATTACCGCCAGCATTTCGGCGTTTTCGTGAGCGTTAGCTAAAGCTAAAGACAGCCTTTCATTAAACAGCAATCTATTCGCTAAACCAGTTAGTTGGTCGTGAGAAGCTTGATGTCGGATCATCGCTTCGACGCGCCTCTGCATTGCAGCCATGTACAGGTGCGTTCCCAAAGATTTTGCTAGCTTCATTTCCTCGGCGCTCCACTTTTGAGCTTCGCCAATTTTGATTTCTTTCCAAGCTGTAAAGGACTGTCGGGGACGATCGTTCCGGGCGTCGGAATTGCAATTTCCCGCCCACCAAATTTCGGTTTCTACGGCGCTGCGAAAAACGGTGAGACAGCCGATGCACTGTTGGCCGTATTGCAACGGTATTGCCAAAAATGACCGAAGGTCAGCTTCGATTAATTTTGCAGATAAAGATTTGAGTTGAGGTTCTTGAGAAATATCGGAAATCGCGTACAATTGCGGTACGATTAAACCGGAAATATTTGTATCAATTGAACTGTAATGCTCGGAATGTAAATTTGGAAAAACACCTAATTGGCTGGTATTAACGGCAGTTTGTTCTGCTTCGTTTTCATTGGAAAACCCCATGATCTGCTGCCAAAACTCGCTGAGTTCCAAGTCGCCCTCCGAAGGCTGCTGGCCGCAGGTATAAAGTTGAGCGGGCAGATCGCCAAACTCGGCTGCAATGTACAGCCGCCCTCCCGAACCGTGCAAATGCTTGACAGTTTGTTCGAGAACTACTTGCCGAATTTCGTGGAGTTCTAGAGGAGAGTGCAGCAAACTGCTAATTTGGTTGACAACGGCTTCGTCGCGCGCTTGCTGTCGGGCTTGACTCAGCAGAAAAGATTGGGCGATCGCAATTGAAAGCTGATCCACCAACAACTGCACCATTTTCAATTCTCGATCGTTAAACCGTTTCGGTTGGCTGTGGTGACAGGCCAACAACCCCCAAAGCTGATTTTGATGCAAAATCGGCACCGTCAGAGAAGAAAGCGCCCCCATAGCCGTGAGATATTCAACGTGACAGGAGTCTACAGGAGAATAGCGAATATCTTCAACTGCTAAAGTTTTGCCGGTTTCGGGACAATCTAACCGATTAATTGTTTGATGCTGCAATTGGACATCTACAATCACTCGCTGCCGCGCTTTGACAAACATTTGGCGGGCACTATTGGGAATATCGCTTGCCGGAAAGTGCAAACCAAGCAGGGATGGCAAATTGTCGCCGTTGATGGACTCAGCAATCACTTCACCGCTACCGTCGGGTTGAAAGCGATAAACTTTTACCCGATCGCTGCCTAAAAAACTGCGAATTTCTCGCGTTGTTGTTGACAAAATTTCTTGCAGTTCTAAAGAGTTGCGAATGCGATTAGTAATGCGATTGAGTAAAATTTCTTGTTCGAGAGTCGATCTTGACATGGGTCTAACTTTTGCACGGGCCATCCCTTTTGATCTCCGGCTGTTGACAGCATTTTTGCGAGCTGCTGTGTCAACTCGCCCTGTAGTATAGAATACAACACTTTCGCTGCGTCTGGGGGATTTATTCAACGTAAAACCAAGAAATTTGGTTTTTAGGGATCGTTCTGACTTGCCGACAAATTTCGGCGAGAAACCCGGTTTCTCACAGCAAGCAATTACAAGGTTCGACCGACAGAAATGGAACTCCAGATCCATTTAGGACTTGCATTCGTCTCGATCGAACTAATTGGAGGCACACAGAAACCGGGCTGACGAGACAAGTTTCTGGCAATACGCACAGAATGCTGGTTCCTCAACCCGGTTGCTAAGTATTTATACTCGGAAATATCCTGTCAAGCCGATTGCCAAATTTTCAGAATTCTGTCCGGCAAAAAGCCCGCTATTTCCTGAATTCGTTCCTCGGACAACTCATCCTTTGTTGCGGAAAATACGGCGGCGATCGCAGTTTCCGGTTTTACCCCAGAAGGAAGTCCGCCTTCTTGTTCCACCCGAAAAATAAACAAGTTGGAATCGATGACAAAAGGTGCAGGCCCTTGCCAAGGCGGGCGCACCCGGCTCAGCAATCCCACCAGCGGATTCGTATCTTTCCAGAGATCTGCTATTTCTTTTTGCAGGGTTTTGTCGTCCGTCGTCGGCAAAACTTCTGTGTGCAGTTCGGCTTCCACGCGATCGCTTGCTTCTGTTGTCATCAAGTCTCGCATTGTCCGGTACACCAATTCGGTAATATCGCGGGCATCAAAAATATCCTCCATGTTACCGTTTACCATCACTTTTTCCAAAAAGGGCATATCCTTAGAGGCGATCGGAACTGCTGACCCTTCTTGATGCAGGGACTTAGGAGGATTCGTCTCCATTTTCTGCAACATTTTGCGACCTTTTTCGGTTAAATCGGCTGTTTGAAATGCCACTAAAGGCGGCAATAACTCAGTCCCTCCGTAAGGCTCTCCGCTAAACTCTGCTTTGATAAATTCTTTTTGGTTGAGGTAGTCCAAGTGACCTAGCAATTCCGCTTCAGCCACTTCTCGACCGACATATTCTTCGGCTGCATTCCTAATTGCCGACTCTCCCTTGGCGTTGCCGCTGCCAATCTGTTTGAGCAAAATGTAAGTCAGGTCGTCTCTGATTGCAATTGTCATCAATATCTCCTTGGTTAATATCCGGCAAACAGCAAGTAAAAAATCATATTTTTAATTGCTAAAATTGCGATAATTACTACTTACAAACATTAAAATATAAATCTGCTCAACAAGTATCTCTCAACAGGGGGAAATTGTTAAACATTTGTGTCTGTTATAATCTTGCTTTAGGTATATTTACCGATTTAAACCTCAGTCTGCTGTTGGGAGTCCTGCGCGGGGGCGGGGTCGAAAACCCGATTTCTGCGTCAAGCATCTCTCGGAATAGATCGACGATTTTTCCGAGAAATCTGGTTTTTTGCCTCCGGGACTGTGCTGGTAGTATTCAGCAAAGCCTCTGCTACTGTTGAGAACAATGAAAGTAATTAAAATAAAAGGCTTTTCTGGCAATACTTTTGGTGGCGATCGCCTCTGCTTGTCAAGGCTGGCGCACGGCCTCGTATAAGTTGATATATTTGCACTCTAGATCGGTAAAATTATGGAGATGCTATGGTATCGATAGACTGATACAGTCTTTGCCCCAACTAGCAGCGATATTGTACAATCGAGCTAGACCAAAGACCGATCGTCTGAGAGCTAAAAATACGAGCCAATCTGTTTCGAGTGCCGGAGCGCCACTTGAGGAATGCCTCGCTGATAACTTTGACGATCGTTTTTCGATCGATATTTATGAACTACCCTAATTGGACTCAGACTTTGGAATCATCGTCCTTAAATAACGGTCAATGGGCGATTAACAACCGTCCTCTAGTTTTGGCGGTAGACGACAATCCCGACAACTTGGAACTGCTGACGCAAATACTCGATTTGTTCGGCTGCGAGTTCATCGGAGCCGTTGACGGCTACAGTGCTCTGTCAGCAGCAGCAGCCGATCGCTCTCCCGACCTCATCGTACTCGACATTTGCCTGCCGGATCTAGACGGTATAGAATTCGTCAAGCGAATCAAACAAAACCCCGAACTCGCCAATATTCCGATCGTGGCTGTCACAGCCCTAGCAAAAACAGAAGACCGCGATCGGATTCTCCAAGCCGGCTGCGTTGCATACCTTTCTAAACCTTTTAATATCAAGGATTTAGAAACTATTATCCGCCACCACCTCAACTATCAGCCGTTTCTGGTTGAGTTTTAGACTTAGAACTCGCCTCGCGAACTTTAGGTGCAGACTCCAAAATTGCTATGGTTCCCGTGCGGCCAGTCTCCAAAGTCGCATCGCTGAGCAAATCTGTCACGCCCACACCTAAAACCTCTTTGATTAAGTCTTTCAGTTGCAATTCCAGAACTGACTCTAATTGCGATCGTACCTGCGAAGCCAAATCTTCCTGACCGTTCTGAGCCAGCAACTTTTCAGGCTGAGTAATCGCATTTTCGATCACAATTATCAATTTATTATCCAAAATATTGCACAGCACCTGACTCGTTTGGTGTCCTACTAGAGAGCGGTACAAAGCTTGAACACCCTGTGCAATAGTCCGTTCTAATTTGCCGCGAGTAGGTACTAAAATTTCCCCGGTCATATTTTTTAGCTACAGCGAGATAATTCAAAAAAACTGTTATATAAGAAGTCAGTTGTCAGTAGTCAGTTGTCAGTAGTCAGTTGTTAGTGTTAGTAGTCAGTTGTCATTAGTCATTCTAGCCGGTCGCGAAGTCGAAGGCTAGTCATTAGGAAGAAGGCTGGAGGCATAACAATGAACTCTTGCCTCCGTTGCAGTCGGGAGCATCTGGTGTTTTGCATTTGAGCGTGCGAGCGTCCCCGAATAACGTATTTTACAACTCGCGAACGGGGACGATCGCACTATAATAAAAATGATTTTTGCAAAACTCCAGAGGCATCCGTTGCAATCGACTGCATGGGGAAAGTGCAATTAAGAACGCCTAACTAGGACTGGCAGTTTTTTATAACAGTTAACATTTAACTGTTAACTGTTATAAAAAACCTTCGTGCTAGCCGACAGTAACTTCATTCGTTTCCACGGCAGTTGCACCCTTAACACCTTTAGCAATTGTCACCAACTTGTTGACAATTTCTTGGCTGGGAACTGTACCTTTGAGAACAACCGTAGTGCCGAGTTGCGCCACATAAACAGTCTCAATATCCGCAACATCAGGATTTGCATCAAAGGCCTGAGCTACCCGTTTAGCTAAACCGCTTTGATCGTATTCTCCATTCAATCCCATGCGTTCCGGCGGGATTGTCTGAGGGCTCGCAGCAGCAGGTTGAGCAGGTGCTTGAGCTTGAGCTTGAGCTACAGGTGCTTGGTAAGCTGGAGCTTGCACATTTTCTTGATTTTCAAGTTTTTCTAAACCAAACAATCTTTTTAGCCAGCCCATAGAGTTTGTCCTCCGACAAAGTTTGTGTTAATTTTTGTGTTAATTGACAGTTGACCGATCGCAGTGCAGTTGTTATGCTCAATACCAGGAATGGCGATCGCACTCGCACCAAGAAACCGAATTTTTATACAAAAAAAACGTTTCCACCATCGCCCCCGCTAGGAAAGCACGGTTTTTTGACTTGTTTGCGCCAGTCTTAAATACCATTTAATGTTGCATGAGTTAGCAGATCATCTGTCTGGAGACATAAATTCTCCCACTCTCAAACAAATACCAGCGCTCACCGTGCCCGCCAATCAAACTTAAAGTCTTATTCCCCAACTTGTACAATTTTGTTGTACGCCCAATGTGCCAAGTCCCCGCAGCAGGAAAGTTAGGAATGCTGTTACCAGATAGATAATTATCATAAGAATTGGTTACTACAGCTCGCCTTTTATAATCGTTTCAGCGGTAGTAAACTAACACTTTAGCTGCTTAATATCCTGGATAAAATATATATTTTTAGTTTAAAGTGCAGGCAATCTTTGCCGCAGCAAAATCAGGTTTCTGTAACATTCCAGCAACTCATGATTAGGTCGATATTTTAATAAAAACCATTGCCGTCTGTTGGGCAGGTTTGGAGTTCGCCCTGTCGATCGTCCAAACTGTTCACCCATCCAGAGCAAATGTAGCTAAAGTTACTAAAAATAATTAATCGCTGTTTATGAAAAGTAATTTAACTTTTGATAACAATATAAATCGTGACAAAAGTTTAATAATTGTAACTAAAGGAACATTTTTTAGCTTACAGAGCTAATACTGTAGAAAGATGTCATTTTAGGCGGAAAGGGGGAGCATGAGCTTGTAATTACCAAGCAAGGGAAACCAGAAAAATTAATGCTTTATGCAACTGGATTTTCGCGCGATCGCCTTTAAGTCAAGTTTGAGCAGATCATAGCAATGATTATTTTTGCTTATGCCTTGACAGTATTAGTTCTCTAGTCTTGGACTGAGAAATTTTCGAGAACCCAAATCAACTTTGACGACTGCTGCTACCTCAGTAATTGGTAATCGGTGAAAATCTCATCCGTCCCTGTTACCTGTTAGATATTCCGAGCAGTATCTCTAGGGTTCTAAAAGTTTAATTTGGGATGTTGGCGAATTACCGTTACTGTAAAACTCTGGAGTGTTAAAAATGCTAAAACAAATGTGTTGGTTGCCCCGATTGGGAGGCAATGGAGAAAAGATATTGCACTTGCGTACCGAACTACGTCAAGCATGGCGGCCTTATACAGCTTTTCCGCAGTTCGCGGCGTCCGACTACCTGGAAAAGGACGGTTCTAAGGGATGGGCAACTTTTCAGAAGCTGACAACTCAAGGGTGGAATTTAATATCGACTGAAGAAGGGCAGAATTCGTTTTTTGACCAACAGAAAAGTGCTTAAACAAGCAGAAACCGCAGCAATAAAAGAAGAGGTCAAATCCTCTTCTTTTTATTAGTTCGCGGACGCATTGCCAGCTCAACCGGTGAAGAGGCGTACACCCTAGACAATTTTGAGATTTTGGCGGCGTTGCAAGTAATACCAATTTCATAAATTAGCGCTAGATATTACCCCCCCAACCCCCCCGAACTCGCGGGGGGGCTAAGATTTTATCTATACCACATCTTTAGAAAAATGGTATAAGTTAGCTTTTTCTTTCTATACTGCCGCTGCTAACCGATCCAACATCGGCTGGCGAGTTTTCAAATTAAATCGGTATCCGTGGGGGAGAATGTGCAACTTCGCGCCACAAATCGCCAAAGCCTCATCCTTCAACAGTCCGTCTATATTGTCGTGGAGTTTTTCCGACTCGTCGATGACAGTTACAGCGCCTTCGCCAATGACTTCCAACTCGTCGTCGCTGACTAAAATAGCTGTATTTTCGTCAATCCCAAATCCCAAGACTGCTGGTTGCAGCAAGAGTGCCGAAACTAAGCGTCCCAGACGACCTCGCTGGGCGAAATGCTGGTCGATGACAATTCCCGGCAGGAAACCCATTCCCGGGCCCATTGCTACCACCTCAACCCGTGGATTTGTCTCGGAGTCTCCTTCAATAATCATCATGTCTGGCATCATCGCCGCGCCGGCACTGGTGCCGCTAATGATTATTCCTTCGGAGTAGCGTTTGTGCATAGCTGCGTCGAGTTTGGTGTCTTTCAAACAGCTAATAATCCGCGCTTGATCTCCCCCGGTAAAGAATATCCCGGTCGCTTGTTCGACGGCTTCTAAATAATCTGGATTGTCGGCATCTTCTGGTCTCTGGGTGTCAACAATTCGCACCTCTTCTGCGCCCAGCCGCTCAAACACTCGGATGTAGTTATCTCCGACTTCTCCCGGCAGGCTTGTGGCAGCCGTCATCACTACAATGCGGGCTTTAGTGCCTCCGGCGCACCGCAAGAATTCTCGCAGAATTTTGCAGTCCCCGTCTTTGTCTTCGGCGCCGCCAATAATTAGCAATTTCCCCTGATTTTTGCCGCTAGCCATACGCTTTGCACTTTTAATTGATTATATTTAAATAAAACATAACCTTTTTTTTCAGGAAAACTGCTAAAAGGTAGATATGGATACAGAAATTTTATAACTTACGGATTAGTAGGGTTTAGCAAAAGTTTGGGATTGCTTTCACCGGAGATTGTGAGGAAGCATTTGTGTCGGAATGCAGTAAGTATTTTTTTTTACAGAATTACAAATGCGGCGATCGCCCTCCCAGTTTTCGATCGAAAAAAACTAACCCCTCCTGGCAGGGGAGGGGTCAAAAAATGAGTTTACATTCTAGGACTTACGCGGGCGGGGTCATCAACCGCCTTTGGGATAAGATTTTTCGCCTATCCTGATGTTAGTTTTTCCGACAAACCGGGTTGATGAGCGCAAGTGCTAAATGAGTCCGATCGCCAGTTAGTGCGATCGCTCGATCAAATTGCTCAATATTGTACGCGCCCGTTCTAAAGGCAAGTGTCTCGGTTTGCCGTTCCAGACAATCTGATATTCGTTGCTGTTTTGACCGTCGCCGTACCCAGAAATCAGCTTCAGGTGAAATGCTTCCTCAGCTAATTGGTGAACTTTATCCCTTAGAGCAGTTTGTGCGATTTTCATAATTGGGTGCCTCTTAAATCCTTTTTCACAGTCATAGCCAATTTTAGTTGGCGTTGTACCTCTCCAAAGTTATAGTTTTTTTAAGTAGTCATTAGTTATTGGTAATTGCTCGCGGGCAATTGGCGATCGGGCAATTGTCTTCCTCTCGCACTCTACCTGGGGAGCAGATCGTTATCTGTGAAAATAATTTTTTTGTGTGAGTGCTGTCACGCTCGCGAGTTTTGTATTATTGCTGACGACTTCAACTAGGGAAGCATTTGTCAATCAGCAATTTTACTCATATTTTACTTATATTTTGGCTATAAAACTGAGATTTGGGCGGACGTGGGGAGCGCCGTATTTATGCCCGCTCACCCCAAATCGCGAATTTTCTACTTTTCTCAAAAGCAGTTTTTTGAGTAATTTTACCGATTGACAAATGCAGCGTTAGTTTTAACTTTTCACTAATTGTCTTGTATGCTGCGCGAGTGTTGTATACTTCGCGAGTGTTGTATACTTCGCGAGTGAGGACATCACTGCGAAAGCCAAACACAGATGCTCGCTCTCTGAAATATAGCAGTGCTCACAAAGATGAGGTATCGAGTCGTCAATCTGAAATCTAAAACTTGTACGCCGGCGTTGCCGAAGTATCTAAAATCTAAAATCTCAACTTCTCACCTTTTTGAGAAAGGCTATATCTATGTCGGCAGGTAGTATGCAATGCACCGACAAGAGAGTTAATCTGACAAATTAGTTACAAGGAGGTTAGAAAATGCTGCAAGAAAAAAGCACCGAGATAGCCCGCGTCAATGCTCGAAAAACAGATGTATTTGATATTTTCCATTTCAAATACTATATCGGGCCCAACCCTTATTTAGAAACAGCCGCTTTAGTTTTCGATTTTGCAGTGACGGACGATCGGCAACCAAAGCCGATCGCGCATTACCGTGAAATTATTGGCGATCGCTACCCGCAACTGCTGCACGAAACTTTCTCGAACCACGCTCAACTGTTCGGGCGTACCGCCTCAGAAGTAGCCAAACTAGACATGGGTTTGCACTTCCAACACTGGAACATCAAGGCATTTTCTGAGTTTAACAGAATCAGCATAGAAGCACTTCACGCCCGCAGCGCCCGAGCCGTAGTTTACGCTGTTTGGGATTGGTTTGAAGCCATCGATCAAAATCAAGACTTCCCACTGTCAGCACAAATAGGCGCGCTGCAAAATATGTTCCGGCAGTCTGTTTACGGAGGCCCGACAGTTTATTCATTAATGCGATCGGCATCCCAAAAAGGCATTCCCGCATTTTATTTGTGGGATGAAGGACTGATGCAATACGGTTACGGCAAAAAACTGGTGCGCGGCTCTGCAACAACGTTTGATTGCGACAGCCATTTAGACTCAGATTTTACCACACGCAAAGACGATTGTAAAGCTTTTCTCGCTACCTTGGGATTTCCGGTTCCCAAAGGAGATATCGTCTCCACAGAAAACGGAGTTCTGACAGTTGCCAGAGAAATTGGCTACCCAGTTGCTGTTAAGCCAGTAGTCGGTCATAAAGGAATTGGTGTCACCGCAGATGTCCGAGATGCTGAAGAATTGCAGGCGGCTTTTAAAAGAGCAGTTAAGGCAATTCCCGAAACAGAACCGGTGCGAGTAATTGTGGAAAATAGCATCAAAGGCTCGGATTTTAGGCTGCTGTGCGTTGACGGCAAATTTGTTTCTGCAACTGAACGCCGGCCCGCTTCGGTAACAGGAGACGGAGACTCAACTATTCGCGAATTGATCCGCCGTGAAAACCGCAAACCCGAACGTTTGGATACGCCAACTTCGGCGATGAGCAAAATTCAGTCCGACGCAGCGATGGAAATGTATCTGGAAGAACAAGGGCTGTCATTGGATAGCGTGTTAGAGGGCGATCGCACTGTTTCTCTGCGGAAAGTGGCCAATCTTTCAGCAGGTGGCGTCAGCATCGACGCTACCCGCAGCGTTCACCCCGATAACATAATTTTGGCTCAAGATATCGCCCAACATTTTCGGTTAACTTGTTTGGGCATTGATGTGGTAACAGAATCTCTCGCGAAATCTTGGAAAACCGGCAATTTTGGGATTATTGAAATCAATGCCGCGCCGGGAATTTTTATGCACCTCAACCCGGCTGTCGGAGAAAGTGTTGATGTGCCTTCGCATATTATCGATACTTTTTTTGACTCGGGAAAATCCGCCAGAATTCCGATTATTAGTTTCAACAAAATTTCCGTGCAGGAACTGCAAGAAACCATCGACCATATTCTATTGCTGCATCCCGATTGGACAATCGGTGCTGTTTGTCGCGCTGGACTTTTTGTCAACCGTTCTGAAAAAGTTTTGCACAATAATTACAATCTTAACGTGCAAACTTTGCTGCGGAATCCCAAGCTAGATTTGTTGATTGCTGAATATCCCGAAGATGTTTTGGAAGCAGAGGGAATGTTTTATCGTGGCAGCAATATGGTGGTGCTGGACAATCCGGGGGAAACAGAGATGATTTTGGTCAGAGAAAGCACTGATGACGATACGGTTGTGGTGAGGGAAGGAAGTAATATTTCTATTCGCCGCCAGGGATTGATCGAACAGTACAGTCTGGGGGATGGGGAACCGTTTGCGCGGGTTTATTTGAAGGAAATCGGGACTGTTTTGTAAGCGGCGGATTGCTACTTGGGTAAGGTCGCAGCGCACCCTAAATTTAACAGTTAGTCAGGTGCGAATTGACTTAGGTAAGGTGCGCTGCGACGCACCCGGAGCGTTAAAAATTTGGTTTTACTCGCCGCGACAATTTATAATTGTAGTAATGCCAGATTACCAATTACTAACACTACCATGTCTTTACAATTTATTAGCATTCCGCCAACAACCGATCGCCAACCTGTCGCTTTGATTGTCGCTTTACACGGGTGGGGTGCTAATGCTCGGGATTTGGCGGCCTTAGCACCGGCTTTCAATTTGCCGGATTATCAGTTTGTGTTTCCCGATGCCCCGTTTCCCCATCCCCAAGTAACGGGGGGCAAAGCGTGGTATGACCTTCAAAGCAAAGATGCTCGGGGATTGGTAGAAAGCCGGCAATTGCTGAGGGAATTTTTGCTTTCTTTGGAAAGCAGCACGGGGGTGCCTTTGTCTCGCACGATTTTAGGGGGCTTTTCTCAAGGCGGAGCGATGACTCTGGATGTGGGATTGACTTTGCCCGTAGCGGGTTTAATTTGTTTGAGCGGTTATTTGCATTCGTCGATTTCGCCCGCTGCGGGGAGTGCTTTGCCGCCTGTTTTAATCGCGCACGGTACTCAAGATACTATTGTGCCGATTAGTGCTGCGGTGCGATCGCGCGACAGTTTGACTGCTTGGGGAGCTCAGGTGCAGTATCGAGAATTTAAGATGGGACACGAGATTCTACCGGAAGTTGTAGATGTAATGCGAAGTTTTGTTGTAGAAACTGTGTCGAAATGTGATTAAAGGCTTAGTATATAGTATGGCGGAAGTCTAGGGCAGGGGTAAAAAACATGAAAACTTTAACCAAAGCATCGCGCGATATTGCTGTACTTACTTCTCAAGACGTGGCAGAATTGGCTGTCCGTTTGGAGGTTGACGATTATACTGATCCTTTTGAGGGATTGAATGATTGGCATTTGTTGCGATCGCTTGCCTTTCAGCGGCCGGAGCTGGTTGAACCTTATCTCCACCTTCTGGATATGGAAGCCTACGACGAAGCATAGCCTTGAAAATCTAGCTTAAAAATTAAGGGCGGAATTGAGGAAGAAGTTAGCAGCATTTTTTGTTGCGGGTTGAACAGATGAATTATAGATTGTTGTCTGTTTTAATCTCAACTTCTTTCTTGATTTTTTTTATGAGAAAATAGACTTATTTCATAAATATTTGATTGATACCGAAACCGCAGATGCAAGGCGGATAAACACAGATAAACGCAGATAATTTTAAGATAGAAGAGCGCATGAATGCAATCTTGTCTAACGGCCAATACGGTTTAGTTAGCACTGTTTATTGCCCGGAGATCCCCCTAAATCCCCCGGATAGTCGGGGGACTTTGAGAGCTTCTTGTTCCCCCCTTCTTAAGGGGGGTTAGGGGGGATCGGAGTTAACTGAAGTGTATTGGTCTAATGGCATGAAAGGCAGACGAATTTTAATCGGCGTTAGTGGCGGGATTGCGGCTTACAAAGTTTGCGAAGTAGTTTCAACTTTGGCAAAAGCTGGAGCTGAAGTGAAAGCGATTCTTACTGAGGCTGCGGGGGAGTTTGTAACGCCTTTAACTTTTGCTACTCTTTGCCGCCATCCTGCTTTTACTGACAAAGATTTTTGGCAAGCAAATCACGGTCGCCCGCTGCATATTCAACTGGGAGAATGGGCGGAAGTTTTTGTAATTGCTCCTTTGACTGCTAATACTTTGGCTAAGTTGGCGGGGGGTTTTGCTGATAATTTGCTGACGAATACTGTCTTAGCTTCTACTTGCCCGATTTTGCTGGCACCGGCGATGAATACGGATATGTGGGAACAGCCTGCGGTGCAGCGGAATTGGCGGGAAGTGTTGACTTATCGGCGCTATCATGCTGCGAATCCGGGGGCGGGAATGCTGGCGTGCGATCGCGCGGGTGTCGGCCGCATGGCAGAACCTGGTGAGATTTTGCCTCATATTGAATCGCTGTTGTATGCCAAGGGCGATCGAGATTTAGCTGGTAAGCGGGTGTTAATCAGTGCGGGAGGAACGCGGGAACATCTCGATCCGGTGCGGTTTATCGGCAATCCTTCCACGGGCAAAATGGGCATAGCTTTGGCGCAAGCTGCACTGCACCGCGGCGCGACGGTGACGCTGGTACACAGTATAACTGGCGAGTTGCCGCTGTCTGGGGTGCGGGCGATCGCAGTTACGAGTGCACGAGAAATGCTGCAGGCGATGCTGCAATGCTTTCACGATGCGGATTTGACGGTGATGGCGGCGGCGGTAGCGGATGTGAAACCGGCTGAGTACAGCAGTGAGAAATTGCCGAAGCAGCAACTCCCCAATTCTTTACCGTTAGCACCGGTAGCGGATATTGTGGCAGAGTTGGGAAGATTGAAACAGCCACACCAAAAACTCGTCGGGTTTGCAGCACAAACTGGGGATATTGTCAAGCCGGCTTTGGAGAAATTGCGATCGAAGAAATTGGATGTAATTGCCGCAAACCCGATCGACAAAATAGGTGCAGGTTTCGGCAGCAATACCAATCAAGCAATATTAATTAATGCCGCCGGCAAGCAACTAGAAATTGCACCTTGCAGCAAACTAGAAATGGCTCATCGCTTGTTTGATTTTGTGAGGGAAGGGTAAGGGCGCGATTTACTCATTAACTGGGATTAATTACTACTGGTTCGGGCGATAATTCTGATTCCCCAAAATCCGTTGATTCCGAGTCAGCCGACAACTCAGTATCTGCGACAGTAAGTAATTTCTAGTTTAAATCCTAACGCTTCGAGCAATTCTACCAAACTGTAAATTTCCGAACCGCCGCTTTTATTCAGCATCTTATCGAGTTTTTCGTGATGTTCTTTTGCTGACTCCGAAAGAGCATCCATCCTGATTCGAGCCTCAATTACCTTTGTGATGGCATTTCTCAAAAGTGCGGGTTCAGGGTCTTTTTCTTCCAAGATAGCCCCGATAAAACCAGCAGCGTGTTCGGCATCTTTGAGAGATTCAATTAGGGACTCGCGGTAGCTATCGCTGGTAGGCATTTTCATTTCTTTCATAGTCGGCCGAATACTCCTTCGCTTTGCGAATATCTTGTTCTTGGGTACTTTTATCCCCACTACAGAGCAGAAGCACAATTGTGGCTCCTATTTCTCTAAAATAAATCCGGTAGCCAGGGCCGTAGTTAATCCTGAGTTCGTAGACACCATCTCCTACTGGCTTATAATCCCCCAGATTGCCGAGACTAACTCGCTCAAGCCTTGCATCAACCTTAACTTGGGCTTTGCCATCTCCTAGGGTGCAGTACCACTCTAAGAAAGGAATTCTGCCATTAGGTCGGATGTAACGTCGAATTTCCCTCGGTTGTACTTCCATAATTTTATCGCAGTCGATCGGCAATTTCTATCGTAGGGCGATCGGTAGTACATTCAGCAGACAACTCAATATTAGCCATATTAATTCCTAGTTTAAATCCTAACGCTTGGAGCAATTCTACAAAACAGAAAATTTCCGAACCTGCACTTTCGGTCAACATCTTGTCAAGCTTTTCCCATTGAATTTGAGCTGACTCTGATAAATTGTTGAACTTTAGCCGAGAATCTACAACGTCTTTGAGTACCATTTGGAGCAATTTAGGTTCATCGCTTGCTTCAGTCAATGTCACCTCGATATAACCTGCTGCTTCTTGGGCATTTCTCAGAGATTCGAGCAGAAATTCTTGGTAACTCCTACTCGTTGGTGCTTTCACGTCTTTCATAGTCTCTCCAATATTGAATAGCTTTGCCAATATCTCGCTCTTTCCTTTCTCTTATCTCCACCTATTAGCAGAAGTACAATTGTCAGCCCGACTTGTCCAAAGTAAAGCCGATATCCAGGGCCAAAGTCAATTTTGAGTTCAAAAACTCCTTCTCCGACGGACTTACAATCTCCTAGATTACCAGTCATGACTCGCTTAAGCCTTAACCGAATCTTATTTTTGCCTGTGGTATCCCGGAGCGAGTTATACCACTCTTCAAAAGGATTTGTCCCATCTGCTCTCAGGTAGTTGCGAATTTCCCTGGGTTGTATCTCCATAATTTTATCGTAATTGATTGACAATTTCTATCGTAAGTGCGATGACAGTGCATTAAGTGGGCAAATCATACTTAAGACAGAGGCATTCTACCGACAAAATAGTAAACCTTGTTTGAGGAAACAAAGTTTAAATCAAACAGGGAATTGTGAATGAACTTTAAATCGATCGCAAAAACCAATCTACTATTCGGTAGCCTGATAATTAGCCTCGGATTGCAAACACTTCCAGCAGCAGCCGCACCAGTCACCGACGCGCAAGTTTCCGCCCTCGTAGAAGCGCTGCGACAAGCCGCGCCGCCACAAACCGCAAACGACGGAATGTACAGTCAGTGGCAAGTTTTACCGGGCAATATTTCCCGCTGGGCAAAAATCTGTACCAAACAAGATTTAACACCGCAACAATTTGAAGCCAACGCGACAAAAGCCAAATCAATTGTTACCTGTATCGCGGGCGATTTGCTGCGCGACGAATACAAAGCTAGCGGCAACAATGAAACCGCCGCTGTACGCCGCGCCGCTTGCTGGTGGATGACTGGGGAATCGGCAGCTTGCAAAAGCGGCGCAACTGCTACTTATGCGGATAAAGTTCTCAGCGTTTACCAGCAGCAGCGCGCTAAAAAGTAAAGTTTGTGCTGGCGGAATTTAGATTTTTGAGGTTCGATCGTTCGGACTTCAGTCCTTCCTCCGAGTCAATCAGGACTAAAGTCCTTACTACAAACAAATCGGCCTCATTTTTTTGAGAAAGGCTATACAATTTATACCAAATCCTGGTTTGGGAGATTCTTTATAAACCAGTTGGCGCAGGCCGAAATCGTTTGATTTGCTCGCGGTTTCAACCGCCCAATCATCTAAGTCACCCATTTTCCGCCTGACTTCTCATCAACTTTTGCACGCTCCCCAACGCCCTATTTAATTCGTAACTTTTTCTTTCGGAATTCTGCAAAAAAGCCTGCTGTTCTTCTTCAATCATTAACACATCCTGCCGCACCAAACCATCTAATAACTTTTGAGCCGCACCAAATAAACTATCTTTAATAAACCTGCGAAACCAAACAGGCAATTTGTGCAGCCGCCAAAACGCATTTAATGAGGTAAAATGAATTAAATAAGCGCGAGTTGCCGTCTCGCTCACCGGACAAACCAAGCAGTAAATCTTAAAGTCGCTGCCCAAAGTTGAAACCCAATGCGGGTAAACGTAACTCACCTCTAGCGGTTCCGGGTGCAGCTTCCGCAGAGACTTAAAAAATAACTGGGAAATTGACCAAATTTTATCTATTTTGTAATAACTTTGTGCCTGATAGCAAGCTGTTACTTGATGCTCGTCTTCTGTTAAAGTATCTAATACTGGATTTGCCCAAGCTTGCAAGTCTTCGTGCAAGTGTCCGTGGTACATATCCATCAAGTTTTCAATTAAAAATGAATAGTGGGCATGACAGTCGATGACTGAAACTGTGGCAATATAATTGAGATGTTCCCACTCTGGTAAGTCTAATAAATCTATTTTTTGGGCTTGGGTTGCATCGCCGGGAAACAGCCAGATAAAACCGTTTTGTTCTTGGACTGGATAGGAGCGAATTTTGCAGTTAGGTAGCTTTTGATTTTCTGCTAAATAATCGACTTCGGCGCATTCTCCGCTGGCATTTAACCGCCATCCGTGGTAAGCGCATTCGATTAAATCGCCTTTGATTTTACCGTGGCTGAGTTTGACTTGTCGGTGCGGGCACCTGTCTTCTAAAGCGTTGATTTTTCCTGCACTGTCGCGGAAAAGCACGATCGCCCGATGCCACAATATCACAGGTAGTGGCTGACTCTGTACCTCTGTGCTGCGGGCGACTGCATACCATTGCTCCAAATTAATGCTCAACTCGCGGATGTGACTATTTTTTTCCCGCGCAGATACTGATTTTATCCCGTTGTTTTGCATTACAAATTTTCCCAAATCACGCCCATCAAACAATCCAATCTTACAAAATAACAGCCGGGAAAGCAACGACCGTACATTTTTTTAAATCTCGCTTCTGATAAATACCTGTTGCTGGCTAAATGCTTCAACCAGCTTGGCGACAATCTAAATTTTAATAATCTTGAAGCCTTGCGAAATCCGTATTTGGAACAGTCGGGCATAAAATCTCTCACGGCACCTAATATATAGCTTATTGTAGCAGGTCTTTCGACTCCAGAAATGTTATCTAAAAAGACAATTTTTCCCTGCTGATTCAACAGGTTTTTAATTAATGATAGAGTGGCGGGGAGATTGGATAAATGGTGAAAAGTGGTATCACTAACTATTAAATCAAATTTGCGATCGAGCGCTAATTGACTCGCATCCATTTGGATATATTCGATATTGGGCGCTGAGCGTTTTTGATTGGCAATATCCAGCATTTTTGCTGAAATATCGACGGCTACGACATTATCGTAATACTTGGCTAATTCAAAAGCCAAAATTCCAGAACCGCAGCCAATATCTAATGCTGCACCTTTGCTGGTAGATAGGTTTTTAGTAAAAAAATCGTTTTTACTTTGCAAGGTGGCTGCGAAATCGTATTCAGTTGCAAAAGCATCAAACATTACAGATTTATTACGAATTTTCCAGTTACTATTGGGCATCTATTATGGCTTTATACTCATTCAATATTTTAACCGCAGATGCACCCAGATTGACACCGATGATTTTTTTGTTCGCAAGCTATGCCTTTTTTTGATCGGCGAAACCACACCTACAAACCGTAATTCATCTGAATTTCTACTAAGATTGCTAACAAAGTCAGAAAGGCGATCGCTCCTAATCCTCCTAAAAGAGCTAAAAGTAGCGCCAACAAAGCCGCAGCTTAGTTGTACAGGACTGCATATCGGGCGATCGGGTTTATCCTCATCTTGGCGCGAGGTGGTATAGTAAATTGCACCGATCCCAACCCACCACATAGGTATGAATAGCAAGATATATTTTGCGACTAAATTCCACACTACGAACCCATTTTATTAAGGTTCGTAGTGAGGACTTTAGTCCTTCTATGGATGCGGAATAAAGTCCTCACTACGAACCCGTTTTTGTCCCTGCAGACACTATCTAAAATCCGCTCCGCTGCAAACCTTAGATTTTCAGCACGCCTTCGGGATTCACCGTTAAGAGCGATCGCCTCTGCAAACCTTCCTGATATAATATCGCATTAGCTGCTAACAAACCGCTGCTCACAGCCCTTTCCATTAAACCGCAAGGAAACGGCATTTTTACCCAATCTCCGGCAAACAAAAGATTAGGTACAGCGCAGCTAGTGTCTGGCCGTTCCGCATAACTACCGGGCGGATAACCGGAGAAATTCTTTTGATTTACCAATTCCCGGTGCAGCAGAGTCGCCGCTTTTAATTCCGGTACAATTTCATACAATTCTTCCTCAAAAGTAGCGAGCAAAACTTCCTGGTTGGGAAATTCTTTCTCCTTGTAACAGTAGGCGTGCAGTTCCACTACGCTACCGCCAGTTTTCTGATGCCACTCGATGAATTGATCTTGAATTTTGTGGTAAAGTGTGATGCTGTCAGTCAGTTTGTAGCCGGAAAGCGAACTAAAATTGCTGTGTTCCCAGGGAAAATCGCGATCGAACCAAAAACGGCCCACCGCAAACGGATCGGCTATTTTCAAGCCCTCGATTCGGCTCTGCACCTGCGGATTTACCTCACCGCTAGCTAAACTAAACAAATGCTGCATCCCAGGAACATCGGCAGCAAAAACATAGTAATCAGCCTGCAATGTTTCTCCCAATTTTTGCGGTTGTGATTTGTTTACTGCTGCTGCCAACTGTACCTCATCTGCTTTTTTATCGACTACCTTAAATCTGGGTAAATCCCGCTGAGCAGGCCCGCTCACAACTCGTCCCTCAGCATCAAAAACTGCTCCGTGACAGGGACAGTGAAATTGACCGTCGTTTTGTTTCTGAACAGTGCAGCCTTGGTGAGTGCAGCTTAGAGAAATTGCTTCTTTTCCTCCAGGGGCGCTGGCAAATACGCTGTCTCCCGCGCCGAAATATTCTGTAGAGTTACTGTCAGTTAACAGGGCGTTTCGTTTTACCCAAAAAGGCACTTTACTTTGCACGTCTCCCGACTGATAACTCAGAGAATCAATCCTGCCGTTTTCCCAGTGAATATTGCTAACTGCGACATCTGTTAATACTTTGCCGCCTTTGCTTTCAATGGCTCTGGCAATAGGCTGCACCAAACTTGTACCCATATCTTGCCGCGTGCCGTTGAAGGCTAAACCTTCGGGATTTCCGAAAAAGTAAAAGTGGAAAAATTGCATTAATTCTCCGACGCTCAATTTGTCGGGAGCGTTGAGGCTGGATTTGGCAAAAGGCAAAAAATACAAGTCGTAAAGTCCGCGAGGAAATTCACCTTTTACCCAATCAGCAACTGATATATTGTCGAGGCGATCAAAAGTTTTTTGCGTTTGAAAGCCGCCAATTTCTCGAAACACTTCCCAGTGAGCGGGTTTTGTCAGGTTGATTCCCCACTTGAGACGGTTGGGAGAAGATATCGCCAGGTCAACTATATTCCAGGGGAAAGCTGAATGGTTGGGACGGAAAACTTCTGGTTTGTATTTACCGTCTCTAAACAGGACGGCGTAGGATTCTAAAGATACAAAATTATCGGTAATTTCTAATTCTTCAACTACACTTTTGAGGTTGTAGTATTGCGGAAAAAAACCGTGGAAACCGTGTTCCATCATAAAAGTTTCGTTCCCGACTTGTATCGGCCAACTAGCTATTTTGCCTCCGAGTTGGGGCGATTTTTCTAGTAGCGTCACCGCGAAACCTCGCTGACACAGTTCGTAAGCGCAGGCGAGCCCGGCTAAGCCGCCTCCGACAACTGCTACGGTTTTGCGGTTATTCAGCATTCGCGGTAAGTCAAGAGAATCTTGACCAAAAACGGCGGGTTCTGGCTTGGAAAATCGAGAGTAGCCCAGCAGCCCGCCGGCGGTACCGACTCCGAGGATTTTGAGGGCGGTTCTTCGAGAAATTGGTTGGGATTGTGGTGGATTGGTTGATTGACTCATCAGCGGTACGCGATAACGGGCTTTAAACACAAAAACGGCATAAGGCATATATCATAGACCGAAATCAGGCTATGTGAAGAAATACTAAGATATATCCTCCGATCGGATCGCCTTTGACACGCCCAAAAACCCATACGGTGTCATTTACTCGCTTAGTATCGAGTGACTGTTGACTGTTGACTGTTATTTGTTATTTGTTAACTGTTGTTTGTTATTTGTTAACTGTTGTTTGTTATTTGTTAACTGTTGACTGAGAAGGGTTAACTGTTAACTATTGTTTGTTAACTGTTGACTGAGAAGGGTTAACAATTTCAAATTTCGCTAGAAATATTTCGTTTGTCCGAGAGTCCGACAGGGGTTTTTAACCTTTGTTTCATAGCGAAAGTCCTCTTTTATAGGACTAAAATTACTCGCAGTTTCTGTCAGATTTCACAGTCGGTTTTAACTGAAATGTTGCACCATTCTCAATTACTTGTTTGGGAACAGGCCGGAGAGCCTGTTCCGCAAGAAAATTAATCTTTTGTGGAACAAGCCGGAGAGCCCGTTATTAACTATTGTGCAATATGTGAGTTTTAACCTATTTTTGCTATAATGCGGGGGGTTCAACCCCTGTAGGACTGTCGGTAAAACGCGCGGTATAGTTGACAGCAATATCCTATAAAATAAGCCTTGTCCGCATAAAAAACCTCTCAACAAGCCGCAAATAATGAAGACAAAAAAGTATAAAAGTTGGTTGATATTAGCAGGACTTACAGCATTTTTATGCTGCTTGCAAGTGCCTATTTCTACTAGGATTGCAGGTGCGATCGCCCCTCAAACCAGCACCCAACTAATCGCCGCCCAAAATCTCCAATCAGCCGGACTTTACCGCCAAGCTTGCAATAGTTTGCTCCCTGTTTTAGAAATTGGTAATTTCAACTGCCAAAGCTTGATCGACAATCAACTATCTCCGACAGAAAAAGCGACAGTTGAAAACTTGGCAGACACGGAACTCAGCGCATCGGGATTGAGAACTTTAGGCGATGTACTGCGCGTCACGGGTGCTTTGAAAACTTCCGCAATCATGTTAAACCGCAGTTTAAAAATTGCCCAAAATTTGCAGTTAAATGAAGCTATCAGCGCCGCTTATCTCAGTTTGGGAAATCTCCAGCGAGCGATCGCCAAACGGCAAGAAGATATCCGCAAGGATGCTAAGGTTAATTATGCCCAAGCTTTGGAATTTTACGAAAAGGCGATCGCCCTTGCTGCCCAAACCGAACAATTGCAAGCTAAATTAAGTAAACTGAGCCTGCTTGTGGAAACTCAACCATACTCAGATATCAGCAATTTGTGGCAAGAAATCCAGTCAAAAGTTGACAATTTGCCCGTCACCACTGAATCCATCTATGCCCGCATCGACTTTGCCGAAAGCCTGACTTGTTTGAAAGTGCAAACAATGGAGCGATCGCACATCGAGAAAATCTTACTACCTTTGTCGCCTGCAGTCCAACACTGTGCTGTCGCAGCCAAAAGTCAAACCCTAGGAAACCCAGAATTAATTTATGTTGCGAAACTATTGGCATCCGCAGCCAAAGATGCTACAAAATTAGGCGATTTGCGAGCAGAATCCTACGCCAAAGGCAGTCTCGGCGAATTGTACGAAATCACCGGACAATTATCCGATGCCAAACAATTAACCACGGAAGCTTTAGGTATTGCACAGTCAATTCAGGCGGCAGATATTGCCTATCGATGGCAGTGGCAATTAGGCAGATTGACGGTGAAAAGTAAGGGAGACAAAAAAAGTGCGATCGCAGCTTATCAAGCATCAGTTCAAACCCTCCAATCTTTACGCAAAGATTTAATTGCCGTCAATCCCGACGTGCAGTTTTCCTTCCGAGATAATGCCGAACCAGTTTACCGCCAACTCGTAGATTTACTCGTGACAACTGAGGGAAACACTCAACCAAATCAAGCAAATTTAGAACAAGCAATCCAACAGATTGACGCACTTCAACTAGCCGAAATTGAAAACTTTTTGCGGTGCAGTTTATCTCCTACCGTTGCCATCAATCAAATACCCGATCCAGAAGCTACACTAATTTATCCAATTATCTTAGAAGACAAAATAGCACTAATTTTTCAAGTAGCAGGAAAGCCCCTGACATATCGCGAAACTCCTGTACCTCGAAAAACAGTAGAAACTACCCTGCAACAACTCCGCAAGAATTTGCAAACACCGGGCAATAATCCTGAAGTAATAGCGGATGCCAAAAAAGTATACCAATGGTTGATCGCACCGCTGAAACCCGAACTCGACAAAAATCCTCAAATTGAAACATTAGTATTTGTCCTTGATGGCGATTTGCGGAACATCCCGATGGCGGTGCTTTACGATGAAAAAACAGAGCAATATTTAGTACAAGATAAATATGCGATCGCCATTTCGCCACAACTCACACTTTTTGCACCTCAACCGCTACAACAAAAACTCAAAGTCTTCGTCGGCGGCATCGGTCAATCACAAAACATTGACGGCAAACAGTTTGAAACAATCCAAAAATTAAAGGAAGAATTAGAAGGAATTAGCCAAAAAGTTCCCGCCAGTCAACCCCTGCTTGAGGCAAATTTCACCAAAGCCAATATTCAAAATAAGCTCCAAACAGGCAACTTTTCAGCAATACACCTAAAAACTCACGGCGAATTCAGTTCAGACCCAGATGAAACCTATATTGTGGCTTACCAAAAACTCCTGAAAGGTCAAGATATCGCTAATTTAATCGAAACCGAAACTCCGCAGCAGCAAACTAATATTGAATTGCTTGTTTTGAGTGCTTGTCAAACTGCATCGGGAGATAATAGAGCAGTTTTAGGACTTGCGGGAATAGCGGTACGTGCGGGGGCGCGCAGCACTTTATCAACTTTGTGGGAAGCGCAGGATGCACCAAATACGGAACTGATGTTACGGTTTTATGAGGAACTGTCGAAACCCGGAATGACTAGGGCAAAAGCGCTGCATTTTGCACAAAAGTCTCTGTTGGAAAGATATGAGCCGGCGAATATTTGGGCGACATATATTTTAGTTGGCAATTGGTTGTAATACCATTTCTCTAAATCATGCAATACTCTTTGACCCCCCCTAGCCCCCCCTTGCTAAGGGGGGGGACAAGAATACTGTTGCATTATTTTTTGAAAGTGCTACAAACGGTTTTTGTTACGGTAATCGATCAGACATCATATTAGTCGATCGCCCGTTAGCCTAAGCCTCCCGCAATTTGCGATCGTCCCGCGCCCCATTGCGAAGTTTTGGAGTTGCCATCCGCAACACAAAATCTAGCAACCAAGGAGCAATTCGGTGACACAAAACTGCTAGATGACTTTGGTATCCCACCAAGATTTCCGGCGCATCTTTGTGCAATCCCGCCACAAGCGCTAGGGCAACTTTTTCGGGAGTTGTGGGCACTACCCACCGGAATTGTTCCAAATCTCGCACCATGTCGGTATCTGTTAGAGATGGTAATAAAGCTGTGACTCGAACATTGTACTGAGTTAACTCGCTACGCAAGGCTTGGGTGAATCCCAAAATTGCAAATTTTGTAGCAGAATACGTCGCCATTGTCGGAGCCGCAATTTTGCCCATCAAGCTCGAAACATTGACAATTGTTCCCTCTTTTTGCGCCGCCATTCGCTTCGCTATTAAGCGGGTAATTGTGTAGGTTCCGAGCAAATTTAAGGCGATTTCTTCCTCGATTAACGGTAGCGGGGCACGCAAGAATGATGCTTGGTGCGCTACGCCCGCACAGTTGACTAGCAGGTGAATTGGGCCGCAATCGCGCCAAGCTTGGGCGATCGCAATATTCACCGCTACTGACTGAGTTAAATCCAAAGCTAACGGCACTATTTCTGTACCAAAAACATCGATTTCCTCTGCCAGTTCAATTAATTGCCGGCGGTTGCGCGCTACTATTACCAAGCGTTTGATTCCTTGTCGCGCTAATTCCAGAGCGATCGATCGCCCAATTCCGCGCGAAGCTCCTGTCACTAGAGCTGTTTTTCCTTGAAGTTGCATACATTAAACCCTCTGGATTTGAAGTGATCGCCGCGCGCGGAGTTATAAGTTGCGAGTTGTGAATTTTGTGGAGTTAATTCAAAACTTTTGAATCGCTAACACGCGCGCGATTTAAACTCAATTAAACCGTGACTTATGCAAAAAATCCTTCGATGTGGTATTGCTGTAAGGTGCTTGTGGGCGAACCGTACAAACAGAGTTTGTGCATAAGTCCTCTAAACTTTTGGTTGGCATAAATTTGCTAGAAATTTGCCAGAAATTTGCCAGAAATTTGCCAGAAATTTGCCAGAAATCTGGCTGCTATACCTTACTCAAGCAGATAAACTTGAGATTGTAAAACAAGGTAAGAAATCTTACCGAATTTGGTTGGCTTAATTCCCCTGTTTGGTTAGTCAGCGCAGGCGGACTTTGTTTGTGCAGCCGCGAATTATATTCGCCGGGGATTTTTGAGCAATATAGAGCATCAATCACATACCTCCTAGATATGAGTTTTTCGCTTCTACACACACCTTAACAACTTGACAGAAAAGTGGCAACAATTTTTAATAAATCTTCCGCAACACTTCTTTACAATTTTCTCATCAGGCGGATTTCCAAGTACCGTGAAAGCTCAAAGGTATGACACCGGGCAATTCTAGCTGACAAATAGGAGCGCTGTTTAGTCCGTCGCTGTCAAATATCCAGACTTCGCTGCTATCAGAATTCCCATCATAAACAACTGTCAAAATCCAACCTTTCTCCGAGGAAATATCTGGAACGTAGATGGGTTCTGTGGGGTAGCGATTTTCGCCGCAATCGGCAATTGTGAGATTTCGGGTTTGTGTGTCCAAACGGGCGATCGCCCCGTAACGTTCCGCTACAATATCAACATCAGACCGATATATTGCCAGATAAATATACCGCGAGTCTTGACCAATTTCGGAAGCAGGTACAACCGGAAACTCGCAAGCTTGATCCAGCAATTGTTCGGCTGCTATCACCTCGGCAGTTTCAGGATTTAAACATACCCGCCACAGAGAACCTTCCGCGTCAGTGCGAGTTTCACCTGTCGGTACTTCTTTCAGTCGCTGATTAGTTTGAAAGTCAGCGAAACGCACAAAATCTACCACCACCGAACCATCTTCCTTGACAAAACCGTTAGCAAAGTGCCACTGAAACCAAGCATCAGTTTCGCCACAACTAACCAAAGACAGAGTTTCCGAATCAATAACTAATATCTGCGTTTTTAACTCCGGTTTCCAGTCAAACGAGTCGCCATAACTACTAATTCCAGCTAACACTGGCAAAACATTGAGTCGAATCGGCGGCACAAAAAATATTAGATACTTTCCCGCCAAAACAAAATCGTGTACGAGAGAAATCCCCTTTAAAGGAATAGTTGCTTTTTGCACGATTTTGCCCGTGCAATCGCTTTTATACAAATTCAACTTGGGACTCGCACTGCTGGTAATTCCAAAGTTAAAAATATTGCCAGTAATCGGGTCGCGCTTGCAGTGAGCTGAATAAGAAAATTTACTATCTAAATTGCCTAAATTGTCGATTCCTTTAGTTTCCAGAGTTTGCAAATCTAGGCTGTGAGGCGGGCCGCCTTCCCATAATGCCAAAAGGCGATCGGGCAAAGCTAAAACTGAAGTATTGGCAGCATTTTTAACAGATTTAGTCCACCGCAACCACGCAGGCCCCGGTGCTGTCATGCCATAATTAGTATAGATAAATCTATTAGCTTTTTCTTCAGCTAAATATCCCGCTGTTTGCACGTAGCGATAAACAGCAGTAGCACCTACATCAGTAAAATGTACTGCCAAAATTGCACCGTCGCCATCAAACCAGTGTCCCGCAGTCATGCCGCCGCGTTCCAAACGTCCAGGCCCGTTGCGATAGAGACTGCCGCGCAATCCGTCGGGAATTTTACCGCTTTTAACCGATAGCTGAGTCAACGGAAACTCCGCAGCCGGAGTGGCTAAAGCTTTAGCCCAGGATTTTTTAGCTGAGATGTTAGTGTCTGTTTTCATGTTAAACTGGCAATTTTTAACTGGGCTGGCAGCAATTTCAATATACAATTATATAGCCTTTCAAGCTCTCATAGGAGGTACTGTGCGGCATAGGCCAAACCGGGCATAGGGCATAAGGCATACCTTACAACGCGATCGAACCGCTATAGCAGAAGTTATCTATAGCCGTTCTCAAGCGAGTCAAGTATTCACCAATTAATTAACAATTCCTCAAATATAAAATTTAAAACTCGTACTGAGCGAAGCCGAAGTATCTAAAATTTCACTTAATTGAAAAATGGTATAACATTTATGACTCTCCCCCGCCGCTATCTGCTCAAAACTTTTGGGTTGACTGCTATTGGCACGATACTTTTGCCTATCGCCCAAAACAACATTTTACCCCAAACAATTATTAAGCCTCCCCGCCTGCAAGTCGGTGATACAGTTGCTTTAATCAATCCTGCCGCTTTCAGTTACGAAAAAGAAATCCAGGATTTTTTTAAAGTATTGGATAACCTGGGTTTAAAAGTTAAACTGGGAAAGCATTTTTACGATCGCTACGGCTATTTAGCAGGGAAGGATGCCGATCGCGCCGCCGATGTCAACAGCGCCTTTGCCGATAACTCCGTGCAAGCTATTTTTACCGGGATGGGCGGCTGGGGCTGCAACCGAATTTTGCCGCTCCTAGATTACAATATTATCCGCAACAATCCTAAAATAATTATGGGATTTAGCGATATTACAGCACTTTTATTAGCGATTTATGCTAAAACTAATATAGTTACTTTTCACGGCCCTTTAGGTGTCTCAAGTTGGAGTCCCTTTACAGTAAATTACGTCAAAAAAGTTTTGTTTGACGGAGGTGCTGTCACCATGCAAAACTCCCAAAGCGTGCAAGTTCAAGTTATCCGGCGCGGCACAGCTAGGGGAAAACTAATCGGCGGCAATTTATCAGTAATTGCAGCAATGGTAGGCTCTACTTATTTGCCGGAATGGGAAAATAGTATTTTGTTTGTCGAGGAAGTGGGCGAAGAAGTTTATCGAATCGATCGAATGTTAACGCAGCTTAAATTAGCGGGCATTCTCGATAAAATATCCGGTTTTATTTTCGGACAGTGTACCAAGTGCGAAGCTGAAAAACCGCAAGAGTCCTTAACCTTAGATCAAGTGTTGACGGATCGGATTCGCCCCTTGAATATTCCCGCGTGGTACGGTTCCATGACGGGACACATTCGGGATAAGTTCACTTTGCCGATCGGCAAAGAAGTCGAAATCGATGCAAATGCTGGTACAATAAAACTGTTAGAATCCGCTGTCAATTAAATAGTGAAATATTTTCGCTCTTGCCGAGGCAGAGCCTCTGGATCTGCGTTCCCAGGCAGAGCCAGGGAACGAGAAACAACGAGCCAATATTCAAACACAAAATCCGAAATATCGTCGTGAAAAAAGCCGCACAGTTGATTAAACCATTAACAGTAATAATCCTGACAATTATTTGCCTGTTCTCCCAGACTGCTTGCACCGCAGCACAAGCAAATAAAATTGTCGGCAGCGACACCATTTATCAGCAGCGAACCGTCCACAATCCCGACGGTATAGGCAAATTTTACATGGGTCGAGAAATTGCCCAAGTCATGGGATATGAAGGCGCTGGTTGGCTGGAAAGACCATCTCGCGGCATGGAAGAAAAATCGGCTCGATTAGTCAACAATCTCGATTTAAAACCAACTGATATTGTAGCAGATATTGGAGCCGGAACCGGGTATTTTAGCTTTCGCATCGCTGCCCTAGTTCCCGAAGGAAAGGTTTTCGCCGTTGACGTGCAGCCGGAAATGATTAATTTTCTTGAGTTGAAAAAACAAGAAAAAAATATTACTAATGTTGAGCCAGTTTTGGGCAGTTTCGACAATCCGAATTTGCCGGAAAATAGCGTGGATTTAGTTGTGATGGTGGATGCTTATCACGAGTTTGCATATCCTAGAGAAATGATGGAAGGAATTGTCAAAGCACTAAAGCCGGGAGGGCGCGCGGTATCGATCGAGTATCGGGGCGAAAATCCAATGATTCCCATTAAAGGCTTGCACAAAATGACCCAAAAACAGGTAAAAAAAGAAATGGCCGCCGTCGGTTTAGTATGGAAAGAGACAAAAGATATGTTACCCCAGCAGCATTTAATGGTGTTTGAGAAACAATCTCAAGTTTAGTAACAAAAAATACCAATTGTTTACCATATTTTCTAAGTTTTGTCAAGGGACATAAACCGTATTAATCTGAACGAGCGATCGCCAAAAAAAACTCATCTCAGTTTCACAAAAAATGTTACCGCTCCTCTTAGCTCCAAACCCTTAGAGCATAAGTCATTCCCCATCAAAAATATCAAATCAGCAGCAATCAAAAATGGTATAAGCCTTAAGTAAGCATTAAGATAGGGATTGCACTCAAAATGTCAATTTACAATTAAAAATTGACAACCCAGAGTTGCTTCCCTAATTGTTCAAGCGAAGAAGTGTCGCTACTACTAAGGTATCAGCGTGAACATTCCAAGTTCCATCATCACCATGCTCGCCGGTATCGGAGTGACTCTGATCAGTCTCTGGTACGGGCAGAATCATGGTTTAATGCCGATCGCCGCATCTGAGGAGGCATCCCAGATAGACGGACTCTTCAACACAATGATGACCATTTCCATCGGACTATTTATCATGGTTCAGGGAGTGCTGATCGTTGCTGCAATTAAATACCGCCGTCGTGAAGGAGACAACACAGACGGCCCGCCTTGGCATGACAACTTTCCTTTAGAAATTCTATGGACAGCCGTGCCAGCGGTGATAATTTTAGGAATCGGAGTCTACAGTTTTGAGATTTACAACTCAATGGGAGGCCTCGATCCGATGGGCAATCACGACCACGGCACCATGCAATCGCAATCTCAAATGCGCGGAAGTGCGATCGCGGCCACACTGTCAGATACACCCCAAAACGCCCCTAAAATTCCCTCTCAAAAGCTCGTTGCTCTTGGCGTTGGCGCATCCCCAAAAAATGAAAATAAAGCACCAGACTTAGTTGTAAACGTCATGGGTTTGCAGTACGCCTGGATTTTTAGCTATCCAGAAAGCGGTGTTAGTTCCGGCGAACTGCATATGCCAGCCAACCGCGACGTGCAGCTAAATATTGCAGCTCAAGACGTGCTGCACGCATTTTGGATGCCGGAATTTCGCCTCAAACAAGATGCAATTCCCGGGCGGCCGAGCGAACTAAGATTCACAGCAAATAAAGTCGGCGAATACCGGGTTGTTTGTGCAGAATTGTGCGGCGCTTATCACGGAGCGATGAAAGCTTTAGCATTCGTTCATACCCCCGAAGACTTCGATAGTTGGGTGAAGGAACAGCAAATTGCTAGCACTCAAAACTTAGAGGAAGCAATAGCAATTAATCCTGGGGAAATGTCAGACGGAGAATTTTTAGCTCCCTACGTCAGGGAAATAAAAATTAATCCAGAAACCCTAGAAAAACTTCACCCAAACCATCACTAAAAATAGTCCGTACCTTCATCTAAAAGGTTCGTAGTAAGGACTTTAGTCCGGCTCAAGATTGCAATGACTAAAATCCTTACTGCAAAAAGGTTCGTAGTAAGGACTTTAGTCCGGCTCCCAAGGGTAGAAAAAACTGAAAAAGTTACTACAAACTAAGATTGAAGTTTTCACGGCAAACTAGGAAGCCTTTATATTGTTCTTATGACACAAGCACAGTTCCAAGAAACTGCCAACCTTGAGGCTCGCGGCACAGCGCCCGCCGACAGACATTGGCGAGATTACTTCGGTTTTAGTACCGACCACAAAGTAATCGGCATTCAATACCTAGTTACAACTTTTTGTTTCTATCTAATCGGCGGCGTGATGGCGACAATAGTGCGAACCGAACTCGCCACCCCCGATAGCGATTTTGTCACCCCCGAACTCTACAACAGTTTATTTACCGTTCACGCCACGGTGATGATCTTCCTGTGGATCGTACCAGCCGGAGCTGGATTTGCTAACTTTTTGATCCCCTTAATGATTGGGGCAAAAGACATGGCATTTCCTAGGCTGAATGCGGTTGCCTTTTGGTTAATTCCAGTAGGCGGCGTATTGCTGCTGAGCAGTTTTTTGGTGGGAGCTCCGCAGGCTGGTTGGACTTCCTATCCGCCTTTGAGCTTAGTTACTGCTCAAGCCGGAGAAGAAATCTGGATTCTCAGCGTCTTGATTCTCGGAACTTCTTCGATTTTGGGAGCGGTGAATTTTGCCGTTACCATCTTCACGATGCGGGTTCCGAGCATGAGTCTCAATGAAATGCCTTTGTTTTGCTGGGCAATGATTGCGACGGCAGCGCTGACTTTAATTGCTACTCCAGTGTTAGCTGCAGCTTTGATTTTGCTGTCGTTTGACTTGTTAGCGGGAACGGCATTTTTTAACCCGACAGGTAACGGCGATCCCATCGTCTACCAGCATTTATTCTGGTTTTATTCGCACCCAGCAGTTTACATTATGATCATGCCCTTTTTTGGGGTGATTTCAGAAGTTTTGCCGGTGCATTCGCGTAAGCCAATTTTTGGTTATTTGGCGATCGCCTATTCCAGTCTCGCGATCAGCTTTTTGGGCTTAATCGTGTGGGCGCACCATATGTTTACCAGTGGCACTCCTGGCTGGCTGCGGATGTTTTTCATGATCACAACTATGATCATCGCCGTGCCCACTGGGATTAAAATATTTAGCTGGTTGGCCACTATTTGGGGAGGAAAACTCCGCCTAGTTAGCGCCATGCTATTTGGGATGGGTTTTATCTCCACATTTGTCCTCGGTGGCATCACCGGGATCATGGTAGCTTCCGTACCTTTTGACATTCACGTTCACGATACTTATTTTATCGTCGCTCACTTACACTACGTGCTGTTTGGCGGCTCAGTGTTTGGAATTTACGCTGCTTTTTACCACTGGTTCCCGAAAATGACGGGGCGGATGATTAATGAATTTTGGGGTAGAGTTC
Organism: Microcoleus sp. B4-D4; assembly: GCF_036705185.1. Lineage (NCBI taxonomy): Bacteria > Bacillati > Cyanobacteriota > Cyanophyceae > Oscillatoriales > Microcoleaceae > Microcoleus > Microcoleus sp. B4-D4. The sequence goes on along the minus strand of NZ_JAUBTX010000001.1, from coordinate 226,418 downwards.
ACTTTGTTTTAACCTATGTGGGCTTTACTGTAACTTTCTTGCCAATGCACGCTTTGGGGATGCAAGGAATGCCCCGGCGGGTGGCAATGTACGACCCGAAATTTACCACGATTAATGTCATTTGTACTGTGGGCGCTTATATGCTGGCAGTCTCGACAATCCCGTTTATTGTTAACGTGATTTGGAGCTGGAGATACGGCCCGAAAGCAGGTGACAATCCTTGGCAAGCTTTGAGTTTGGAATGGATGACGACTTCGCCACCGCCGATAGAAAATTTTGAAGGAGTGCCGGTATTAGCAACCGGGCCTTACGATTACGGCATGGAAAAAATTCAGCATACTGGGGAACGTCTCAGGCTGAAGTTGAGGGAAAATGCCACCCGTAACGCCAAGAAAGAAGGTATTCCGATTGCAGAGGCTCAAGCTTCAACTTTCTTTGGCGGTACTGCAACTTTAGTCGCTCCTGAATCGGAAATAAAAGCTGATTCTCCTGCGGATGAAAGTCAAGATGACAATTAGTCATCAGTCATTAGTTATTGGGAATTGGGAATTGGGAATTGGGAATTGGGAATTGCTAATTAGTTATTATAACCAACAACTAACAACCAACAACTAACCGATGACTGATGACTGCTAAGTAAGAAGGGCGGGCACAGGGGCACCGCCCCTACTGATGACAACAACCAACTGCCAACAATCAACTGCCAACTGACTTCTTGATTACCAACTAGCAATTTATCATGCAACAAATTCCAACGATAGATCCAGAAAAAACAGCTCTCAATTACCACCACAGCGCCGAAATAGAAGGGCACGAAGAGCATCCCGACCACCGAATTTTAGGGGTGATTGTGTTCTTGGGCGCTGAAGGCATGATTTTTCTCGGTATGTTTGCGGCCTATTTGATTTATCGAGCGATGGCCCCGGCGTGGCCGCCTGAAGGTACGCCCGATCGCGAGTTATTGCTGCCGGGAATTAATACGATAATTTTGATTGCTAGCAGTTTTGTGATTCACAATGCCGATACTGCAATCAAAAAGAACGATGCGGCGGGTATGAGGAATTGGTTGCTTGCAACTATCCTCATGGGCGTAGTGTTTTTGTGCGGTCAGGTTTACGAATACACTCATTTAGAGTTTGGCCTGACAACTAATTTGTACGCTAGTTGCTTTTACGTTTTGACTGCTTTTCACGGCTTGCACGTTACGTTTGGAGTGCTGCTGATGGCCGGGGTAGTTTGGCGATCGCGCGTGGAAGGTCATTATTCTAGCGAACACCACTTCGGCATCGAAGCGACCGAGATTTACTGGCACTTTGTCGATGTGATTTGGATTGTTTTGTTTGTACTGTTGTACGTGATTTGAACCTGTAGGTAGTTCTACTTAGGGGCAGGCAAGAAGGCTGCCCCACTAGAAATTAATATGACCCCCCGTTGGGGGTTTTTTATTGTTTGCAAAGTGCGATCGACCTTTATATCGTTTCCGGTTGCATCGGAATGATTTAACCTTACTAGAACACAGAGAACACAGAGAGATTAGAGAGAAATGAATACAGGACGATGAAGAGAGGAATTGATATTACTCACTTTCTGAAAGCTGATCGCCCTAAACTACGCTAAATTAAAAGAAGCAATTGCCTATCAAACAGCATTGAAAAAATTATGCAGTGCGAATTGTGCGATCGACAAATGGCAGCATTAACCGCCCACCACCTGATCCCCAAACAAAACACCAAGCGGAAAAACGAAGATCCCAGCCCGACGATCGACATTTGCTCCGCTTGTCACCGCCAGATTCACTCTCTGTTCGACAACAAACACCTCGCCCAAGAGCTCAACACCCTAGAAAAGCTCAAAAATGACCCCCAATTCCAGAAATTTCTCTCTTGGGTGAAGAAACAAAAAACCGACAAACGCATTCAAGTACACGGCAAAAAAGCGCGACTGCAAAACTAGCACTCAGATATAGCCTTTTTCATAAAGATGAGGTACTATGCGGCATAGGGCATGGGGCCTAGGGCATAGGGCATACCTCACCACGCTTGATAACCGCTATATCTAGTCCCCAAGTTCGATCGTTCGGACTTTAGTCAGCATTTATCAAGGACTCAAGTCCGAACGATCGAACCAATTTTATTGTTTTTAATTAATAGATAGCAATTGCTCAAACACCGGGTTATGGCTGCTGAGAAAGCCCGTGAAACTTGCGGTAAAGCATCGCCTCTACCGGCTTTCCTCCCCGCAAATGTCGATCGGTAATTGCCGCAACTTCCTCAGCACAAACCCCACTGTACCAAACCTCTTCGGGCAGCACCAACACCATCGGCCCGTTGCCGCACTGTCCCAAACAACTGCTAGCAACAACTTCAACTTCTGAGGGGGACAATTTCTCAAATGCTGCTAGTACCTCTGCTGCACCTTGCTTGCGACAAGTGCGGTTTTGGCAAACAAGAACTCGCCTAGAAGATTCTGTGATTTTCATGTTTTTTTACTTGACATTCGACTACATATATGCTATTTTTTTATCATGGGAATAGGTGCGGCCATATATAACCAAATCTGACTATCGACCTTTTAATGCTAACTATTGGCTCGCCTGAAATAAATTTTTGATAAATCGGTTAACCGCAGATTTCAGGCAGATGCAACACCGATTGACGCGGATAATTTCCAGATTGATCTCGATACACCTGTGCAATGCGGAGGCTAATCTGATGATAAACCTTTTGAGGCCAACCATTGGCGATCGAACAAACGCGACTGATACCTCGCCCCGCCGTCGCAGAGTACCGTAACAATCGTATGTCCCGGCCCCATTTGCTTCGCCAAAGCCACCGCCGCCCCCACATTAATCCCCACAGAACCGCCCATAAACAGCCCTTCTTTCCTCAACAATTGGTAAATCACGCGGACAGCTTCAGCATCATCAATTTGAATAGCATCATCTACCGGCGCATTCTCCATATTCCCAGTGATGCGACTGGTACCAATTCCCTCAGTAATCGAACTACCTTCAGTCTTAATTTCTCCAGTTTTGAAATAACTGTAAAGCCCGCTGCCCATCGGGTCTGCCAAAACAGCTTGAATCGCGGGATTTTTTGATTTCAAAAACATTGCTACACCCGCAAAAGTCCCGCCCGTACCCGTCGCAGCCACCCAAGCATCAATTTTTCCCTCGGTTTGTCCCCAAATTTCCGGACCGGTTGTCTCGAAATGAGCTTGGCGATTGGCTAAATTGTCAAATTGATTTGCCCAAACTGCATTTTCCATTTCGGCTGCTAATCTTCCCGACAATTTGACATAATTATTCGGGTCTTTGTAAGGAACAGCAGGAACAGTCCGAACTTCCGCGCCCAAGGTTTTCAAAGCATCAATTTTTTCTTGGGATTGAGTATCGGGAATCACAATCAAACATTTGTAACCTTTGGCGTTGCAAATGTGTGCTAAACCGATGCCCGTATTGCCTGCAGTGCCTTCTACAACAGTGCCGCCCGGTTTTAACAAGCCTTTTTCTTCGGCATCTTGGATGATGTAAAGTGCGGCCCTATCTTTAACGGAACCGCCGGGATTTAGAAACTCTGCTTTGCCGAGAATTTCGCAGCCTGTTTCATCGCTGAAACTGTTTAACCGAATTAACGGCGTGTTGCCGATTGTGCCTACAAAGCCGCTTTTGATATCCATATTTTTTGCCTACTGCATTCTATTATTAAGTCTGACAATAAGTTGATATTTATTGTTGTGCTACCAAATTTTGCTCATATTGAGTACGAATCCCGGCAAAACTGGGTCGCCGCTGACTGTAGCCGGATTCTCCAAACATTCTTCTGGCAAATCGGGACGGTAAATGTAAACTCGGCGATTTTTGCGGTCTATTAACCAGCCCAACTGCACTCCTGGTTCTCTCATGTATTCTTGCATTTTTTCTTGCAGCGGCTTGAGATTGTCTGAAGCAGACCTGAGTTCTACTACAAAATCCGGGCAAATAGGAGCAAATTTTTGCTTTTGTTCTGGTGACAAAGCATTCCATCTTTCCAGTTTAATCCAAGCAGCATCTGGAGACTTTTCTGCATTAGTTGATAAAGTAAATCCTGTACTGGAAGTAAACGCTAAACCTGTACCATGTTGTTCTGACCAAACCCACAGAGGCCCAAATATATTGCCTTCTCGGTTTCCCGTTTCCGAACCAGTAGGGGGCATAATTAGCAATTCTCCCGATTTGTTGCGTTCAATGCGTAATTCACTATTGATTTGACAGAACTCGAAAAAATCGTCGTCTGTCATTTGCAATTTGGGCGGTATTCGCAACAGGATTTTTGATGACAGCATAATTGAGTTTTCAGGTGGGTTTCTCCTGTGCTAAGCTTACCAAATTTTGCTCATATTGAGTACGAATCCCGGCAAAACTGGGTCGCCGCTGACTGTTGCGGGATTGTCCAAACATTCCTCTGGCAAATCGGGACGGTAAATGTAAACTCTGCGATTTTTGCGGTCGATAAGCCAACCCAGCCGCACTCCTGGTTCTCTCATGTATTCTTGCATTTTTGATTGCAGCGGCTCTAAGTCCTCAAAGTCGGGTCTGAGTTCAACTACAAAGTCAGGGCAAATCGGCGCAAATTTTTCTTGCTGTGCTTTTGATAAAGCATTCCACCTTTTCAGTTTAATCCAGGAAGCGTCGGGCGATCGCACGGAGCCGATCGATAAAGTAAATCCCGTACAAGAAGCAAAGCCAACGCCTGTTCCGTCTTCCTGTGCCCAAATGCCCAGTTCTCCAGTTAAAATAGCATTGCGGTTGCTGCTGATTCCGCCAACAAGAGTCAACAATAGTATTTCTCCTTGCTGGTTGCGTTCAATTCGCAAGTTGCGATTTAATTGACAGAAGTCGAAAAATTCGTCCTCTGTCATTTGCAATTCTGGCAACATTCGCAATACGATCGGAGATGACAGCATTTTGCCTTTCCTCAAATCTAAATTGTTCTGAACAAGATTGCAAAATTTATTGGTTTGCAGTGAGGACTTCAGTCCTCAAAAATCACGAAGGACTAAAGTCCTCACTACAAACTTGTTTGTAAATCAAACCTATTTATTCGGTTGAGGAGTCATCCGCAAATAAGGTTTGACTGGTGTGTAACCTTTAGGGAATTTTTCTGCTAACTCAGCAGGGTCGGTAATCGAAGGTATAATTACGCAGTCGTCGCCGTCTTTCCAATCAACCGGAGTCGCAACGCTGTATTTGTCCGTAAGTTGCAAGGAGTCAATTACTCGCAGAATTTCGCCAAAATTCCGACCGGTGCTGGCTGGATAAGTAATGCTCAAACGCAGTTTCTTTTCTGGGTCAATTACAAAAACGGTGCGGATTGTTAAGTTGTTGAGGGAGTTGGGATGGATCATGTCGTAAATGTCGGAAACTTTACGATCGCCATCTGCTAAAATCGGATAATTGAGGGTGACATTTTGAGTTTCCTCAATATCTTTGATCCAACCCATGTGAGAATCTACATCATCGACGCTGAGGGCGATGGTTTTCACGCCACGTTTGTCAAATTCCGACTTGAGACGGGCTACTGCACCGAGTTCGGTGGTGCACACTGGGGTATAGTCTTTCGGGTGTGAAAACAATACCACCCAACTATCGCCGGCCCAGTCGTAGAAATTGATTTCCCCTTTAGACGAGGCTTGGGTAAAGTTGGGAACTGTATCGCCTAATCGCAGTGACATAACTGATTTCCTCTAATTTTATTTAACGACGGTTCTCTATCATCCCATAATTGCCCGGTTTATCGATCGCACTGTAAATGATTCTAAACTTTTTGGTCGATCGCCCGCCAATTCCATTACTGTAATCTATAGCCCGCCTTGTACCGCTAAATTTTCTGCCTATGCTTTATTTTTTGCTTCAGGCAATACGACCTATTTTAGTTCCGCTGTGTTTTGTCTCCGCTTGGGCTTTAGTTTTTTTGCTGTGTTCGAGTGTCGGGCGCGCTGTCGCCGACTCTGTGCACCGAGCTGGGCGGATGCACCAAATCCCTTGCGCTAACTGCGTATTTTTTACCGGCAACTACCACCTCAAGTGTCCCGTTCAGCCTACAATAGCTTTATCTGAAGATGCGATCGACTGTCCTGATTATCGATCGCATTCGGGAACTTACGGTTAAAAAATCGACCGCCTTTTTAAACATTTCTTAATATTCCTCGCTCTTTCAATTAAACTTAAGTTGTGCTCAAGAGATTTTCAGGAGTGTGGAAAGAATGCTAATTCAAAAGCTCAATGACTGTGACGAGTTTATTGCTGGCGACGGTACTCAACTGCGAGAATTGCTGCATCCAGACAAACAAGCTGTGGATTTGCGTTACAGTTTAGCCCACGCCGCTTTGCCAGCGGGACAAACTTCGGCGCTGCACTCCCTGACAACTTCTGAAGTTTACTACATCCTCAGCGGCGTTGGAGAAATGCACATCGACGACGAAAATCAATTCGTGGAAGCCGGAGATGCAGTTTACATTCCGCCCAACGCCAAGCAGTTTATTTACAACTGCGGTCAAGAACCGCTAATATTTATTTGTATCGTCGATCCCGCGTGGCGAAAGGAAGACGAGACAATTTTTCAGTAAGTGTCGATAATTCTGTTTTAACAACTTTAACAACAACAGCACCCAGCCATATATACCGAGTGATTTCCTCTTTTTCAACTTTGATTCGGAGCTGCAATAATCCTCGGATTAACTTGCATTTCTCCCTTCTAATTAGTTGAGGAAGTATCAGCTTTGTTGGTGGGTGCTGCTATTGGTTTTTAATGAGACAGATGTGAGATTAAACAGCGTTTTACTCCTTAGATTCTATTATGAACTTCGCTGTGGTATCTGGATGTGGTATCTGTCAGAGAAGCTTTTTGTTCGCTTCATATTTTTAATTTACCACCTTTTTCGAGAGGCGCAAGTACCTGCAACTAAACTTTACAAAAGAAGTCATTAGTCATTAGTCATTAGTCATCAGTCATTAGGAAGAGGGAAGAGGGAAGAGGGAAGACAACCCTCTAGGGGCGTAGATAATTGCGGAAAATTGTGAAGTTAAATGAAGCATTGAGCTTTGTGGATGCTCAGGTAAAATCCTAGAGTTCGGCTGTGGTTGCTGCTGCGAGAAACAGGCATAATATTTTTATGAAAACAACCAAACTCATCAAACTGTGTGTTTTATCGCTGAGCATTTTCCTGCTGTGTAGCAATGTGATAGCGACAGCAGAACCGACTGTGAAGCCTCAACCGCAGCAAACTTACACTAACCAAGAGATTCTGCAACAGTTGGTGAAGGCGAAAATTGTGTATCTGGGAGAAACTCACGATAGCGCGGCAGACCACCAGGCTCAACTGAAGATAATCCAAGAAATGCAGCGACAAAATCGTAAAATTGCGATCGCCCTAGAAATGTTTCAGCGTCCCTTTCAAAGTGCGATCGACAACTACTTAGCAGGTAAACTCACAGAAGAGCAATTAATCGAGCAAACAGAGTACGATCGCAGGTGGCGTTTTCCCTGGGAATATTACGCTCCCATTTTGCGGTTTGCCAAAGAAAATCAACTACCTGTCCTCGCCTTAAATACACCATCCGAAGTAACGAGAAAAGTTGCCAGTCAAGGTTTAGAAAGCCTCACAGCGGAGGAAAAAAAGCACATTCCGCCAATATCCGAAATTCGCACCGACAACGCCGAATACCGGCAAATGCTGCTAGAAGTTTACCAGCAACACCAAAAGGCAGGACAGGGAAATAGTTCGGCTTTTGAAAGATTTTTGCAAGCCCAAGTTTTGTGGGACGAAACTATGGCGGAAAAAATAGCTGAATTTGTCAAAGCCAACCCCGACTATCAAGTTGTCGTGTTGGCGGGTAAAGGACATATTATTTACGGTTACGGCATTCCCAGCCGCGTCGAGAGGCGTTTGGGAGTCGGGAATGTAAAAGTGCGATCGGTTTTATTCAATTCCAGTGACAATCCTGCTTTATCGGCAGATAGACCCATTGCTGACTTTGTTTGGAAGCATTGATTTGATATGATTTCAAAAATATAACCCACTAAGCCAGAGGGAGAACCAAATCGTGAAAGTCAAGCGTCTAAAAATGAACTCATTCCGAGGCATCAGCGATTTGACCCTGGAGTTTGATAAAGATGAGCCGACTGTGTTCATCGGTATCAACGGTGTGGGGAAGTCCAGCATACTTGAGTGTTTGGCTATTCTTCTCTACTGGCTGACAAAGCGAATTCAAACTACCAATAGTCATGGACGTTTTTTCCACGAAGATGAGATCAAAAAAGGATGCAAAGAAACTCACAACGAAATTACAATTTCAATCAATGACTGGCCGGAAGTGGTATGGTCTTTAACCAAGGTCAGGAAAGGGCGAAGCCAGGATACTAGCAGCAACCTTGTGGAGTTAAAAAGAGTTGTTGAGCACATACACAGTCAGTTATATGCTAATTCTTACGCAACATTGCCTCTGGCTGTTTACTACCCAACTAACCGTGCCGTACTTGATATTCCTTTGAAGATTAGGACGAAACATTCGTTTGAGCAGATAACTGCTTATGACGAGGCTCTCACGGGAGGGCAGATCGATTTTAGGCGCTTTTTTGAATGGTTTAGAGATCGGGAAGATTTAGAAAACGAAGTACGACTAAATGATTCCGATCAGTATCGCGATCGCGAACTAGAAGCAGTCAGATATGCGATCGCTAACTTACTAGACGGCTGGTCAAATTTACGGGTTAGGCGATCGCCTTTACGAATGACTGTAAACAAAGAAGGCGATGAACTGATCGTCAATCAACTATCCGATGGTGAAAAATGCTTGTTAGCACTAGCAGGAGATTTAGCAAGGCGTTTGGCGATCGCAAATCCGAATCCAGATTGCAATCCGCTTGAGGGTTCCGGCGTTGTTTTGATTGACGAGATTGAGCTCCACTTGCACCCAAAATGGCAACGGGCGATTATTCCGAATCTGAAAAAAACATTCCCAAATTGCCAGTTTATAATTACGACTCATTCGCCACAGGTAATCAGCGATCTCAAATGGGTTCATCTTTTGAGGTCAACATCTGAAGGAATTGCGATCGAGCGAGTACCATCCTTTGGGAAAGATAGTAATCGGATTCTAGAAACGCTTATGGGAACTCCAGAACGTCCGCAGGAAATTAAGGAAGATTTACGTGAATTGTTTCGCTTGATAGACAAGGGCGAACTCGGAAAGGCACGGAAATTTCGCCAAGAATTAGCACACAGAATGGGAGAAGAAGATCCTGAATTTGTGAGAGCAGATTGGCTAATTCAACGCAAGGAAATTCTCAATAAATGAAATATATTCAAAAGGGGAAAGAACCTCAAATTCTTTCCAACTGGAAGGTTATACAGAAGCCTACCCCCAACTATCATTACAAACATTTTCTCAACCCTGAGAGAGCAGCGGTACACATTTCTTTGCTAAGTGAACAAGGCTATATTTGCTGCTACTGTTGTCAAAGAGTTGATAAAACCAATAGCCATATTGAACATCTAGACCCTCAGAGCAAGACAGATGCAGAATTATCTGTTGAGTACACAAATATGCTAGCTTCTTGTGGCCGAGATACAAATAAGCCAGGGTATCGTTGGCCAGAGTATTGTGGTAATAAGAAGGGGGATCGTGCGATCGGGGTTTCGCCACTACAAGCCAACTGTGAAGAATTTTTTGATTACTCTAGCACTGGTGAGATACTGCCAACTGCAAATAATTTAGCTCATCAAATAGATGCTCAAACAACCATTGAAGTTTTGGGACTCAATCATTATGACTTAACACAGGGACGAATTCAAGCACTTGAAGCATTGCAAGGAATCATGACACAGGAAGAGGCAGAATTATTAGCTCAAGTTTGTCAACGAATGAATGCACAAGGGCGATACCAGCCTTTTTGTAACGCGGTTTTGTATTTTCTCAAACATTATTTTGGTGTTTCTTAACTTTAATGTTACCCAAAGATTGTGCGATCGCGCCTTCCTTTGCTAAAATTTATCTTGAAAATGTCAAGATTATCTTGTCAAAATATCAGGAAGTACCATGAACAATACACCAAAAATACTGGCATTTGCCGGAAGTACCCGCGAAGCATCCTACAACAAACTGCTGGTAAAAGTTGCTGCTGCTGGTGCTAGGGCGGCGGGTGCAGAAGTTACCTATGTAGATTTGCGCGATTTGCCGTTGCCGATATTTGACGAAGATTTGGAAGCAAAAGAGGGAATGCCAGAAAATGCCCGGAAGTTGAAGGAATTGATGATAGCGCATCACGGGTTTTTGATAGCTTCCCCTGAGTATAACAGTTCGGTTACGCCTGTGTTGAAAAATGCTATCGACTGGGTGTCGCGCCCCGCTCCCGGCGAACCGGGATTAGTGGCATTTACTGGCAAAGTAGCGGTAATTATGAGTGCTTCTCCTGGCGGACTTGGCGGTTTGCGGGGATTGGTTCATTTGCGCTCTATCCTGGGGAATATTAGCGTGTTTGTCCTCCCGGATCAGAAAGCAATTCCCAAAGCTTTTGAAGCGTTTAATGATGACGGTACGATGAAAGATGCCCAACAGCAGGAATCTGTGGAAAATCTCGGTGCTAAATTGTCGAATATCCTGTCTAAATTAATCGCATAAGGCGATAAATTGATGGGGCGGTAGGGACATAACAATGTTGTGTCCCAATCCTAATTTTTGTTATTTTAGTTGCTGTATAAAGTACGTGCATCTGGGCTATCCCGATCGCAAATCGCGTCCTAAAATTGCTACAATTATATAGCGGTTATCAAAAAAGTGAGGTATGCCCTATGCCCTATCCCCTATCCTATCCCGGATAGTACCTCATCTTTCTGAGAAAGGCTATAGTTGATTGCTGGTGATTCTCACCCCAAAATTAACATGACATTCACCGGAAATCCAAACTCAGCACCTGTATTACTTACAACTGAAGAAGCAGCGCTAGCAAAAACCAGCAGCCGCGCTTTAGCATCGCACTTAGAAAATCATCCGTCTGACGAATCCCTGAACTCGCAGAAAGATTACCACAAATTTTACCACTACCGCATCACCCGATCGACCTAAAGAAAACCACCCGATCGCACATTGGCAGAAATGCACAAGAGCAAGCATAATTTAACCATCGGTCATCGGTCGGTTATACTTGTTACAAACCGCACGGCAGGCGTGGGAGACTCCTCCGTCACACCTGCCATGCAGTTTTATTTAAAATTGTCCGATTAGGTCATCCCTGCACGACGATAAAACAGGTTCGAGGCTACATTAATATCAGCCCATTTTCTTTTTCTTCCAAGCTTCCACAAACGGCAAAAATACCGACACTAACTCCTGCCGGTTCATTACCAAAGTCGGATAAGAAACCCTCCCGTAATTCTTCCCCACTTCCAACGGAAAAATCGCCTGGGACTCCAGCGGCAACCAAACCGCACCCGCAGCCTTCACAATTACCCAACTCCCGGCAATATCCCAAATTTTCGGAGTCGCTTCCACGCCTCCCATAGCGACACCCGAAGCCACCATCAAAAAATTGTAACTAGCCATCCCCAACATCCGAATTTTACTCGGAAGATTAGGCCCGATTCCCACACTCCGGGAACACAAATTAAAAATATGATTTCCGCTCATTTTATCAGGACTAGGGCGAATTGGGCGATCGTTTAAAAACGCACCTTGAGGCATATTTGTCAATACATCATTGCCCGCCAAATCCTCTGCATAAAAACCGTGAAAAGTTTGATTCAACGGCGGCAAATGCACGCAGCCAAAAACTGGAGTTCCGCGATACAATAAGCCTAAAGAAATCCCCCAAATTGGAATTCCGCGAGCAAAATTAGTCGTAGCATCCAAGGGATCTACAACCCAACACCATTCAGTATCGGGCAAAACGTGTTCTCCTTCTTCGCTCAAAATCCCGTGGCTGGGAAACGCAATTGCGATCGCACTTCTAATTTCCGCATCCGCCCAATTGTCAGATTGCGTAACCAAAGTGCCATCATCTTTCTCATCCGCTTGTACGCAACCGAAATCTTTCAAAAACTGCTGTCCAATTGTCTTGACAGTAGTTTGAGAAAAAGTTAAAATAGAGTCCCAAAAATTAGTCATTAGTTATTGGTTATTGGTTATTGGTTATTGGTTATTTGTTGTTGGTTATTGGTTATTGGTTATTTGTTGTTGGTTATTGGTTATTGGTTATTAGTTATTGAAACTAACAACGGGCAACGGGCAACGGGCAACTGCCAACTGCCAACTGCCAACTGACAAAATATCAGTCTAGTTCATTTTCAAGAATAGTGGCGATCGCACTTTTAGCATTATCCTGAAACTCCCGCACATCCACCCTACCCAACAGCCAAACAGCCAGAATCATACCCACCGCCGGCACAGCAAATACTAACCCGTAAGCCAACATCGGCACCCCAAACAAACTCCTGCCAAAATCCAAAATAGCACCGCCGCTAACAGTCGCCACACCCCGCGCCATCGCTTGCGACAAACCCCAAGCGCCAATAAAAGTCCCCGCCGTTTCTGCAGCAGTCAAATCCAACATCAAACTTAGCGCACCAGTCGTCGTAATTCCTGAAGCTAATCCGAAGCACATTAAAGCCGACTTAAACACAATTGGATTACCAGTAAATCCCGATAAAATAATCAAACAAAAACAAGCAGCCACCGACAAACAACCCAACCTAATCGTATTTTGCTTGCCAATTCGCGGCACAATTAAAAAACCAGTGGCACTCAAACCAAACAGCACGCCAGTACCGTAAATAGCATTCAACCGCGTAGTTTCCGAAATCGGCATCTTAAAAATTTCCCCGCCGTAAGGTTCCAAAACCGCATCCTGCATAAACAAGCAAATTGTCATAATCAGCAGGAAAGTAAAAAATAAACCGGTTTGACGGCTAGCAGTCAAAATCCGCAGCGCACTTCCCAGAGTAATTTTATCTTCTCGATTAACTGAGATCGATCGCACCCCGTACCGCGAATACTTTTTCTCAACCCCAAAAGTTGCAACCGCCACCAACAGCAAAACAACTGCCGGCACTTTCACAAACAAACCGTTAATCGAAGCCTGCAACACTTCCCGAGGCACATCCCCATCAATTTGCTTCAGCAAACCGCTGCTGACAATCGCCCCGATAATGATACCAACCATCAGCATCGACCACACAACACCAATCAACTTCGATCGGTCTTCCTCATCCGAAACATCCACCAACAAAGCAGTAAAAGGAGTCGAACTCGAACAAATCGCGATACCGTAAATTGCAAAAACCAAACCCAACAAACCCACCCAACCGTAAGTAGGAGTCGTCCATCCCACAGCCTCCAAACTGTCGCCCAAGCACCACATCACCTGCACCGCCAAAAAAGCCGAAATTACAAACAACAGCCCTCCCAGCCACACATAACCCGTGCGGTGATGCCCGAACAAAGGCTTAGCATCAGACATTTGCCCGAACCACACCCTAGCCGGGGCGACAAACTGGTGCATCGCCAGAGTACCCGCCACCACAGTAGCCGGAATCGCCAACTCCTTAATCATCACGCGATTGAGCACCCCCAGCGTCAAAATCGACATCATACCCAGCCCCATCTGAAACAAACCCAGCCGGAACATAGTCACGAGGGTAACTCTCTTGATAGCAGCAGTCGCGGAATCTGTTAATCTAGAATCTGGCAAACGGTCGATCGACATAACTATTAAAATAAATACAGCATGACTCATTTATAGTAACTGAGATACAGCCGCCTTTCCTCCCAAAGCCCGAAGCTCAAATGCGATTATTCGTATAAATTCATATAAAAATAAAGAGAATCAATAACTGTGGATTTACCAACCGTGACAACCATTACCCTAGGACAAAACGGCCCAGCCGTCATTCCCCTGTGCGTCGGAACTTGGGCTTGGGGCGATAAACTATTTTGGAACTACGGCAGCAACTACGGCGCCACCGAAGTAGAAGCAGCATTCAAAACAGCCCTAGACGCAGGAGTCAACTTTTTCGACACAGCCGAAGTCTACGGTAACGGCTTGTCAGAAGAATTGCTGGGACAGTTTATCAAAAAAACCAGCCAACCCGTCCAAATAGCCACCAAATTCGGCCCCGTACCTTGGCGGATTACCGGAAAATCTGTTTCCGACGCTTTGAGTGCCAGCTTAAAACGCTTGCAAGTAGAACAAATAACCCTCTACCAAGTCCACTGGCCTTTCACTTTTTTACTGAGTCAAGAAAGCCTAATGAACGCCTTAGCAGACGAAGTAAAAAAAGGCAGAATTCAAGCAGTAGGAGTCAGCAACTATTCAGCAGAACAAATGCGAGAAGCCCACAAAATACTCGCAGCCAGAGGCGTACCCCTAGCAACCAATCAAGTCCGTTATTCATTGCTGTCGCGGCAAGTAGAAAAACAAAAAATTGTCAGTACAGCCTCGGAATTGGGAGTAACAATTTTAGCTTACAGCCCCTTAGCCCAAGGATTGCTGACAGGTAAATACACCGCCGAAGAACAACCGGCAGGAGCCCGGAAACTGGATTCCCGCTTCAGCAAAACAGGCATCGAAAAAATCGAATTAGTCATGTCCACCCTGCGGAAAATGGGCAAAAAGCGATCTCGCACGCCCGCCCAAGTAGCCCTAAACTGGCTAATAGCCCAAAACGGAGTCATCCCCATTCCCGGCGCTAAAACCGCAAGACAAGCCCAAGAAAATGCAGGCGCATTAGGTTGGACTTTAAGCCAAGATGAAGTCAACCAACTAGAGCTAATGACACGTCCTTGGCTAGAATAAATTTGTTAATTGTTGACTGTTGATTGTTGACTGTTGACTGTTGATTGTTGACTGTTGACTGTTGACTGTTCGGCGTAGGTTGGGTTTTAAGCTGTAGCGCATTTTAATTGCATATTCAGGGCGGGCAGGATGTCCACCCCACAAGAGTTTTATTATTTGTTGACATACAGTTTAAATGCCGCAACAGCTTACTTCCCTCTTCCTTATTCCTGATGACATTGGACGGAAAGCTCGGCGGGGACAGCACTAATGACTAATGACTAATGACTTCTTCCCAATTCCCAATTCCCAATTCCCAATTCCCAATTCCCAATTCCTTCAACTATGAAAATTTTAACTGACTGGGGTTTCACCCGCGAAAGCTTGCGTCACAACAGCCGTGGCGAATATTTAGTATTACTGCAAGGAGCATTACTAGCAGGATTTGCCATTTTACCAGTTTATCAAATGCCGGGATTCAAAATTCAATCAACTCAATTAATTTATGTTACCTGGTTTCTCGCAGCTATGCTCGGCTTAGGCGCGCTAATTTTAATCGTCAAAGGATTGATAGACTTAGGAAAAAACCTCACACCTTTACCCTATCCCATAGAAAACGGAGAATTAATCCAAACAGGAATTTACAGCATAGTGCGGCATCCCTTATACAGCGGCTTAGTTTTAGCAGCTTTCGGTTGGACAATTTTTCAAATGAGCATATCGCACTTAATAGCAACTGCAATTTTACTGATATTTTTTGATATCAAAGCCAATCGTGAAGAAACCTGGTTGAGTGAAAAATATCCCGACTATTCAGAATATCGCCAGCGAGTCAAAAAACTCATTCCGGGCATTTATTAATAGAACCCATCGACCTCTGAGTTAATCCGCGTAAATCTGCTTCAATCTGCGGTAAAAAAAATATGAAAAATCGCAAAAAGTTACACATTAAAATGTGTGCATTAATCCTATTTTTGTGCTCGTTTTTAACAATAATTAATGGATGTAGCTTTTTTATTGCAACAAAATCCTTTAAACTTCCCGACTCAGCCAAACAAGAACCCTGGCCAGTACAAACAGGCCTCCGAGTCAACATCCTCCGCGAAAACATCCCAACAGTTAATCGCATAGTTTTAGTACCAGACGAAGCCACATTCTTAGCAGCAATCCAAAAATGGAATCTCAAAGGAAACTGGCCCATTCTCATCGAAGATAAAAAATATGCGCCGATGTTTGTACAGCGCTTCCAACCCGAAGAAATCATCCGTTTGCCGAGCATCAAACAGCAACTCCCAAAAGGTCAAAAACTCCAACAATTAATGCTCAACAGCGCAGCAGCAGCCTGGAATGCCACGGATACTAAAACCTTAAAAGCAAAATGGACTGAGCTGGGCTGGGAACCTCCAGGAGTAGTAATCACATCAGAAAACGACCCCGCACGTACAGCAGCAGTTGCCTTAGCAGCAGCCCGCGGCGAACCTTTAGTATTTCTCGAAGGTAACTTCGGAAAACCCAACGATAACCTCAATGATACACAGTGGAAAAATCTGCAAGCAGCGGTTACAAAAGCCGTCGAATCCACTGGATATTTTTACTCTCAACTCGGAGATCCGATCGACACAATTACCATTGTACGCCAACTAGCAGTAAAATATCAATCCCCCAAAAACAAAGACGAACAATGGGCTGTTACCGACGGTTTAGGAAGGCATCCCAACGGCGAACGGTGGGCCGCCGCAGGCTGGATTTACGGCTCCGAAGTGCGATCGATCTATCAAGCCATGTGTGCGATATTTCTTGACAGCCAAACAGCTATGCTTTATAACAGCTACCCCACAGAAGGAAACTGGGGAAAATATGGAATGGAAGAAGCATCTAACAAACTAAAAAGCATAGGCATTAACGTAGAATTAGTGCAACAACCACAAGCTAGCTTGGAAAGATGGCGGAGTTTAGCAGCAATACCGTGGGCATTTGACTTAATATTGATGAATTCCAAAGGCTATCCAAAATCATTTCAAGTCGGTAACGGCGACGCGGCAGTTGACGACATACCAAAGCTGCAATTTCCTGCAGCAATCCACATGATTCACAGTTGGTCAGCATCAGCTCCCGATGATGTAAATACCGTTGCTGGTAGGTGGTTGCAAAATGGCGCTTACGCCTATATTGGTAGCGTCAACGAACCTTTTTTGGCTGCATTTCTTCCACCTAAAATAATGGTCGATCGCCTAACACGAGGTGCACCCTTTTTAATGGCAGCCCGCCAGCTAGAATCCCCTCCCTGGAAAGTCGCCACCATCGGCGATCCGTTAATGTTAATCGCCAAAGCCAGACCAAGAATCCCGCCGGATAAACAACATATCTGATGTTGCGCGCGATCGATTTTAGCTTTGAGATTTGTGGTTTTAAGGTAGAATCTCGCATCGCCAATTCTTCAATCGGAATGTTGTATTTCACTGAATTATACGATTTTACAAGTTCATGGATGCGATCGCCCGCTAGCGCCAACACTGTAAATATAGTTAATGAGCATTATCGCCAGAATCTATCTAAGTTTGAATGTAACTGAGAATTAGATCGCGCCCAATTTGCTGACTCTCAGAATCGGTCGTTCCACCCCAGCCACTGGCCGCCAAAATCTACCGTAAAATACGCCTTAATTAAGTTGTCAATTCCCCTAAAATCACTCAAAATGAAAATAAGAAATAAAATGTAATATTTATCTAACTTCTCACAGAAGAATTAACCGTTCAATGACAGCCACCCCTCCTGTGGATCTGCCGCCACCTGAGCCAACCGCAGAAACTCCCGACGCCTCCCGCCTCAGCCCGTTGTTCACCCGCCTGCACCCTAGCCCCGAAACCCTCCTGCTGATCCTCTCCCTAGTCATTGGGGGAGTTACGGGCGCGGGCGTTGTCACCTTTCACTATCTGATCCACTTCATCCACAGCGTGATGCTGGAAGACTTCATGGGGGCGATCGCCTCGAAAGGCCCTTGGACGCTAGCCTGCATTCCCACCCTAGGCGGAGTCATCATCGGGCTGATGCGCTGGCGGTTTCGGGATTTTGGCCCGAATATGTCATCGTTAATTGCAGCCACCCGGGGGCTGCAAGAACTCTCCCCCCTCAAACCCATCACCAAAATGGTGGCCGCCTCAGTATCCCTCGGCACCGGCGCATCTCTCGGCCCGGAAGCCCCCAGCGTCGAAATCGGCGCCAACTTCGGAATGCTGCTAGCTCAAGTCTTGCAGCTCTCCCCAGAACGGCAGCGCTTGCTCCTGGGCGCGGGAGCAGCAGCAGGTTTATCCGCCGGGTTTAACTCTCCCATCGCCGGAGTCTTTTTTGCGCTAGAAGTCGTGCTCGGCAGCACCTTCGCCACTTCGTCAGTCAGCGTTGTCTTGCTCTCTGCTGTCGTTTCGGCGCTGATCGCTCAAATTTGTTTGGGAGCTCAGCCGGCCTTTGCTTTGCCTGTCTACGATGTCCGCAGCCCCCTGGAACTGCCGCTATACATGGGATTGGGGCTTTTGGCGAGCTGTGTGTCCCTAGCTTATACAGAAGCAATTCAATTGACCGATCGCTGTTTTCAAGGAAAAATCCGAGGATTTGGTTGGCTCGGACGACTGCCCCGCCCGTTTCATCCGATCGTCGGCGGTGCGATTGTCGGTTTAGTCGCCCTGCAATTTCCTCAAGTTTTGGGCGTAGGCTACGAAACAGTTGAAGCCATGCTGCAAGATGTGAAATTTTCCTTGCCTTTGCTGTTGTTGCTGCTATTCGTCAAACTGGCGGTGACAGCAATCAGCCTCGGCAGCGGTTTGGTAGGGGGGATATTCGCTCCGGCGATGTTTTTGGGAGCTTGTCTGGGTTCGGCTTACGGCATCTTTTTGGAAATGTTGCCGGCAATGAGCGATCGAGTTGCAGGCCCTGCTGCCTATGCAATGGTGGGCATGGCCGCGATCCTTGCCGGCAGCGCCAAAGCACCGCTGACAGCCATCCTGTTGATGTTTGAATTAACCCGCGATTACCGCATTGTCTTGCCTTTGATGGCTGCTGTCGGATTGAGCGTTTGGTTGGTGGAGTTTGTCAACCGCCGATCGACCACTCACAGCCTTAACCTGCACCAAATGGGCGTAGATGTTGCTGTCAATTCCCCGATCGCAGCCAGAGAACAGTTGCAGGATTGGGAAGATGCTCTGGGCGATCGGATTGTCACAGAACTAATTTCTTGCCAGCTCCCCATTGACGGCGAACAAAGGGACGATGAGTCTGTGCTGGCGATCGCTAATGCACATTTACCCAAAGATGTCAAGTCTTTGCCTGAAACAAAATCAGCAGTTTGACTGCTCTCAAATCCCCTACTCCGTCACAAAACTAATAACCAAAAACCTAAATATTAAAGCCATGATATTTATCAACCCAAAAACCGATTACGCCTTCAAAAAAATCTTCGGTTCATCAGAAAGCAAAGATATTCTGATTAGCTTTCTCAACGCCTTAATTTATGAAGGCAATTCTACCATCGAAGACCTAGAAATTATCAACCCAAATCTGCCGCCCAAACTTGAAGGCTTAAAAGATAGTTATCTGGATGTGAAAGCCAAACTTAGTGACGGCACTTTAGTCATCATTGAAATGCAAGTGCTAAACGTCCAGTCTTTTGGCAAGCGAGTTTTGTACAATGCAGCAAAAACCTATGCTTTTCAATTGGAAGCAGCACAAGGATATCGATTGCTGAAGCCAGTGATTGCTTTGACAATTACGGATTTTGAAATGTTTGCTAACAGCGAAGAATGGATTTCGAGATTTGTGTTCAAAGAAGTCAATAAAAACTTTACGTATCCCGAAAACGACCTGGATTTAGTGTTTGTAGAGTTGCCCAAGTTTACTAAAGGAGAGGAGGAACTAGAAACCTTAGCAGATAAATGGATTTATTTCATGAAAAATGCCAGAAGTCTCACATCAATCCCAGAAGCAATGGATAGCATACCCGAAATACAGTCAGCTTTTAATATTGCGAATCAATCCAAGTTAAGCCGGGAGGAAGTGGCAGATTTGGACAGAAGAGAACAGTTTATTTATGACCAACAGGGGGCGATCATGAAAGCGGCTCTAGAAGCGCGAGAACAGGGCATAGAACAGGGCATAGAACAGGGCATAGAACAGGGCATAGAACAGGGCATAGAACAAGGCATAGAACAAGGAAAGCGATTGGAGAAGTTGGCGATCGCCCAACAATTACTTTCACAGCTAGATAATGCCGCCATCAGCCAAGTTACGGGGCTTAGCGTTGAGGATGTGGAAAATTTGCGATCTTCGGGCGATTCCTGACACTTACAACAAACTACGCTTCAGTGATTTAACCCCTACTACCAAATTAAAGCCATGATATTTATCAACCCAAAAACCGATTACGCCTTCAAAAAAATCTTCGGTTCATCAGAAAGCAAAGATATTCTGATTAGCTTTCTCAACGCCTTAATTTATGAAGGTAATTCTACCATCGAAGACTTAGAAATAATCAACCCAAATCTGCCGCCCAAACTAGAAGGCTTAAAAGATACTTACCTCAATGTCACAGCCAAACTAGACGATGGCAGCTTAGTCATTATTGAAATTCTAGTTCTCAATGTTCAATATTCTGGCAATCGGGTGTTGTATAATGCAGCCAAAACCTACGCATTTCAATTGCAAAAAGGAGAAGGCTATCGAATGCTCAAGCCATTAATAGCTTTAACCATTACAGATTTTGAAATGTTTCGCAACAGCCCTAACTTAATTTCGAGATTTGTGTATAAAGAAGTTAAAAGCAATTTAAACTATCCGGAAAATGACATGAATTTAGTGTTTGTAGAATTACCTAAATTCTCTAAAGAAGCAAGTCAACTAGAAACTTTGACAGATAAATGGATATATTTCATGAAATATGCCAGAATTCTCTCAGAAGTTCCCGAAACAATGGATAGCGTACCGGAAATCCACAAAGCATTCGATCTTGCCAATGAAGCCCGGTTAAGTCGGGAAGAAGTAGAAGCTTTGGAACGCAGGGAACAGTTTATTCACGACCAACAGGGGGCAATTATTAAAGCTTTTGAAGAAGCAAGACAGGCAGGAATACAGGAAGCAAGAGAGGAAAGAAAACGAGAAGAAACGCTAGCGATCGCCAAACAATTAATTTCACAGCTAGATAATGCCACGATTAGCCAAGTTACGGGGCTTAGCGTTGAGGATGTGCAAAATTTGCGCTCGGGCGATTCATAGCTTAAAGTAATTGGTACAGGGAGTAGACCTCGACATAGTGATGAACGATTTTTGATTATGGATTCTATAAAAAAACTATTGATCCTCGATCTTGATGAAACTTTAATTTATGCTACCGAAGCATCACTACCTCGGCAAGCTGACTTTTTAGTGGGGCCATATCACATTTACAAACGACCGTTTCTTGATGTCTTTTTGAAAAATTGCTTAGACTGGTTTGAGGTGGCAGTTTGGACATCTTCAACGCCGTCTTATGCGATCGCAATTGTGTCAGCCATCTTTGAAAATCCTAAAACTTTATCGTTTGTGTGGGCAAGCGATCGCTGCACAGTTGCTTACGATTACGATATGGAATGGTTGGAATATTACAATCGCAAAAATATAAAAAAGGTCAAGCGCAAAGGGTATCGTCTAGAGTCAATCATTGCAGTGGATGATACGCCTCAAAAGTGGGAGCGCAGCTATGGCAATCTGGTGCGAGTAAACCCCTTTGAGGGGGAGGAGACGGATGATGAATTGAAGTATTTGCTGCTTTACTTGGATCGACTCAGATATGAAGAAAATATCCGCAGTGTCGAGAAAAGGTTCTGGCGGAATCAGCTTGCCAGATCGATCGGCGAGTCAGAAATATCAAACCCACAGCAAGTGACATCCCCAATCGATGAAGTTGATTAACCCCCAACTTTAGGCTAAAATGATTGAAAAGTATTCATAACAAGCCTAGAGGCGCTGAGGTGAATCCTAACCAGGCAACTGCTAAAAACAAAAGTCAGAAAACACCAGGCAAAACCCCCTTGGGTTCCAGTCATTACGGCTTGTTAGGACTCCATCCTTCCGCATCGCCGATCGAAATTCGCCGATCGTACCGGGAACTGAGCAAACTCTACCATCCCGATACCACCGACCTGCCGCCCTCCGTCGCCACCGCCAAATTTCAGCAGCTTAACAACGCCTACGCCACCCTCAGCAACCCAGAACGCCGCCTCGCCTACGACCTCAAAATAGGCTACTCTCGCGTGAACGTGATTCAGTCGCCCCCTGGTTTTAACACTCCGGTTTCTCGATCGCGTGAAAAAACTTCTAACTCGGCTTATCTAGACCCCACGGATCGCCCTCTTTCCCCAGGAGAAATATTCGCCCTGTTTATCATGGGAACTACTTTAATCGGATGTTTGGTACTGGCGATCGCGATCGGCTTAATTCGCGGCAATTAAACGCTCAAATCCCCAATCCAAAATCTCCCAATCTAAAATCTAAAATCTAAAATCCCATGACTCTTCCTTCCGCTGATACTCCTTTGTACAACCATCCGCTGCCAGAAATCGAGCAGTGGCTAAAAAGCCGCGGCTGCGAGCAAGACCGGCAAGAACTACACTGCTGGCAGATCGATCGACCTACCTGGAAAGCAGAACTTTTCCTCGATATCGACCAAATCACCGTCCGCTACATTGACGCAGGGGCCGACGGTAAAGACATTCAACGAGCCTTCAAATACTCTCTCTCGCGTCACGACATTGAAGATGCCGTTTTCTCGGGCCCCTAATTTGATTTTAGATTGGCGATTTGAGATTTTTAGATTTGTAATCAAATCGACGATCTAAAATCGGATTGTTCTGTCGATCGAGACATCGGTGAAATTGCTATGAGATTTTAGATTGGGAATCAAGCGAGAATCCACATCTAATTAGAAACTGACAAATCAACCAAAAAATCTCAAATCTCAAATCCCAAATCCTTAGACTTTGCCAAATCGGCGGCTGCGTTTTTGATAATCCGACAAAGCGCGGTGAAACTCCGATCGATCAAAATCCGGCCACAGCGTCTCAGTAATGTAAATTTCCGCATAAGCCATTTGCCACAGCAAGAAATTGCTCAACCGCATTTCCCCGCTAGTCCGAATCAGCAAATCCGGATCGCAAACATCAGCAGTATACAAATAGCGTTTAAATAAAACCTCATCAATCTCCTCCGGCTGCAACTTGCCTTCTTGTACTTGAGTGGCGATCGCCCGACAAGCCTGTACAATCTCCTGGCGGCCGCCATAATTCGTCGCCACCCGAAACAAAATCCCCTGATTGTGCTCCGTTGCGGCTACAGAACGCTCGATTTCTGCCTGCAAAGACCTCGGCAAAGCCTCCAAATTCCCCATAAATTGAATTTGTACGTCCTCGTCCACCATCTCCCGCAATTCTTGTCGCAGCTTGCCTTCAAACAAACTCATCAAAAAATCCACCTCTCCAGCCGGCCGCCCCCAGTTCTCCGTCGAAAAAGCATAGGCCGTTAAAGCTGGAATCCCCCAATCTTTGCAGCAGCGCAACAATTCCTTCAGGGCGCTAGCCCCCCGGCGGTGTCCCGCAATCCGCGGCAACCCCTTATTCTTAGCCCAGCGCCCGTTGCCATCCATAATCACTGCTATGTGCTTAGGCAGTAGTTCTTGTTGTAGATCCTCCGGCAGCTTTTCCAAGCAAATTCCTTGACTCATGGTTTCTCCCGATTACCCGACTAACGGCGCAGTATCCGCTTTAACAGTGTCACTCCCTTCAATCCTATCTGCCGTCCGAAATTGCCGATCGGAATTGGAGCCACAACTCTTTCTCCCTCCGACGGAAACAGCTTTGCTTCCAGCAATTCCTTAAGTTTGCTGCTAGTCAAAGGTCGATTTAACATTCCCATCTGCGCTAGAGAAATCGAACCCGTTTCCTCAGACACCACCACGCACACGCAAGCTTGCACCCGTTCGGTAATCCCCATCGCCGCCCGGTGGCGGGTTCCCAACTGTCGCGACGCGCTGCGATCGGACAAAGGCAAAATTACCCCCGCCGACACAATCCGCGAAGCTCGAATCAACACCGCACCATCGTGCAGCAAAGTTTGCGGCTGAAAGATTGTCTGCAACAATTCTTTAGAGACTTCAGCATTTAGCTTGACTCCCGGCACTGAAAAATCCCGATCGTCGATCGGAGAATCTGTTTCTACAATTAATAAAGCGCCCGTGCGGTTTTGCGAAAGTTCTTTTACTGCGTCCACAATTTCATCTATTACGCTGTCCGGTGCGGGAGTTGGTCGGCGATCGCGTCCAAACAATTGTACAATTTCCCCCCGCCCTAATTGTTCCAGAAATCGGCGAAACTCCGACTGCAATATTACCGCCATTGCCACAGCAGAACCTGTCACCAAGCTGTTGAGGGCAACGTGCAACAGTCTCAATCCAGCCCAGTTGCTCAGTGCCGTCGCCAGCATCAAAATAATAAATCCCCGTACCATCCACAGCGTCCGGCGCTCCCCGACAATGACGAGCACCAAATACGCAAGCGTAAATACCAGTCCAATATCGATCGCCTGAACCAATAAGGACTCAACGAGGCCAAAGTTATAGCCAGATTGTTGATTGTTCATGGTTCATCGAACGCTACCGCCTGTGAACCGCGAACCGTGATGCACTCGAACCCGTGAACCATGAACAGTTGTTATTCCAATCGCGTGACTAAACAAGCCAAAAGTAAAAAGTTAAAAGACAATCATCAAGAAATCAAAATGAATTATCTTACTTTTTACTCTTTACTTTTTATTTTTTACTTCTTACTTTTGAGTTCCGAGTCGTGCCGGAAGGCGATCGAGCCTCAGCAAATCCTGGTAAGTTTCCCGCTGTAAAATCGTGTTAACTTCCCCATTTTTCACTAAAACCGCTGCCGGTCGGGGTACTCGGTTGTAGTTAGAAGACATACTGTAATTGTATGCTCCTGTCGCCGTAACGGCGAGAATATCTCCGGCGTGACACTCTGGCAATTTAGCATCTTTAATCAGAACATCGCCTGACTCGCAGTGTTTTCCAGCAATTGTCACTGTTTCCGTTAAGGGATCGCGCATTTTGCCGGCTGCGAGGATTCGATACACTGATTGATAGGTAATAGGACGCGGATTGTCCGACATTCCCCCATCCACAGCTAAATACGTCCGCATTCCCGGAATAACTTTTTGAGAACCTACGGTGTAAGCGGTGACGCAGGCTGTACCGACGAGCGATCGACCAGGTTCGCAAAGCAATTTCGGTAATGGCAATTGGTGCCGCTCGCAAGCTGCTACCACTGCGGTGCAAATTGTCCGAGCCCAATCGTCAATGCTAGGAGGATCGTCCGTTTCAGTATAGCGAATGCCCAACCCACCGCCAATATTAATTTCTGTCGCAGGCAAATCATAACTTTGTGCTTTTGTCAAGGCCTGAATTATGACCTCGGCTAAGTCGTCGTGGGGTTGAAGTTCAAAAATCTGAGAGCCGATGTGAGCGTGCACTCCCACACAATATAAGGACGGCTGTTCGCTGATGAACTTAAATACTCGATCGAGCGAATTGGGATCGAAGCCAAATTTACTGTCGATTTGACCAGTCTGAATGTACTCGTGGGTGTGACACTCAATTCCCGGAGTAAACCGCACCATAACTCGTGTCGGCCCGCCTGTTTTACTGGTGACACCCAATTTTCCCAACTCAGAAAGAGTTTCTAAATCCTGCCAATTGTCGGCTACGGTAATGCAGCCGCTTTCGACAGCTAGCTGTAATTCCTCGCGGGACTTGTTGTTACCGTGGAAATAGATTTTGTCATGGCTAACGCCAGCTTGCAGTGCAGTGTAAATTTCCCCTGCAGATACTACATCTATTCCTAAACCTTCGGAAGCTGCGATCGCGCAAACCGCCAAACAACTCCAAGCCTTAGAAGCATAGAGCACTTGAGTTTCGCCCGGATAGTAACGCCCAAAAGCATCCCGGTACTGCGTGCAAGCCGCCCGCAGCGTTTCTTCGTCTAAAATGTACAGTGGCGAGCCAAATTGCTCCACCAAAGCTGTCACTTCGCAGCCTCCGATTTCCAGCCGGTCTCGGCTGTTAACGCGGGCTGTCAGCGGTAAAAGTTCTTGATTGGGCGATCGGCTTGAGAGAGCCTCTTGAGACTCAGACAGGTACTGAAGTCCAGATTCCGCCCTCAGAGATTGAGTAGATACCATCGGCGCAATAACTATCCTTGGTGATTATTCATGTGTCAGCAGTCCTCAGCCGGCAGCGAACAGTCGCTGCTGTAGACTAATGTTAGGAGACTGATTAGCAATTACTCGACAATAGCAAAAAAAAACTAATCGCTACTTTATTTTCTAGTGTACAATTTACTGCCGTGCGTTTTCTAGAAATTAAACAGATCGCCACCGAACACCTCAACAGTGCGGTCGAACTCGATCGCCTTTGTTTTGGCGGACTTTGGACGATCGAAGGCTACAGGCGCGAATTAGACAGTCCTAACAGCGATTTACTGGGTTTGTGGACATGGGAAATTGAGGACTCTGAATCAAGTCAAAACCGGGCGGGCACGCACCATCCACCGCCCCTACAGATTCCCCCAACTCTCATCGGTTTGGGTTGTCTGTGGGCAATTTTAGAAGAAGCTCACATTATTATGCTGGCAATTCATCCTCAGTTTCAAGGGCAGGGTTTCGGGCAAGCTCTGCTTTGGGCGCTGCTAAAATCGGCTTGCGACAGGCAATTGGAGCGATCGACTTTAGAAGTGCGGGACTCGAATTTGGCGGCAGTGGCGCTGTACAAAAAATTTGGATTTAAAGAAGCCGGACGGCGGAAACGATACTACGAAGATACTGGAGAAGATGCTCTGGTGATGTGGCGCAGCGGTTTGGAGAAACCGGAGTTTCAGCAATATTTGGCGGTTGAAAAAGTGCAAATTTGCGATCGGTTGCAGAGAGAAAACTTCACATTGGGCGATCGATTTAAATACTTGTGATTCTGAGTGATGCGAAGAATCTACCGTATATGTGAGTGTTGCAGTTTGTTGCTGAATCGGGACTTGAACGCAGCGATTAATTTGGTCGAAGTCCCACGAAATCGAGTCAAGATAGCTAATCCTGAATTCACGCCCTCTGACGCTTAATCGTAACCGTATTTTTCAACTATATTGCGAAAAACCGGGTGGTAGCGGGCGTGAACGCGGCTGTAAGCGCTGGTGTCGCCTAAATTGTCAAGAAGAAGTTTCTTGCCAACAGGGTTGAGGTTAGCAGCGATGTAGTGCTGGTGTCGCCTGGATTGTCAAGAAGAAGTTTCTTGCCAACAGGGTTGAGGTTAGCAGCGATGTAGTGCTGGTGTCGCCTGGATTGTTAAGAAGAAGTTTCTTGCCAACAGGGTTGAGGTTAGCAGCGATGTAGTGCTACTGCAACTAACGGGCAGCAGTTGTTTTTCGCGTGTAGGATGCGATAACGGGCGAACCCTGGTTAGTTCGCGTTAGTTTGGTTAGAAATTGTGTACTGTAGGGCGTTGCTGATTTACGGTATGAAAGGCTAAATATGCAAGTCATAGAAACCAGAATCCACAAAACTTCTAAATTTTCAATTTATTTTTTTCATACCCTGATTAAGCGACGCCTGAATTTACTATTCCGATGAAGAGAGGATTTAATATAAGGCAGATTAAGCCAGAGCGACGCAGATAGTTTCAAGAGATGAACAAAGCGAGGGTGGGCGGGTTTTTTATGATTGTTTGCGAGTGTCAAAATCACTAGCTAAACCCGCCCTGCAAAGATGCGTTTTTTACCAGAAAGCAACAGTCAACAGTCAACAGTCAACAGTCAACTGAAGCTTACTTAGCTTGACAAAAGGTTTCGTAAACCCCATCAAGCAGTAAATTAAGAGCAGAAGTTGCTTTCTCAGCAGCTAACAGCGCTTCCTGTTGTGCTTCTTCAGTTTCACAAACCTGTAACAAAGCTTCGCGAGTGGCTTCGGAGTGGAACTCGTCGGCTTTTTCGTGAACTTGAAAGAAAGATAAAGCTGCTTGTGAATCGATGCCGTAAAATTCCTTTAAACCAGCGATTTTGGTGGTGGAAACTTCGGGGATTTGTGCTTCGTAAGCGTAGAGGGCGGCTAAACCTTTGGCGGGAGATTCGCTGCGGGCTAAGTCTTTGAGAATGCGGACGGATTCGGTGGTTTTTTCTAAGTGTTCGCGTTCGAGAACTGCGTTTCTGTCTAAACCCAAACCTTCGGCAAAGCGCAGCCACAGTTCGGGGTGATTAGCAGCGCCTCTCTCTTCTTCTATCAGGTTTTCGAGGAGCATTTGACGAATTTTGATGTCGTCGCAGGCGGCGTGGGTAGCGCTGACGTAGGTGGGGAAGTTGTGGACTTGCAGGTAGTATTCTTGTGCGTATTCTTGCAGCATTGCGATGTCTAGTTTGCCTTCGTTCCACATTTGGTAGAATGGGTGTTTCAGCAGGTGATTTTGGTCGAGAATGCTGTTGAGTTGTTCGAGAAATTGCTGTTTGTTCATAATTGTCGATCGCCCTTAAGGATAGTGCAGCAAACCTGCGATAAAATGGGTTAGTAGTGAGGAATTCAGTCCTTGACTAAAATGTTATCGTAATCTAGCATTTTGTCAAGACTAAATTTTCAATTGTTTGTGTTTGGATCGAATCGTTGTTGATGCTGATATCGCGGGCGATTATTATTAACCGCCATCGAAGTTGTTAGCGGGTGCCTCTGTAAGTGTCCACAGCATAAAGCGGACTGAAATCCGCACTGCGAACCGTTTGTAGTGAGATCGTTCGCACGCGATATGACTAAGAATTTCGGATAATTAACTGCTAATTATAGCTGCAATTCGATCGCGCTCTAACTCTCTTCCGATCAGCACTAATTTGGTTTGACGGAGTTCGGAAGGTTGCCAAGGGCGATCGTAAAAATATTCTATACGATCGCCCACACCTTGCAACACCATCCGCATCGGCTTCTTGGGAACCGCCACAAACCCTTTAATCCGATAGATTTCTTCTTGCTGCATCAAGGCTTTCAGCTTTTTCACCAAAGCTTCGGGTTCAAATTCGCGATCGGAAACAAAGAAAGTCGAGTTAATATCATCATCGTGCTCGTGTTCCTCCTCCGTGTCGTGGTGACTCGGGCGGGACTCCAAATCATCCTCAACCGCCGCATTAAATCCCAACAGCACATCAGGGTTAATTTCGCCACCCTTAGACGGAACAATTTTCACACTCGGGCGCAACTCTTGCTGCAACCAGGTTTGAACTTTCTGTTGAGTTTCCGCATCCACGCGATCGACCTTCGTTAACAGTACCATATCAGCACAGGCCAACTGGTCTTCAAACAATTCCTCGATCGGAGTTTCGTGATCCAAACTATCATCAGCCTGCCGCTGCGCCATCAAAGCATCGATATCACCGACAAAATTACCGCTAGCAATAGCTTCGCAATCAACAACAGCAACCACACCGTCTACAGTAGCGCCAGTGCGAATTTCCGGCCAGCGAAAAGCTTGAATCAAAGGCTTAGGAAGTGCCAAGCCAGAAGTCTCAATCAAGATACAATCAATTTGGTCTTTGCGCTTCAATAACTCCTGCATAGTCGGCAAGAATTCCTCTTGAACAGTGCAGCAAAGACAACCATTTGTCAGTTCAACAATATTGCTGCTGACAGTTTCTTCTTCATCGCAAAC
This sequence comes from Microcoleus sp. B4-D4, assembly GCF_036705185.1. NCBI lineage: Bacteria > Bacillati > Cyanobacteriota > Cyanophyceae > Oscillatoriales > Microcoleaceae > Microcoleus > Microcoleus sp. B4-D4. The sequence goes on along the minus strand of NZ_JAUBTX010000001.1, from coordinate 196,865 downwards.
TTGGCAATCGCGCAGCAACTCTCCGTCAATTCCAATCTCGCCAAATTCGTTAACCAGAACAGCAATGCGGCGGCCTTGATTGTTTTGCAACAAATGGCGAATTAAGGTAGTTTTGCCGCTACCGAGAAAACCAGTGATAACCGTAACAGGAATTTTGTGCATTGATAATTTTGTTTTTTGTTTTGTGATGGGATCTTTCGTTCCCAGGCTCTGCCCATAGGTGAGAATTTAAGACTAAAACCCACAATAAATGTCGTTTTTATGCGAAGTCTAGATCCCCCTAAATCCCCCTTAAGAAGGGGGACTTTGAGCATATTTCTTGTCCCCCCCTTATTAAGGGGGGTTAGGGGGGATCTAGACTTCGCATAAAAACAAGAGATCCGGTCGGCTTGACGTTAAGTTGTCACCAATAAGCAGAGCCTGGTAACGAGAAAAGGCTCTAATTAGGCAGCGGCGGAATTTTAGCCAAAACGCCTTTTTTCAGAGCTTGAGGACGCTCTGACCAAGGCAACAAACCATCCGGTTTAGCATAGTATTGACCCGCGCATTCCAGTACAGCCTCGATGCTTTCCGGCTCATTTGCAGGCAAATCACCAAATAGATAAGTGTACTTTCCCACAGCAGCAAAAGACACCGCACAAGAGTGACTGCAAGCACTCATGCACTCAACTTCTTGAATCTCAAATCGATCGCAAAACTCCCAATCTTTAGCAAGTTTCGATAAATCTTCCATAAATTGTTGGCCGCCGCTTTTGCCTTCGCGCTTGCCGTCTTTCCAAATACTAGCGCAAGCAGTACAAACAAACAGACTGTGCTTTGTGCGTACAGCAGCATTAATTCCATCCATCATCCGTACCTCGCAGATGCGTTCAAAAGTGAGTTAGATATCGGCGGGCATTCTGACTTTATAAACCACAAGGGTTTCATTACAGTTGCGGGACAGCGCCGGACTTGCACCGAACTTTCCCCGTTTCCTCTAGCGGCTGCTCCCCGCTAGAACCGATCGCAATTTCACATCATACCGCACTTGGCGCCCTTTTCCAAAAAAGTTATCTTGGTAAAAGCAAGTTTTAATATCTACACACATAAATCAACCCCGTTCTTAGCAAGGATTTTAGTCCTGACATTCCAATTTTTTAAGGATTGAATTCCTGTATAATTGTAAGTACGATAGTCCGAGGATGTACTATGACTGCATTAACAGAAATCCGCGAACAAGTAGTTGAGGAAAAAGTTGAGAAAAAAGTAAATACTTATTACTCTCCTGAAGAGTATTTAAAACTGGAAGAAATCGCAGAATTTAGAAGTGAATATCAGGATGGCAGGATAATCCCTATGACAGGCGGAACACCAAATCACAATCAAATAGCTCTTAATTTGAGCGGTACACTAAATTTTGCTACGAAAGGACAACCGTATCGAGTATTTATCAACGATTTGCGTTTGTGGATACCGTCGAAGCGGGTTTATACTTATCCTGATGTAATGTTGGTGGCGGGGAAATTGGAGTTTGCTGAGGGTAGGAAAGATACGATTACTAATGCGGTGATGGTGGCTGAGGTTTTATCGCCATCGACGGAGGATTATGACAGGGGCGGCAAGTTTAAGCTTTTCCGTTCTATTCCTAGTTTTCGAGAGTATGTTTTGATCGATCAATACGAGATGCACGTTGAACATTTTTGCAAGACGGATGATAATAAGTGGGTCTTGTCTGAGTATGATGGTGCTGATACGGTATTACAATTGAGTTGTGTGGAGTTTGAGATGCGGTTGGGTGATATTTACGATCGCGTGGATTTTGAATCTGAATCTGAGGAGTGAGGGTGATATTAAAACCACTAATTTCGGGGCGATTGGAAATCGCGTCTACACAAACAAAGTCCGCGCAACGCGAGACGGGGAGAACAAGTAGAATCTCGGAAACATTATGAGATTTGAAAAGTCTGCCTGTAAAAGTTGAGAAAAACCTAATGATTGCCAGCAAAAATTCTCCTGATGTTTCAGTTAAAGACTATTTAGAAGGTGAACTAATAAGCTCGATCGCCCTTTGTCAGAGAATGCTGAGAAGAAGAAGGGCGATCGTAATTATTAAGATGTTTGCTGAAAGGCGATCCTTACTAAAACCCAAACGCTTTAGTAATCAATGGTAGTAACTTGCTACACGATTCTACTAATTGGGTTGCTGTTGGTATCCCAGAGATAATACGTCCAAGCATCCTACCTGCTTTTGCAGCTTTCTCCTTCATTCCCCCATCATTAGGATTTTGAGCAGCTTCAGCTAAATCTTTTACTTGATCTAAAGCGTCATTTCTGTCAATTTCACTCAAGTTTGGATCGGCTTTAATTGCTGCTTCTAGCTGCGTCAGTAATTCTTTGATTCCGGGTTTATCGGCTTCAGACGATGAAGGTAACTCGTTTATAGCGAATGAAACATTTCCTCCAACGTGACTTGATGAACTACCTGCAACATCACCAGCGTTAACAGAACCTCCAACACTTCCTCCGACTTGAACTTTACCTTGTTTATCTTCCATTATTCCCTCCTAATTAATTTTTTTTTTGGATAACACCGTTATTTCTAGTCGTTTCGCGAGACATCTCTTCCAACTTGACTTGATGAACTGCCTCCAATATCACCTGCTGTGACAGAACCTCCAACACTTCCTTCTATTCGGATAGATCGGTCGCTTGAATAGACTACATAACTACCTTCTGCATTACTTTCCATGAAGTTGTACAAGACGTAAACTACTTTTTCTAGTCCTTTCATATCGGTGGTTACAAATATGGGCAAAGGAGAACCGGAATTCAGGTATAACTTAAGGCCGTATTTTTCGGGCATAAAAGTATTTAGAATTAACTGGATAATTGCTACTATTGCCATAATTATTCCTCCCGCTCTAAGTTCAGGCTTATTAAAATAACTAGCTACCACAAGTCCAATGACAAACAATCCCAAAATCCATTGGATTGGAAATTTTTCAGTCTTAACTGGGGATATGCCAAAACCTGTTACGTTGCGAAATTGATATATCTCTGAACCAAATTTAACTGTGTTTTTGGTAATATATATCTGGGTGTCATCCCAAATAGGTCTGTCAGTATTTTGTGGTGATATATTTGCAGCCATCCTTCCCCCTTTCAAAAAAATTGTGAACCCACCAGCTAATCAGAATTAACTTGCTCCCTCCATATATGAAGTCATGGGGACGGCATCTTAGTGCTTGGCCCTTCATATCCCTGTGGCTCTAGAGATAGAATAGCAACTCTATATCAGGTTCAACAGTAATAAAAAGTAATAAAATAGTAATGAAAAAGTAATATTAAGCGTCGGTTGCGGTACAATCTATACTAAGCCTACCTTAACGCTCCGCTAGTAAGGGACTTTCACACATGACCGTTGACGAAGCCATCACGATCGCAGAAACAGCCCTCAACTACGATCGCCTCAACAAAGTTCAAGAAATAGTGTTTCGTCAATCCTGGGAAGGGCAGTCTTATATAGAAATTGCTAAAACCGCAGGCTATGAATACGATTATATCAAAGATGCTGGTGCTAAACTGTGGAAACTACTTTCAAAAGCACTAGACGAAAAAGTTAAAAAAGATAATCTTAAATCTGTATTAAAGCGATATCTACGGCGAAGTCAAGTGAATTTACAGCGCAATCTGACCATCGAAGTTAACCTCAGCGGTGCAAATCTCAGCGGTGCAAATCTCAGCGGCGCTAGATTATTCGCAAACTTGAATGAAGCTGATTATGTTCAAGCTGATTTAGATAAAATAACTTCTAATAATGAAACTGAATTATCTAACTCAAATAAAGAAATTGACTGGAACGGTTTTTGTTTTCACTGCGACGCACAAGTGAAAATAGCCGAAATTCTCGATCGCACTTCCACACTCTTCATCCCCAACTCCCAACTCCGACTCGCCACACCGGAAGGGAGACAAAACCAAGAAGCTGACTTTCTGATATTCCACCAAAACAAGCTAGGAATGCTGAAAATTGACAGCGAATCATCCGATCGAAACGCAACAGAAGATGAAATGTGCGGGCTTTTAATAGATTCCGGAATCAGTCTTATCAAGCATTACGATTCAACCCGATGCAGCCAACAACCCGATTTAGTTGTGCAGGAGTTTTTGGCAATATTGAGTCAGAAATAAGTATGAAGCGATTTCAATCGTCGAGTGATATCAATTGTTGCATCGGAATGATTTAACCGCAGAGGCCACAGAGAACGCAGAGGAAGAGAAGAAAGAGATCGATAATTCCGATGCTAATTGATTTGGTATGATTTATATTACCTTAAAAAACAAGGTGGGCATTGCCCACCCTTCAAATTAAGCTGTTTCGTGCTTCCGCCATGCGGGATGCCACAGCAATTCCGCAGTCGATCGCTTCTCGACCATTTCCTTGGTAATCATACAGTTAGCAACATCCTTACGAGAAGGCAACTCGTACATCACATCCAGCATTAACTCCTCTAAAATGCTGCGGAGAGCTCTCGCGCCGGTTTTGCGCCGATAGGCCTCCTGGGCGATCGCCCGCAGCGCATCCGGCTCAAATTCCAACTCCACACTGTCCATCTTCAACAGCTTTTGATACTGCTTCACCAGCGCATTCCGGGGCTCAGTCAAAATCTGCATCAACGCCGCTTCATCCAGCGGCGAAATCACCGTCACCACCGGAATCCGCCCGACAAACTCAGGAATCAAACCAAACTTAACTAAATCGTCCGGCTGTACCTGTTGCAAAATATCAACAGCCCGCTTATCCTTCGCAGCCAGTGTCGAGTTGCTGTCACTTTCAGTTGGCTGAATAAAGCCCAAGGATTTTTTACCCAAACGCTGATCGACTATTTTTTCCAAACCGACAAAAGCACCGCCGCAAATAAATAGAATCTTGCTAGTGTCAACTTGAATAAAATCTTGGTAAGGATGTTTGCGGCCGCCTTGCGGGGGAACATTAACCACCGTTCCTTCCAACATTTTCAGCAGCGCTTGCTGCACTCCTTCTCCCGATACATCTCTGGTAATCGAAGTGTTTTCGCTTTTGCGAGCAATCTTGTCAATTTCGTCAATATAAATAATCCCGCGCTGTGCTGATTCGACATCAAAATCCGACATTTGCAACAGCCGCAGCAAGATATTTTCTACATCGTCGCCAACATATCCAGCTTCTGTTAGCGTTGTTGCGTCGGCTACCGCAAAAGGAACTTCGAGCATTTGTGCCAAACTCTGCGCTAACAAAGTTTTACCGCAACCTGTGGGCCCGACTAGCAGGATGTTGGATTTTTGCAGTTCGACATCGCCGTCGGGGGAAGATTTGCCGCTGTCTTTGGCTTGGTCGGCGCTCAAGCGCTTGTAATGGTTGTAAACTGCGACAGAAAGGACTTTTTTGGCTGAGTGCTGGCCGATGACGTGGTTGTCTAAATGCTGTTTAATGTCTGTGGGTTTGGGAATTTGGGCTAAGACAATTTTAGATTTGTTCGATCGACTCGGGCGTCGCGTTCCTTGTCCCTGAGACTCTCGCACCTCTGATTGAGGAATCTGTTGACCAATTGTTTTGCTAGAGTCAAAAAATTCTTCCTCTAAAATTTCATTGCACAGTTCCACGCATTCATCGCAAATGTACACGCCGGGCCCAGCTATTAACTTGCGGACGTACTCCTGCGACTTGCCGCAAAAGGAGCATCTGAGATTGGAGTCATACTTTGACATATTTGCCTCTTACTTTACGGTTGCGGTTGCTTGTTTTGACTGGGGAAGTTGCGGCGGGAGCGATATCTTTGCCCTAGAAAAATTTCCCGAAAGAACACCCAAGCCAGTCTGTCGATTTGAGATACTTCGGCTTCGCGAGCGTACGAGTTTGAGATTTGAGATTTGAGATTTACTCCACAAATAAATTTTTGAAGTTGAACCTTGGTCTAAAACTTGGGGATATACACGAGTTAAGTCAGGGGCTAGTCTCAATTTTTGCCTGGTCAAGCTTCGCGGTCTCTATTTCTAAGTTAGCACTTTTGAGGCACGGTCATTAGTCGTCAGCCCTGCGACCATATTTTAAATTTTAAATTTTCACTTTCGGGCAAAGCGGCACGGGCTTACCATTTTTTGTAGGGCAAAAATTTGCCTGACATAATTATTTTTACTCGATCGCCTTTTGGGTCTGCTTCTTTCTCGACATCCATAGTAAAGTCGATCGCGCTCATAATCCCGTCACCAAATTTTTCGTGGATTACTGCTTTGAGCGGCATTCCGTACACCTGCATGATTTCATAGAAGCGATAAATCAACGGATCTACCGGAACAGCAGCATCCAAAGAACCTTTTAACGGAGGTTCGGTCAGCACCGCAGCCATCTCGCCCGACAGTCCCAAGGCTGAGGCAATTTTCTCTGCTTCATCGATCGATGCCGTAGCTTGACGGTAAATAACCGCAGCAATCCAAACTTCGTCGCGATCCAAAAGTTTTTCCAATTCTGCCAAACTAATTCCTTTAGCTTTTTTAGCAGCCAAAAGCTTTTCTGTAATTTCAGAAATTGCCATTAAATATTCTCCAACTCACTGAGATGCTAGATGTGAAATTTCTCTCACATTTTGGGGATTTTGTCAATAGCAAACCGAAAAAACAAACTGAATTGATAACTCGGAATTTCAGCAAAAGCTGGTCTCGTCAACTTCCACAACTTGCAACAGATCGATCGCCAAATAACTCATAAAAGCCCGGCCGCAATGGTAGAGTTGGCAGTAGATGCAGTGCAAGTTACACCAACTAAGGCATTGGGCCACATTTAGGCAGAAATTCGATCGCTCCAGCCTGACCTACGGGTGGCTGGCTAACGCAGCCACAACTTCTTTACCGTTCACAACCGGCAACTGAATTATGGAGATTCAGGTTAAAGATTATAGCATCGAGTACGATCGCGCTGCCCAAACAATCACCTGCTGCGGCTCGTTCCGGCTCAGACAGACCCAAGAATACGCGCCGATCGCCCATGCTGCTCAAGTTCGTTGCTGACTCCTCGCCAAACACGATTGCTTTAGACTTACCAAAGCCAGAATTCTTAAATATTTCGGGAATTAACATCCTCTCAAAATTTGCGATCGAAGTGCGCCAGCAAAAAAATATTCAAATAACCCTAAAAGGCTCTAAACAAATACCCTGGCGGGGAAAATTCCTGAAAAAATTACAGCGGCCGATCCCTTCCTTGCACTTACAATTGGAATAGTAAATCGCAAAAGCTCTATGTGAGTCCCACCCCAAGTCCGAGAACCGAGATCGGGAGACTCCAGTGAATGATCATCAGTCATAGTTAAGCTAGCACCAAACCTTAAAAAACTTCCGACCCAACTAAAAAATACCAATTGTCAATTGCCATGCAGGAAGAACCATCGAGAGAACAGCTACTTTTGGACGTTCAGCGGCTGAGTGCGGAACTTGAAAACTTGAAGCGCGAAAAAGCTGACCTAGAAATTTTGCTGGAGACTACCACCGAACATTCGGACACGATGGACGCTCAATTGCTCTCTAAAGCTGATGTGGCGCTGCGATCGAGCGAAGAGCAGTTTCGGGCGATCGCCTCAACAACTCCCGTTCCGGTATTGGTTTCTCGCCTCGGTGACGGCTTAATTATGTATGCGAATTCTCAATTGGCTTCTCTGCTGAACATACCCCTAGAAAAATTGATCGGCAGCAGCACCCCAGACTTTTATTTAAACCCGGACGATCGCCCAAAGGTACTAGAAGCCCTCGCCAAAAACGGATACCTCCAAAACTACGAACTCCACTGCAAAAAGTCAGACGGTACTCCCTTCTGGGCCACAATCTCCGTTGAGTCCCTGCTGTTTAACGGTCAACAGACAGCATTGTGCGCCTTGTACGACCTCACCCAGCGCAAGGAAGCAGAACAAACCCTCAAAGAGAGCGAAAAGCGTCTCCGCCGCCAGAGTCTGGCTTTGTTGCAGCTAGGCCGGCAGAGGACTTTCAACAGCGGTGCGCTGAATGTGGGAATTCGCGAAATTACCGAGGCTGCAGCCCGCACTTTGGAGGTGGAAAAAGTCAGCGTCTGGCTTTACAACCATCTCAGATTTGGCAGTCGCTATTCGATCGAACCCCAGCTAAATTTTATCAACAGAGCGATCGCCCGCAGCCAAACAGAATCACTCGATCCAGAAACCGCCGCCCGAGAAGAAAACCCAGATTTGGTCAATCATTCTAAATTTAAAATCTCCAACCTCAGATTAGTTTGTCTCGACCTGTACGATCGCACCAGCGAGAATCATTTGAGCCGCCAGCCCCTATCGGCGACAAGCGATTTACAACTTTCATCAATCTTAGATGATGTCGAAGGCGACGCACCGGGCGAAAACTTAGCTGAGGACAAAGCATTAAAAACTGCGCCCAACACTTCAAACTCGATCGCCACAAATTTGTGCCACTCATCTCCGGTAGCCCAACACTCCGCCGCGCTACCGAATCAGAGCAAACCAAATTCATCCATATTAAACGTAGCAATCAGGCTCGGCGGTCAGATCGTAGGCATCCTCTCCTTGGAACACGGCGCGCCCCGCCAGTGGGCTCTGGAGGAACGAACCTTCGCCGATTCTTTAGCAAATTTGGTCGCGCTGGCGATCGAAGGATTTGAACGCCAGCGCGCTCAGGAAGCACTTTCCAAAGCCAAAGCCCAGCTAGAAATGACCGTCGATCAGCGCACCGCTCAACTCACCGCCGCCAACAAACTGCTCCGCATCGAAATTGCCGAGCGCAAAAGAGCCGAAATAGCCTTGCAAGAAGCCTTACACAAAGCTGAAGCAGCTTCCAGAGCTAAAAGCACTTTTTTAGCCAATATGAGCCACGAGCTGCGAACACCGCTCAACGCCATTATCGGTTACAGCGAAATGCTACAAGAAGAAGCACTCGAATCGGGACTAAAAAACATCATTCCCGATACCCAAAAAATTCGTAACGCAGGCAAACACTTGCTGACTTTAATTAACGACATTCTCGACCTTTCTAAGATAGAAGCAGGTCGGATGGAGCTTTATTTAGAAGAATTTGACATCGGTAATTTAATAGAAGAAGTCGTTGCAACTTTGCACCCTTTAGTGGAAAAAAATCACAATCAATTGCAAGTTTCTTACTCTCCGAATTTGGGAGTCATGTACGCAGATTTAACTAAAGTCCGGCAAATTCTCTTCAATTTGCTCTCGAATGCCTTGAAGTTTACCGAAGGTGGAACTGTGCTGCTGAGTGCGACTAGGGAACCAGCAGGGGGCAGCGATTGGGTTTATTTGCAGGTATCTGATACGGGCATTGGAATGTCGGTCGGGCAGCAGCAGAGTTTGTTTCAACCTTTTGTGCAAGGCGATGCTTCGACTACTCGCAAGTACGGCGGCACCGGTTTGGGATTGACGATTAGCCGCTTGTTTTGTCAGATGATGGGCGGCGATATTAGTCTTGATAGTCAGTTGGATGTCGGCTCTACTTTTACTGTTAAATTAAAGGCACAAGTTGAGATTAGTCATTAGTCATTGGTCATTGGTCATTAGTCATTGGTCATTGGTCATTGGTCATTGGTCATTGGTCATTGGTCATTGGTCATTGGTCAACCGATTCTCAATGACAAACTCCTAATAATATCATGTTCGGTGGATTGAATGCAATCAATAAAGTCCGCACTACGAACCGTTTTTGTTGTGGTAATCGATCGCACTTAATCTAGCAGTTCTCACAAAAATGAGGTATCAATCCCTCAATCCCCCAATCGAAAATCTAAAATCTAAAATCCTGAGCTTTTTGAGACAGGCTATATGAGCTATTCCTAAAGACCTATCCCCAATTATCATAATCTGTTAATTGTGACACCGATCGCGATCGACCTCTGTTGCTCATCACACAATAATATTTGTTCCCAGCTTAGAATATCTTATTATCCTAGACTTGTGCTGTCGCCCGGATCTAGCGCCTCGCTGCATTATTCAAAAGTCGCACCTCAATCAGATTGAGGGGGGATTGCTTGTAGAAAGACAATTTGGTAAAAATAATGCTAGGGTCGCTAACCAGTAGAAGGCAAAAGTTAACAGGAAATCAGGAATTCTCACAGGCTTAAGGAGGCAGAAACACCATAGGTGTCTTTTGCCGAATCCGAAGGGCCTTCCAACAGCAGCCTCTACAGGCTTCATAGCAATGCCGCCTTCAACAGCGCGCAAGTTATCAGAATCAAAGGAGTGCATCTATATGTCGATTAAACCTTGCAGTCAACCGCTAAACACAAATCCTTTCACTTGTCATCGCGATCCCGCTACAGGCAGGTGGACTACTGTAATCGCAACAGTTGAGAACCCTTCCGCAACAGAGTCTAGTTGGAAAGCAAAAGCCGAAAGCGAAAACGCAGGTAAAGCAGAAACAACAATTCCTGCTTCGCCTACAATATCGTTGCCGAACAAACGCCTTTCCTTCTCATTGCCTCCGTTCAAAAAGCTGGCTAAAAAATCTGTTGTCACTCTCAGCAGGTAGCCATCGCCCCGGGCCGGATCTAGTTTCCACGGTTACGCCCGGGTTCGCGCACAACAAAAAAACCAACTTAATCAATAGCATAAATTGCCAAAAAGCGATATACTGCCAGCAAACTTTCTCCTTGAAGATCCGTGAAGTATTTGCTCGATCGCTTCGTCAAACTGATCTGGACAAACCGACCAATTCGCCAGCGGGGAACGGTCATCGTTGCTATCCCCCTGATTGGTATGTTTGCCTCGCTGATCGCAATTTCAGGACTCCGCGAGAGTGCCATACAAATCAGAAAGCAAGCAAATACTAATAAGGAAATACTTCAGGAAACTAACCGCTTGTTAACAACGGTGGTGGATGCAGAAACCGGAATTCGCGGTTACGGGTTGACGAAGCAGCGCGAATTTCTAGAACCATATTTAGAAGCAAAAAATAATTTGCCTCCGCTGCTAGCTAAACTCAAGTTGATGGTGGGGAAAAATCAACCGCAAGCTCAGGAATTTGCAGAAATCAAAAAAAGTACCGAAGAACACATCAATTTCTTGCAAAACACTTTAAAGCAGCTCGACAGTTCGGCAACAAGAGTGCCGTCGCCAGAAATAAATCAGGTGTTCGGTATAGGCAAATTGAAGATGGAGAAGCTGCGCGATAAAATTGATGCGTTTGGTGAAGCAAACAAAGCTTACCAGAACGTTCAAGAGCGGCAAATACGGGAGTTGAGAGATTTAACTAATTTCCTGCAAATAGGTGGTTTGCTTGTCGGCTGTTTGGGTGCTGTGGCTTGCTGGTATTTATTTGATAGTTTAGAGAAGGAATTGAAGAAGCGGGAAGCTGGCTTAGAAGAAAGCAAAACTCGCATTCAAGCTGTGGTAGATAATGCGGCTGACGCGATCATTACTTTGGATGAACGGGGAAATATTGAGTCTTTTAATACTGCTGCCGAAAAGATTTTTGGCAAAAGTGCCGATCGCGCAATGGGCTCGAACCTGCGCGGGCTGATAGCTCAACCGCAACCGCACTGCAGCGCCGGAGATTATTCGATCGAATATTTTACATTAAATCCCAATGCTAAGCTGAAAACTTACCAGCAAGAAACAATAGGACTTCGCAGCGACGGAATCAAGTTTCCGATGGAGTTGGCCATCAGCGAAATGCGTCTGGCAAATCAACACTTGTTTATTGCGATTTGCCGCGATGTCAGAGGACGGAAACAAACTGAGGAAACTCTCCGCAAGCAAGCGCAAATGCTTGATTTGGCGAACGATACGATCGCGGTACTAGACTTGAAAGGGGAGATTTATTATTGGAATTTGGGGGCGAAGTGGCTCTACGGGTGGCGGAAGTCGGAAGCAACAGGCAAAAATATTCACGAGCTTTTGCAAACTGAATGGAAGCAGCCTTTTGAGCAAATTCAAAAAATGCTTTTTGAGCAGGGTTCTTGGCAAGGGGAACTGGTGCGAACCAAGCAAGACGGCACAAAAATAACGGTGGCCAGCAGGTGGACTTTGCAGCGCGACGAGCAAGATATACCGCTGGCTATTTTGGAAATCAGCAACGATATTAGCGATCGCAAACGTTCAGAAATTGCCTTAGCTGAAAGTGCCCTGCGGTTTCGCCATACTTTTGAACAAGCGGCAGTCGGCATGGCTCAAACCAGTGTAGAAGGCAAATTTATGTTGGTCAATCAAAAACTTTGCGAAATTTTGGGCTACAGCCGCCAAGAATTGATGGAGAAAAAAAATCATGAGATTACTTTGCCGGAAGATTTGGCAAAGGAATTAGAATTTTTGCGCCAATTGTTAGCAGGAGAAATTGATAATTACTGTGTAGAAAAGCGCTTTGTCCGCAAAGATAGAGAGTTGGTGTGGGCAAACTTGACGGTTTCGCTGCTGCGAGAACAAAATGGTCGTCAATTTTTGATGTGTGTGATAGAGGATATTAGGGAACGCAAACAAGCTGAGGAATCGCTCAAGTTGCGCGCTAGAGAGTTGAGTTGGACGGCGCAGTCGCTGGCTAAAATGACGAGTGTTTTGAGAAAGCGGAATCAAGAATTAGACCAGTTTGCTTATGTAGTTTCTCACGATTTGAAAGCGCCACTCAGGGCGATCGCAAATCTCAGCAGTTGGATAGAAGAAGACCTCAGCGACTCGATGACAGAGGATACTCTGCACCAAATGAACCTGCTGCGCGGCAGAGTTCACAGGATGGAAGGATTGATTGAGGGACTGCTGCAATATTCCCGCGTCGGGCGCATTCAAGTAGCTTCAGAAACGGTAAAAGTTGAGAACTTATTAGCAGAAATTATTGATTCCTTGGCACCGCCGGCTGGATTTGAGGTGAAATTTGAACCGGGAATGCCAACTTTTGTCGCCGAAAAATTGCTGTTGCACCAGGTTTTTGCTAATTTAATTAGCAACGCTATCAAGCACAATCGAAGTGAATCCGGTCACGTAAACATATCCGTTAGAGAGTTAAATGATTTTTACGAATTTTCAGTGGCCGATGACGGGCCGGGGATTGCTGCTCAATATCACGATAAAGTTTTTGTGATTTTTCAGACCTTGGAAGCTCGCGATAAAGTTGAAAATACTGGTATTGGTTTGTCGCTGGTGAAGAAGATTGTGGAAGGCCAAGGGGGCACTATTTCGCTGGAATCTGCGGAAGGTGAAGGAGCAATTTTTAGATTTACTTGGCCGAAGCAACCTGTTAGCAAAGAGGGAAGTGAAACAACTCTAAATCTAGTAAATGTAGGGGGTGGATAGCGCACCGCCAACCCGATAGCTACCGTTTAATCTGCATCGCAGCGGATTTCGATGATAAATCCGTCGGGATCGTAAAAGTAAATGCCGCGTCCTGTAGCGCGCGTGACGGGGCCGCTGTCGATCGCAATTTGATTAGATTTTAGCACTTCGATCGCGCGATCGAACAAATCGCGATCGATATCAAAAGCCAAGTGGTTGGCGCGAGTAAAAGCTTTCTCCGGGTTTGGGTTTGGCGGTTCCAAATCTGGCTGCCAAAATAAGTCAATTACAGTCCCGTCTGGGGTGATGAAATTAGCCACTTTACCCGCTGCTACCATTTCTGTTAAACTTGCGGGAATTTCTGCACCTGCGAGTTCGTGCAAACCGAGAATTGTACCGTAAAAGTAGCGGGAAGCTTTCATGTCCCGCACGTTTAAAGCGATATGGTGAACGCGGCGCAAATTCCCCGGCGCGAGGACAATTTTGACGGTGTTTTCGCTAGTTTGCATGGTTGTCAATTGCGAATGTTATAGAAGAAGTCATTAGTCATTGGTCATCTTGCCCGATCGCGACTTGTGAGCCAGCGTCTTGCCCGCTCGCGAAGCCGAAGGGAGCCGAAGCAAGTCGAATGGTGGTCATTTTAGCTGCTCGCGAAGTCGAAGGGTAGTTATTAGTCATTTTAGCCGATCGCGAAGTCGAAGGGTAGTCATTGGTCATTAGCATTTTGTAGATACTGTCTTGATCTGTCAAGGGGGAGCGAGTAAATAGGGCTTGCTGAATAAGTCTAAAACCCTTACATCAAAAGACTTTGTTTCGTTTAGGCGCTGATAATGTTTAAGACTCTAGCAATCCTAAATCATTATCTACACTTATTATGATATATAGCCTTTCAAGCTCTCATATGAGGTACTATCCGGGATAGGGCATAGGCCTCCGTGGGCATAGGGCATACCTCACTTTTGTGAGAACCGCTATAATTATATGCAATAATTGATTGTGACAATAAAAAGATTAATAACTTACAACTGCCACAGAAAGATAAGAAAAAGAAAGAGCGGCGTTAGAATCTATCATTAAAAGCGATCGAACTGTAAGAGAACTCAAGCGAGCAATAGCTGTAAGGATAGCTATCAAAGGTAAGCTCTACCATGAAATTAGCAAAATATGGCGTGTAAGTAAATTTTTTATTGGTTATTGGACAAAACAATTTAAAACCAAAGGATCGCAGGAATCAAACTAGGGCATAAAGGGTCAAAAGGATATTTAACATCTCTACACAAAACTGAAGTAATCGAAGGGCTAAAGAATAAAGAATATTGGGATTTTGATGAGCGAGTTACTTATTTAGAGCGAGAATTTGGTGTTAGCTATAAATCTAAACAGAGCTATTATGAACTTTTATCTCTGGCGAAGATCATCTGGAAAAAAACTCAGAAAATCAATCCCAAATCTGAACCCGAACTGGTAAAAGAAAGAGGGAATAAATTAACAATATTTTAGCCAAAAACAAGGTTGGTATAGAATCTAGAGAAATAATAGTATTTTTTTTAGATGAATGTCATCTACTTCATGGCGATATTAATGGCGAAGCTTGGGGTCGCTCCGATCTAAGAATTGAAGTCCCAATTACCAATCAAAAAAATAGACAAACTTATTTTGGCGCACGCTCATTATCAAACCAAACAATTCCATGTTAAAGTTTATAAATCTGGGGATTTAAAATCAACATTTTAATTCATAAAAAAATACTTACAAAATAAATACAAAGAGCGGAAAATTATCTTGATTTGGGATGTAGCTATTTATCATAGATATGGAGAATTTAGAGATTATTTGTCAGAAGTTAATCGTGAGAAATAACCTGATGATTAATCCATCACTTGTATTTTATTTGCTCCCAATGCTCTCGAACAGAATCCCGTGGAAGATATTTGGTTACAATCTAAAAATTTTTTACTAAAGTATTGGTATTTATGTAAGTTTTTTAAGATAATTAAATTTTTGTTTGAGTTTTTCACAAAGGAACATAAATTTGATTTCCCCAAAATCCATCAGTACACCTATACATAGAAAATGAGTGAAGATTACTATAGTAAGTAAGGAAGAATCCAAAAAAAGGGGCAACTCGCGTCGCCCCTCATCTATTTAACCAGCCACAAAATTAAGCTTCCACAGCTATCTTTTGTTCCGAAGCTTCCGGTGAATTTGCTTCACTCGGCGGCACAACTTGCCAGAATTTAGGTAAATATTCCGACCAATTTGCCAGAATCTTCGCGGCTTTTTTGCTGCCAGTTCGATCGCGCTGCATCTCGATCAACTCCTTCAATTGCAGCTCCCCAGCGGCCGTACAAACCCGCTGCATCTTCACAATCTCCCCGTTGACGTGCGCCGGGAAAGTCCCATCTTCATCGAGGAAATAACCCAAGCCGCCAGTCATTCCAGCGCCGACGTTGCGGCCGACTTTTCCTAACACGACAATTACGCCGCCAGTCATGTACTCGCAGCAGTGATCGCCGGCACCTTCAATGACTGCTTTCGCCATTGAGTTGCGAACCGCAAACCGTTCGCCCGCTTTACCCGCAGCCAACAGAGTTCCCCCCGTTGCGCCGTACAAACAAGTGTTACCGACGATCGCATTTTCCGAAGCATCGTAAGTCGCACCAGCCGGCGGTGCGATCGCAATTTCGCCACCGTGCATTCCCTTACCAACATAGTCGTTAGCTTGGCCTGACAGTTGCAGCGTCATTCCCGGCAAATTGAATGCGCCGAAGCTTTGGCCCGCGCTACCCGTGCAGTTGAGGGTGATTTGACCGCTAAAGCCGGTGTTACCGTATTGCTTGGCGATCGCACCTGATAAACGTGCTCCCACAGTGCGATCGGTATTCACCAATTTTACACTCTTGCTAACACTGGTTTGATTGGCGATCGCGCTTTGAATTTCAGCATCCGCGAGCAAATCGTCATCCAACACTGGCCCGTTGGTGTGTACGTCGCCGTGAATCAAGAAAGATCGATCGCCCTTAGTATCAGGTAACTTAGTCAAACAATCCAAATTAATCGCTTGAGTTTTAGTTAATTGCACCCCTTCGCGCATTGTCAGCAAATCCGCGCGGCCGATAATATCTGCGATCGACTTATAACCCAATTTCGCCAACAAACTCCGCACTTCTTCTGCTACGAAATAGAAGAAATTAACAACGTGCTCCGGCGTTCCGGGGAACCGTTTCCGCAAATGTTCCTGTTGAGTTGTTACGCCCACGGGACAACTGTTCATGTGACAAACGCGAGCCATAATACAGCCTTCAGCAATCATTGCCACCGTGCCAAAACCGTACTCTTCGCCGCCCATCAAAGCACCGACAATCACGTCCCAGCCGCTTTTAAAGCCACCGTCAACCCGCAGCAAAACTCGATCGCGCAACTTGTTTTCCATCAACACCCGGTGAACTTCAGTCAAACCGAGTTCCCACGGAGAACCTGCGTGCTTGATCGAACTCAGTGGAGACGCACCGGTACCGCCATCGTGACCGGAAATTTGAATCACATCAGCATTTGCCTTCGCAACACCGGCGGCTACAGTCCCGATGCCGACTTCCGACACCAACTTCACCGAAACTCCAGCTTTTGGATTGATTTGATGCAAATCAAAAATCAACTGCGCCAAATCCTCGATCGAATAAATGTCGTGGTGAGGAGGCGGCGAAATCAAAGTGACACCCGGTTTCGATCGGCGCAAATAAGCAATATACTCGCTCACTTTCGGCCCCGGCAATTGACCGCCTTCACCCGGTTTCGCACCTTGTGCGATTTTGATTTCGATTTGTTTGGCGTTCATCAGGTACTCGGGAGTCACGCCGAAACGCCCGGAAGCTACTTGTTTGATCGATGAAGAAGCTGTATCGCCGTTTTGCAAACCTTTCAAGTGAGGTAGAGTTTGTGAGAAACCCGCCTCGCTGACATCGTTGAGCACTTTGTAGCGCACCGGATCTTCCCCGCCTTCGCCGGAGTTCGATTTGCCACCGATGCGGTTCATCGCAATCGCTAGCGTTTCGTGGGCTTCCGGGGACAAAGCGCCGAGGGACATTCCGCCGGTTGCGAAGCGCTTGACAACATCTGCTACAGATTCGACTTCTTCGATGGGGATGGCAGGGCGATCGCTCACAAAATCCAACAAATCCCGCAAAGCCGTTACCGGGCGGTTTTCGAGCAGTTGCTTGTAAACCTCGTAATGGTCGTAGGCAGTCTCCGAATTTTTGTCACCAATTGGTGTCATTTTTGCTTCGGTGGCAGTTTCAGGATTTTTGTCACCAATTGGTGTCATTTTTG